>JAGADM010000067.1 GCA_017613595.1 Lachnospiraceae bacterium | reverse complement strand
GTGCTTCTTCGAAGAACCGGTTGCGCCGCCGCAGCCGTCACGGCCGGTACGGCCGCCCATCAGAATGATCACGTCGCCGGGATCGGAATTCTCACGCTTTACATTTGCCCTCGGAGCGGCACCCATAACCGCGCCGATCTCCATACGCTTCGCAACATAGTTCGGATGATAGATCTCATCAACAAGTCCGGTTGCGAGACCGATCTGGTTGCCGTAGGAGCTGTAGCCCTTTGCCGCGCCGGTCGTCAGCTTTCTCTGCGGAAGCTTGCCTGCGAGCGTATCCTTAAGGGATGCGGTCGGATCGGCTGCACCGGTCACACGCATTGCCTGATATACATAGCCGCGGCCCGACAGCGGATCACGGATCGCACCGCCGAGACAGGTTGCGGCACCGCCGAACGGCTCGATCTCGGTCGGATGGTTGTGTGTCTCATTCTTGAAGAACACGAGCCACTCTTCGGTAACCGGTCCCTCTTTCTTCTCGATCGTAACCGGAACGACGATTGAGCAGGCGTTGATCTCGTCGGAAACTTCCATGTCGGCAAGCTTGCCCTCGGCACGGAGTTTCTTCATCGCAAGCAGCGCAACGTCCATCAGGCAGATGAACTTGTCGTTGCGGTCCTTATATAATACGGTACGCTCTGCCTTATAGTCGGCAAATGCCTGACGGATCGGCTCGGCATAGTCGCCGTCCTCGATCTGCACGTCGGTCAGCTCGGTCTGGAACGTCGTGTGACGGCAGTGGTCGGACCAGTAGGTATCAAGTACGCGGATCTCGGTCATGGACGGATCACGCTTCTCTTCGTTTTTAAAGTAATCTTGGATGAACTTGAAATCGTTGAAGGTCATCGCCAGATTCAGAGAATCGTAAAGTGCCTTCAGATTGGCCTCCGCCATGGCGGTAAATCCGTCGAAAATCTTCACGTCCTCGGGAACGGCGAACTCGGTAACGAGCGTCTCGGGCTTCTGTTCGCCGGTCTGTCTCGAATCCACGGGGTTGATGCAGTAGCTGACAACGCCGTCGAACTCCTCATCGGTAAGGCTTCCCTTTAAGATATAGGTCGTAGCGGAGCGGATGATCGGCTCCTCGGTCTCCTTTAAGAGCTTAACGCACTGCTCCGCGGAGTCGGCTCTCTGGTCGAACTGTCCCGGCAGATACTCTACCGAGAAAACGCGGTCGCCGTCCGCAAGCGGAAGCTTCTCCTCGTATACGTCATCGATCGGCGGCTCGGAGAACACGGTCACAAGAGCCTTCCGGTAAGTTTCCTCGCTGATATTCTCCACGTCATAGCGGACAAATACGCGGACTTCGCTGAGTCCGGTCAGTCCGAGATAGTCCCGAAGCTCGCTCTTCAGTTCTTTGGCGCGAACCGCGAACGGGGCTTTCTTCTCCACATAAATTCTGCGTACCTGACCCATTATATATCCTCCTTTATCCGGCCGCAGCCGGTTTACTTCTTTGCCTTCCGCCGCTCTCACGTTACGAAGGCAAACGGATTCTTTTGGTTCAGTATACCATTCCTTCATTTATAAATGAAATTAATAAAAGTCATTTTATTTATAAGATTTACTTATGTAAATCACTTGCTTTTCCGAGCCGTTTGCGATACAATATGCGGGAAGGCCGCGGCAGGAAAATGCCCGGCAAAGGAGGTCTCTCTATGCTTTTTAAACTGCTGGGGATCAATCCCCACGGATATAACCGTTATGCCGTGCTTGTGGCAATCGGCGCCGCCGGATTCGGCATGACCATTCTTCTGCTCCGTTTTCTGAAGGGATATCTTCCCGCGGACGGCGGACGGGCATTTGCCGTAAACGGCGAGAAATCAAAAGGCAAGCCCCGCGGGGCCGGTATCATCTTCATTCTTGTCTTCGCCGTCCTTGCCGCTCTGTTTCTCCCGGTTCATGCGGAAGACCTGCTGTACCTTGCAGCTATTGTCCTCGGCATGCTGAGCGGATTTCTCGATGACGCCAGCGAGCATCCGTGGAATGAATATAAGAAGGGATTTCTCGATTTCCTGATCGCGGCCGGTGTTACGGCAACGTACATATGGAGCAACGGGCCGGTTATCCGGCTTCTTCTTATCCGCGAGGGTGACTCCCCGAAGAGCATTACCCTTCCCGTGTGGCTTTTCGCAATCCTCTCGGTTATCCTGATCTGGGCTGCCATCAACGTCGTAAACTGCACGGACGGCGTGGACGCGTTAAGCGGAACCCTTTCCGTCATTGCCGCGGCATCGTTTCTGTTCGCGCTGCCGTTCCTCCGCCCCGCCATTACAACCGAACGTCCGGTAGGCTTCTGCGTCATTCTGATCGGCTGCCTGCTTGCGTACCTCTGGTATAACTGTCCGCCGAGCGTTCTGATGATGGGCGACGCCGGTTCCCGCGCGATCGGACTGTTCCTTGCGATCATCGCGCTTCGTACCGATCCGCTCCTGTTCATCCCGTTCTGCCTGATCTTCATTCTGGACGGCGGACTCGGACTGATCAAGGTTTTCCTCAAACGTTTCCTGAAGATTTCCATTATGAAAAACATCCGTACCCCGCTGCATGACCACGCGCGCAAGAAGGCCGGCTGGTCGGACACGCAGACGGTATACCGTTTCATGCTTTTACAGGTTATGATATCGGGCTTGTTCTTCCTCGCCGCTTTCTGGGTAAGATAACAGCCTCTGACGAATTCCGAAAGGAGCCGGCTCATGGATATCAACTACGAATTATATAAAGTCTTCTACCATGTCGCGAAGAGTTTAAGCTTCTCCGAAGCCGCCGCGGGGCTGTACATTTCCCAGTCCGCGGTCAGCCAGTCGGTCAAGCTTCTCGAAAAGCGGCTCGGACAGACGCTCTTCGTCCGCAATACGAAACGTGTTTCGCTGACGCCCGAAGGCGAGATGCTCTTAAAGCACATCGAGCCCGCGATCCAGCTGATCACGCGCGGAGAAAACCAGCTTTCAAGAGATGCCTCCGAGGGCGGCATGCAGTTAAGGATTGCCGCGAGCGATACGATCTGCCGCTACGTTCTCGTACCGTTCTTCAAAACGCTTCACGAGCAGTTCCCGGACGTTCACATCAACATCATCAACGGAACCTCACCGCGGTGCGCGCAGATGCTCGAAGCGGGCCAGGTGGACCTGATCGTGACGAACTCTCCGAACGAATCGCTGACCGGCAACATGCAGGTTCGCGACATCCGCGAATTCTCGGACGTCTTCGTCGGAAATCCGGAACATTTTCCCGAATGCTTCCCCGATAATACCGCAAAGCCGCGTACGCTTCCGTTACGGACACTGCTCGATTATCCGATCATGATGCTTTCGAAGAACTCGGCAACGAGCGATTTCCTTCATAAGCAGTTCCAGCGCCTGTCGCTTGACCTCGTTCCCTCGATTGAGCTGAACAGCAACGACCTCCTGCTGGATCTCGCCCGCATCGGTCTCGGAATCGCTTGCGTACCCGACTTCTGCCTCCCGGACAATGACACCTCGCTCCGGCGTCTGTCGTTCCGCGAGGCTTTACCAAAGCGTAAGCTCGTTATCGCTTATGACGAAAAATGGCCCCTCTCCCTTCCCGCGAAAGCGCTGATCGACGCTCTCACGAATCAGGAGTGAAGCCATTTCATGAATAAACCTCCTTCCGGGTTTCCCGAAAGGAGGTTTTCTTATGTCCTTATATCACTGAAATCTACTGGGTGATCGCGTATTTGCCGATCTCGATCTTATCCCATTCAGCGGTCTTTTCAATGTTGTATTTGCTCTCGAACGTCATGTACCACTCGGCAACGCCGGTGCTCTTCGCTTTCTCGATCGCGCTCGAAACGGCTTCATCGTATCCGACGAACTCGTGATTGTTCTCGAGGTAGATAACATAATATCCGCCGGTTGTTTCGAGGAATACGCACTCGCCTTCCTTGAGGTTCATCGAGTTCTCGATGTACGCCGGCTCCAGCGTGTTATCGGTGCGGTAAATGTCACGCGTACCGTAGCTCATGATCGAATCATAAGAGCTCCGGATAGTCATCATGTCTTCGCCGTTCTTCGTTCTCTCGAATGCGTCATCCATTGCGGCTTTTCTTGCCGCGGATTCCTCGGCACTGAATTCCACCTTCTGGAAATCCTCGTCGTAGTCGTATTTGGCCACATACAGGTAGTCGGTCTGGTAGACGCGGTAGTCTTCCTTGTCAACCGTTGCCTTCGCGGCTTCCTCATCAACCTTAAAGTCGGACGTCATAAGCGTTCCGTACTGGTCCGCAAGGAATACCTTCTCATAAGTTTCGCGGATGCAGTCCGCCGTCATGCCGACACGCGCACGCTGCTCCGCCGAGTAACTGTTTAAGAAGTTCGAGGTTGCGCTGTCAAGCTTTACTCTCCGCAGTTCCTCGAGCTGAACGCCCGCGTTCAGGGCTTCATAATACAGAATGTACGTATAGGCGATGGTGGAAAATGCGGCGCTCTTGTAGCTGTCCTTCATCATCGTTCCGTTCGAGTCACGCATTTCGAAGTAGTTGAAGTCATCCCCGTAGAGAGCACGGTATGCGGGCTCCTTGGAAGACTTCTCCTCATACGCCTGGCGCTCATTGTAAGCAAGGAAATACACAACATCGTAAGCGGTAATCTCCTTTGTCTGACCGTCGACGGTAATGCGGAGAACCACATTTTTCCGGTTCTTCTCCGCCTGCTTCCCGGCCAGTTCCTCATACTGCTTGTCCGTCATCTTTTTCTTACCACAGCCGGCGCAGCTGAACGCAACCGCAAAAACGAGCAGGATTGCCGTAAGCTTTCGTAACTGTTTCACTGTCAATCTCCGTTTCCGTTATGCCTATGAGAATGGAATCACCGCGATGACGATTCCCGCGATCACAACTGCGGCACAACAAAGTTTGTATTTGATATGTTTCTCGCGGAAGAATATCCTTCCGCCGATAATGGTGCAGATTACACCGGATTGTTTCAATAACGTCATGATGGTCACGCGCGACGCCGGATCGCGGTTGGCAATGAACAGTGCCCGGTCCGCGATGATAAATGCGACGCTCAGCATCCACACATAAGGGTTCGTGAACATTCCCCTGAGACGGATCTTCGTACGCATCAGAACGGTATAGCCGACATACAGCAGTACGAGGAAAAGCATGTACCAGAACTGCAGCTGCGTCTCGTTCATTCCCTTCATCAGCACCTTGTCCATGGTACCGCTGACGGCGTTGAAAAACGCCGAGAGGAATGCGAGGATGACAACGCCGGCCGTCGAGGAAGTGATGCGTCCCCAGACGATCTGGTCTCTTGTCCGCTCTTCGGCTGCGGGCTGCGGGTTCTCAACGGTCTGCGTCCCGGAAGGAATCTGTTCCGCTTCCGAAGGCATTACATCGGCCGTAAGATTGTCCTCGGCCGCCTTTTGTTCTACAATTGTAGTCTCCTCTTTCTCCCGCTTTTTGAGGCCGCTCAGCGCATACAGCCCGGCGCACACGAGCACCAGTCCGACCGCGACGGGAACGGTAAGCTTCTCCTTGATCACGAGAATACCGAGAAGCGTCGAGAAAAGGATACGGGACATATCGAGTATCCCGTAAAGGCTGACAGGCATAATGGACAGAGCGTGAAAGCTGCAGAGCCATGCCAGAAAGATGATGAACGACTTGATGAAGATCGCGCCGTACTGTCCCGCCTCGAGTCCGCCGGCTTTGGGTGCCGTCGGCAGCAGGATCAGGAAGGAAAGAAGCGTATACATGAGAAGCACTTCCATGACCGTATTGCGGCCCAGTGCCTTCTTCTTCAGTATTTCACGGACTCCCTTCAGGATACCGTACAGCATTACGAGACTGATCCAAACCATTTCAACTCTCCGCCTTCCGCGCTACCCCATACCGTTCCTCATACCGTTTCAGTATAACACATTCGGCGATGAATTCAAGAAAAAACACAATTTCACCATGTTCCGACCACGGAAAATGCAATTTCGCCCCGCCATCAGCCGGGCATTTTTCGGTTTTATTTGACGAAAATACGCCGCATAGGGTATTCTTTAGGAAGAGTACAGTTGAACTTTCCGGACACAGTCCGCATATACATAGAAAACGGCGGGGCTGCCCGCCTTGGAGAAACACTGATGACATCGAAAGAATGGTATACCGTACAATTCACCAACCGAAAGACAATCGGCCTCTCCGTCTCGAAGGACGGACGGCTTACGGTCCGTGCGCCCTACGGCACGTCCCGCCTTACGATTGAGCGCGTCCTTAAGGAGAAGCAGGACTGGATTCAGAAGGCAATGGAAAAGGTTATCCGCGAAGCCGCGGAGACCAACGCACCCTCCGACCGTTACTTTGACGGGGCGCTGTTCCCTCTTCACGGTGGCGCTGTCGAACTCGTTTTATACGAGGTTGCGGACGCCGAACGGGTTACCGTCGCGCTTCGACCCGACCCGCGCGAAACGCTTCTTACGGTACGCGGTGCCGGCCTCACGCCCGAACGCGTGCAGGAAGCGGTCAACGGCTGGGGACGCCGCTACGCGAAAGCCTATCTCGAAGCGCGCGTACGCAAATACGCCGACCGCCTCGGCATAACCTTCGGCCGCATCGCCATCCGCGAAACGAAAACCCGCTGGGGCAGCTGTTCCTCGGACGGAAACCTGAACTTCCACTGGAAGCTCATCCTTCTGCCGGAGGCAATCTGCGACTACGTCATCGTCCACGAACTCTGCCACCGCTACGAGATGAACCACAGCAAAGCCTTCTGGGCACATGTCGCAGGCATCTTCCCCGACTATAAGGAACGAAGGAAGAAACTGAAAGAAGTCGAGAAAAGAATATTGAGCTGGTAGAGAAACAACAGGGTGCCTTACATAATAAAATAAGCAGCCGCGCCCGCGGGACGTTGCGGAAGGATTTTGTTCCTTCCGCGATGCCCTGCGCAGGCAGGCTGCTTTTCGTTTACTTTCGGTCACTCCGTTTCTTGTAACCGGGATTAGTGGTGGAACAGTCTGATACCGGTAAATGCCATGAACAGACCGTGGTCGTCGGCCGCCTTGATAACAAGGTCGTCACGAACGGATCCGCCGGGTTCTGCAATGTACTTAACACCGCTGCGGAATGCGCGCTCGATGTTGTCGCTGAACGGGAAGAACGCATCGGAACCGAGTGCTACGTCGGTGTTCTTATCGAGCCATGCGCGCTTCTTCTCCGCGGTAAAGACTTCGGGCTTTGTCTTGAAGATGTTCTGCCATTTGCCTTCCGCAAGAACATCCATGTAGTCCTCGCCGATGTAAAGGTCGATCGCGTTGTCGCGGTCTGCACGTCCGATCGTATCAAGGAAAGGAAGGTTCAGAACTTCGGGAGACTGGCGGAGCCACCAGTTGTCGGCCTTCGAACCGGCAAGACGCGTGCAGTGGATACGGGACTGCTGTCCTGCACCGATACCGATTGCCTGTCCGCCCTTGCAGTAGCATACGGAGTTGGACTGCGTATACTTAAGGGTGATCAGAGAAATGATCAGGTCGATCTTCGCGAGCTCGGGAAGCTCTTTATTCTTAGTCGGAACGTTCGCGAACAGCGCGTCGTCAATCTTCAGTTCGTTACGGCCCTGCTCGAAGGTGATGCCGTAAACCTGCTTGCGCTCGAGAGGCTCGGGAACATAGTTCTCATCAATCTTGATAACGTTGTAATTGCCCTTCTTCTTGGTCTTGAGAATTTCAAGAGCCTCAGGCTCATAACCGGGAGCGATGATACCGTCGGAAACTTCTCTCTTGATCATGTTGGCGGTCGGTACGTCACACACATCGGAAAGAGCGATGAAATCGCCGAAGGAACTCATGCGATCCGCGCCTCTTGCTCTTGCGTATGCGCATGCAAGCGGGGAAAGCTCGCCGAGATCGTCAACCCAGTAAATCTTACGAAGCGTATCGGTCAAAGGAAGACCTACCGCAGCACCTGCGGGAGATACATGCTTGAAGGATGTAGCTGCCGGAAGACCGGTCGCCTTCTTCAGTTCCTTCACCAGCTGCCAGCCGTTGAAAGCATCCATAAAGTTAATGTAGCCCGGCTTGCCGTTCAGCACTTCGATCGGCAGATCCTCGCCGTTTGCCATGAAAATGCGGGAAGGCTTCTGATTCGGATTACAGCCGTACTTCAGTTCCAGTTCGTTCATGTTTCGTTCCTCCGGATATTATTTGTACTTATTTACGATCCGGCTCTCATATGCGCCGGTCTCAATATCGATAAAGCGTACGAAGAGGGATACCTTGTTCTCTTCGTTCAGGCTGTTCCATACAAGATCCGTAAAGGAATCGATGTCGCCCACGATATCCACGCAGGTGGGCTCGCCCTCGAAGCTCGGAAGCGGGTTGCCGTCGCCCATGTAGGTATGGATGAAGCGGCCCTCTCCTGCCTTCGGATTCGTGTATGCGTACGTGTAGCGGTTGCACGAAGAAGGATCGCCGTTGTTGCTCTTAAGAATCGAAAGAGCGTAATTGTACGTGCCGTTCTCCACATGCATGATGCCGCTGATACGAGGAGTATAGTTCGGCGCGTCGGGCTCGAACTCTCTCGTTCTGAGTGCCTGCTCAAATGTGGACTGCTTGTCCATCATTTCGTAAATGGTATCGGTCTGGTCGCCGTTCGTAACGATCGTCTTGTTGCCGAGTACGCGAACCGGTGCGTAAATAATGAGGCTCGGATCGGAAAGTTTCGAAGGATCGAATGCCTGTGTGCGGATTCCGTTTCCGTCCTCCACGAATACGCGGTTGCGGCTGTTAACGCTGCGACCCATAATGAAATATGCGGTTACCGCATAACGTCCGTCTGCGGACTTACCCAATACGATTCCTCTTCCGGGATACGAATTGCTCTTAAGGTCCTGACTCAAAGATACTTTCTGCATGAAACAATCCTCCTAAAAACTCATTGTGTGTGTGAAACCACTGCCGCATCCATTATAGCGAATAGTGTTTTCGTTATCAAGAAGAAACCTCTGCGGTTTCCGCTTTTC
>JAGADM010000066.1 GCA_017613595.1 Lachnospiraceae bacterium | reverse complement strand
TTCGTGGCCTTTTGTGAAGGTTTTTTCGAGATTACTTCAGCGTAACCTTAGCGCCCTCAGCCTCAACCTTCTTCTTGATGTCCTCAGCCTCTTCCTTGGAAACAGCTTCCTTGATGTTCTTAGGAGCGCCGTCAACAAGATCCTTAGCTTCCTTGAGGCCGAGACCGGTGATCTCACGAACAACCTTGATAACCTTAACCTTGTTCTCACCAACTTCGGTAAGCTCTACGTTGAACTCGGTCTTCTCTTCCTCAGCAGCAGCGGCAGCGCCAGCACCGGCAGCAGCAACTACAACGCCTGCAGCAGCACTAACACCAAACTCTTCCTCACAAGCCTTAACAAGATCGTTCAGCTCAAGAACAGTGAGGGACTTGATAGCATCAATAAATTCCTGATTAGTCATGTTATAATTCCTCCAAATTAATAATAGATTATGCCGTTATACGGCTTGACTGTATGACAGCGTCATACGAACTGTGCAGATAGATTAAGCAACCTCGCCTTTCTTCTCTGCAATCTGATTGAGAACGCGAGCAAGATTCGCGATCGGGGACTGCAAGCTGCCAAGAAGTCTGGAAATAAGAACTTCCTTGGAAGGGATGTTTGCAACAACCTTGCAGCCGTTTGCATCATAATAGGTTCCGTCTACAACGCCGCCCTTGAACTCAAGCTTATCCGAGATCTTCATTCCGTCGGAAAGAAGTCTGGCGGGTGCGGTTGCATCTTCCAATCCGAATGCAACAGCGGTAGGTCCATCGAGATGCTTAGCAAGTGCTTCATAAACCGTGCCGGCAAATGCCTTCTTGAGGTAGGTGTTCTTGTATACCTTGTATACAACGCCGCCTTCTCTCAGGGACTTACGAAGCTTGGTGTCCTGTTCAACCGTCAATCCGCGATAGTCAACAAGAACGATTGCCTTTGCGTCGGCAACATACTTGGAGATCTCGTCGATGATAGGTTTCTTCAGCTCAACCTTAGCCATGTGAATTACCTCCTGTATAGTTTCGACTGTCGCGACATTCAGAGGTATAAAAAAATGCTCCTCTTCCGAAGCGGAAAAGCAGCACAAAATACTCATCATTAAATGCTGACATATCCTCGGTTGGCGGATTCTTACGAATCGCTTACGCCTTACGGCACCTACTGTCTTCGGCAGTCAACGATGTTTATAACACATTTTCCGGGGGATGTCAACCGGAAATACGCATTATTTCTTAATTATATGCGATTTTTACGGAAAATGGGCCGGACAGGGGACTTTTCTGATGACAGAAGAAGGCTTTTGTGATATAATAAGGGGTAATCTGGGAGGAGGAAACTCGCAAAGGAGAAAATCATTTTAACGGGAGGGAAAGACTATGATCGTTACCACTACGGAAAGCATTGACGGAATGAAACTGGAGATTCTCGGCATCGCGAAAGGAAGCACCGTTCACTCGAAACATATCGGAAAGGATTTCATGGCCGGCCTGAAGACGATTGTCGGTGGCGAAATCAGCGGATACACGGAGATGATGGATGATGCCCGCCGTGTTGCGACTCAGCGTATGATCCAGGATGCCGGACGTCTCGGCGCGGATGCTATTGTCGGCGTGCGTTACGCCACAAGCGCCATCATGCAGGGCGCTGCGGAAGTTATGGCTTACGGCACCGCTGTAAAATGCCACAGAGAGCAGTAATCGCTGCTTTGAAACATTAACGTGACGGATAATCTGTCAGCAGAACAGAGATTCCTTCGGCTCGGCCGGAGGGTCTCTGTTTTATTATTGTACGGGTTTTCGGAATGTGATAAAGTATAGTCAATACTATGCGCTTGTACGTGACGATCGAAAACGGCCGGAAAGGAGGCCTTCATGTTTACATGGAATTTACAATATATTTCGAGAGCGAGACTTGAGGCAGCTCTTTCCCAGATGACGCGCGAGGCGGATGAAGGGGATATCCTGATCCGGATCCATACGGCCATCCATCTCGGCGAAGAGGCAGTGGAGCTTGCGCGCTTCATCAAGTCCATCGTTCCCGAGGCGAAGATTATCGGAACAAGCACCTCCGCGGTCATTAACAGCGGTAAACTTTACATGGACCAGTGCATCATTTCGGTAACGCAGACGCAGAACGCCAGCATCCGCACCATGATGCTCTCGACAAGGAATGAACAGACCGGCGAACCGCTGTCCGTGGATAATGTCTGTATGATTGCGAAACCTGCGCTGATGCAGCCTGAGATGAAGATGCTGTTCGCTTTTCTGGCGGGTCGCTTTTATAATTTCGAACAGATGGTGGAGCAGGTGAACGGGTGCGCTCCCGGCGTCCGTATGGCCGGCGGAATAGTGAATTACTCCGATATCGGAATCCAGAAGGAAAGCGGCGGATTTGTCTTTGACGAAACAGGGTTCATGAATCAGGGACTTCTCCTTTGCTCGCTTGCGGGAGAGGAGATATCCTGCATTACGGATTACGCGACCGGCACTCAGGCAATCGGCGATTCCTATGAGATTACCGACGCATTCGGAAACTGTATTCTGAAACTCGGCGATGTGGACGCGGCCAAGGAATACCGCACCGGCGTCGGCGAAGCATTGAAAAAACATCCCGAAATTGCCGAACTGTTCCCGCTTGTGTACGCGGATGAGGATGACATTCCGGTACCGATGCGGTATGTGGAAGGCCGTACGCTGTCGGAACTTTTCCCGCCGGAAGATCCCGCTTATTCCGCAGCTTACGCGGCACGTCCCGATATTGACGCGGACGCGAAACGCGAACGGCTGCTTACGAATCATAACGTGACGATCGGCAGGAGCCTTCGCCGCGCCTTTATCTATGACCGCAAGATCATTGCCGATAACCATGCGATGTTCCGCCGTATCGAAAACTTCGAAAAAGCGGAAACGATCATTTCCTATGTTGCCGCCGCGCGTTCGCGCATCTATTCGAACTGCGCCAAATGGGAACTCTCCGCGTATGAGAATACCAACATGTGCGGGTGTGTTACGGACGGCGAGATCGCGTGGGCGGACGGGAAGAATGTTCTCGCGGCCTGCGCGTTCACGGTAGCCGCTTTCGGCGAGAATCCGATGACGCAGGAATGCAATCCGTACGCATTTTCCCATACCGATTCGCTGGCCGTCGATAATCAGGCGCTGCTGCATCAATTGATGGAAATCGAGAAACGGATCGAGAGGAGACCTTCGCTTGCGAAAGCGGCAGCGGGCCTTCGGGATTTCGTACGCGACTGCGAGCTGAAACTGCTCTATTCCGAGCATGAGGACATCCCGAATGAGGCTGCCCTCAGCATGGATATGAAGCTTCGCGGATATGACCGGATATGTCTGATCCAGGTGCCGGATACATCCGGGATGAAGGTCGTATTTGACGAAGACAGGATTTCGCTTACCGAACGCAGCTTCGTCGGCAAATGCTACGATTTCGCCCGGAAGCATAATTACAAAATGTATCTGCTTGACACCTGGATGGCGGCGATCGGTGTACCGTCATATACCTGTTCGCTTCCTGTGATGCGCAGACATATGGATATGCTTCAGAAGAGCCTTTTCTCCGTATCCGAGGGGCTGATCGCAATCGTACCGATCTTCTGTATTATCAACGGCGCGACCGTGGATAACCTGAAAACGGTTTACAACTCGGCGCGTATTGAAATGATGAACCGGAACATGCAGTTCCATGTGGTGGACGCGGACAGCTACCAGTCGGACGAAGAGAGCATCCGCGAGCGCTACCATATGGTAAACGTCATCAATTACGCCATTGCGCATGATAAGATCATTCCGTATTATCAGGGCATTCATGACAATGTTACGGGAACCATTCATCACTATGAGTCGCTGATGCGTCTCGCCGATGAGAACGGCACCGTTTATACACCGTACCGGTTTCTTGATGTGGCACGGTCATACGGACTTCTGTATGATTCCATTTCGCTGATCATGGTCCGGAAGGTGTTTGAGAAATTCCGCGACTGCGAGAGCGCGAGCGTCAGCATCAATCTGGCGATGCGTGATATCAAGAACCGTGAGATGACGGACTTCATATATGATTTTCTTTCGTCCGTGAACCATCCGGAGAATTTTATCTTTGAAATACTGGAGAACGAAGACGTTGATTCGTATGATGCCGTGGAGGTCTTCGTAGACCGCATCCATCAGCTCGGCGGAAAGGTTTCCATTGACGATTTCGGAAGCGGCTACTCCAACCTGCAGCATATGATCAGTATCCATTCCGACTTCATTAAGATTGACGGTTCCATTGTGAAACAGTGCTGCGAGAATCCGGAAGCGCAGAATCTGATCACGCTGATCATGGGATGGAAGCAGCTCAGCAGACAGAAACTTCAGGTTGTGGCGGAATTCGTGGAGAATCAGGCGATTCAGGACATGCTGATCAAGTACGGTGTGGACTTTTCGCAGGGATATCTGTTCTCGAAGCCGGCACAGGATATAGCGGTATGAGATTTTCGTAAGAAATGAACAGGAGGCAATCATGGGAAGATTCACGGATGAACGGAAGACGATCGGACTCATTATCGAAGACCTTGCCGTTGACTACGCGAAGGAGATTATCCACAGTGTGCAGCTGGCAGCGGCCGGCTATCCGAACGTACGTCTTATCGTGCTTCCCGGGCTCCATGAGCATCTGGAGAGGGGAAAGAGCAGCAGGTATTTCGAAACCCGCGTTCACAATATGATATACGGGCTTGAGGAGGTTATACGGATTGACGGACTTCTCTTAACCCTTCCGAATATCAGCGGAGTCAGCTGCAGCAGTTTCTTTAACGGTGAGTTTTCGAACTACGCACGTATTCCGCGCGTATTCATCTCAACGGCCGTAACGGACGGTGTCATGGTGCGTTACGACAATGAGAAGGGAATCCGCGAGGCAGTGGATTATCTTGTCAATGTAAAGGGACTCCGCAAGTTTGTCATGCTCGGAGGCCGCGATGACAACGCGGACGCGCAGGACCGGAAGGAAGTGTACCGGAAGTGTCTCGCGGAAAAGCATATCGAATTCACCGAAGAAATGTATGAGAAGACGGATATGTCGATTGACGCCCAGCCTGCCGCGGAGCGGCTGATGGAGCGGAATCCCGATGCCGAGGCAATCTTCTGCGTCAATGACCAGGTTGCCGTTCCGTTGTACCGTGTATTAAAGGAACTCGGAATGAAGCCCGGACGCGATATTCAGGTGTTCGGATTTGACAATACGAAATTTTCCGGAACGATGCTTCCGCCGCTTGCTTCCATCGGTGCCGACGGAATCACGCTCGGCGAGAAGGCCGTGGAGATGCTGCTTCGCATGATGGACGGCGAGGAAGTGCATTCGGAGGTCCTTCCGACAAGGCTGTACGGTAAGGAATCGCTTGAGTACGCGATGTATGAATATACGACGATGGAGATGCTCAAGATTGACGAGGCATTTGTCTACCGCATGTTCGATGACTGCTTCTACCGTTATCTGAGCGAGGTTCATGACCGCGAGGAGGTGGATCTTCGGAGACTGTTCTTTGAATTCATCACGAGAATGCTCCGGTCGATGATTGCGGGTTCCATGTCAACCGAGGAATTCAATGAAATCCGCCGGCTGATCGACATCTTCTTCTCGAACGGCGCGATGCGGTATACGGATCCGGCGCATATGGTGCGCTGTATCGAGCGGCTGCAGAACGGTATGAATAAGTCGCAGAAGTCGCCGCTCGCCAATATGATGACGAACCGGTGCTTCTCCTACATGAAGGACCGCGCGATCGTATCCATGGCCGCCGAGGTCAACCGTTTCGACGCGAATCTGAAGGTGGAACGCGAACGCATTCGGGATTTCTTCACATGCGGAACCCAGTTTGACGGCGGGAATACTGTTACGGAGGAAACCATCATCCGCAATCTCGATAAGCTGAGTTTCCATAACGCGGCATTGTATCTTTTTGAGAAACCGGTTGCTGTTCCGCAAGAGGGAGGGATCACATTTCCCGAGACAGCCCGTCTGATGTGCGTTGTTAAGGGAGGCGAGCTGCGTGTATTACCGGCGGAGCGGAGAGTGTGCAGGCTCGATTCGATGCTTGACCGGACCGAACTGCCGAAATGCGGCGCCTATATCGCGTCACTCGTATTTTACGGCAGCCGGATCTACGGCGTTCTGATCACCGAAGTTACCGGAACGGTAGCGGACAGAGGCGAATTTGTCGCAAAACAGCTCGCCCAGATTTTATATATCAACGAGAATAATCACAAATCGGAAGCATAAAACGGAGGAAGGAAAATGGCAAAGCAGAACTGGAAGCCCGGCAACATGCTCTATCCCGTGCCGGTAGTCATGGTAAGCAGCAAGAAGAAAGGGGAGAACGAGCGCCCGAACATCGTAACGGTAGCGTGGGCGGGAACGATCTGTTCCGACCCGGTAATGCTTTCCATTTCGGTTCGTCCCGAGCGGTATTCGCATGAGATCATCGAGGAGAGCGGCGAATTTGTCGTAAACCTCGTAACGGAGGAACTGACGGAGGCATGCGACTGGTGCGGTGTGAAGTCCGGCAGGAAGGTTGACAAGTTCGCTGAGAAGAAGCTGACACCGTACGTTTCGGATTTTATGGAGACACCGGCGATCGCGGAGAGCCCCGTAAACCTGTACTGTAAGGTAAAGAAGACGGAACGTCTCGGAGCGCACGACATGTATATCGCGGAAGTGGTCGGTGTGACGGTCGATGACCGCTACATGGACGCGGACGGTAGGTTCGACCTTGAAAAAGCCGGTCTGATCGCGTATTCGCACGGCGTATATCACGCGCTCGGAGCAAAACTCGGCACCTTCGGGTACTCGGTTAAGAAATAAACCTTCGCGCGGCGGAATAAAGATTTCTGAAAGGATTCGGTTTCGAATCCTTTTCTTTTTCACGGAAATCTGTTATAAAATATAATAGATAAGTGTTGTTTGACCGAAATGGAACGGTTGAAGAAGGCGGAAGCCGTACCCATGGAATAATCACGGAGGAAACAGCTATGGCTATGAATCAGGGCAGAGAGAAAGAAATCAGTGAGATTGTTAAGAATATATACAAGGATATGGAGGGCGGCAAGACGATTGACGGGTTGACCGTCGCGAATTCGCCGGATAAGGATGAAGTGCGGGAACTGGTTAACGCACTGTTCCGGATCGTATTTCCGGGTTATTTCCGTGACCGTTCCGTGTCAACCTACAGCCCGGAATACACGCTTGCGGTGACGATTGAGGACTGCTTCTGCAGACTTCATAAGCAGGTGACTCTCGCACTCACGCTCTTCGTTAAGAAGGGTACGATGGATGAGGAAAGCCGCGAAGAGGAAGGCTACCGCCTGTGCAAGCGGTTCTTTGAGCGGATTCCCGCAGTCAGAGAACTGATTGAGAGCGATCTGATCGCCGCATTTGACGGAGACCCCGCAGCGGCATGCATGGAAGAAATCATCCTCGCATACCCCGGTCTTATGGCAATCACCGTGTACCGCATCGCGCATGAGCTTCATAAGCTGCACGTTCCGGTGCTTCCGCGTCTCATGACCGAGTACGCGCATTCGGAGACCGGAATCGATATTCATCCCGGCGCGGAGATCGGCCGTCATTTCTTCATCGATCACGGCACCGGTATCGTTGTCGGCGAGACCTCGATCATCGGCAACAATGTAAAAATCTATCAGGGTGTTACGATCGGCGCGCTCTCTACAAGAGGCGGCCAGAAGTTGTCCGGAAAGAAGCGTCACCCTACGATCTGCGATAATGTTACGATTTACGCCAATGCCTCGATCCTCGGCGGCGATACGGTCATCGGGGAGAATACCGTCATCGGCGGCAATACGTTCATCACGCGCTCGATTGATGCCAACACGAGAGTCAGCATGAAGAATCTCGAGATGGAATACCGGACAAGCGGCGAGCGTCATGCGGAGGAGATCAGCCAGGGCAGCGAGTGGTACTATATCATCTGACGCTGCGGTTTCAGTGCGTGCGGTACGGAGATTCCGCCGTACCGGTTCGGAAAGGAAAAAAGGATGGACAAATACCAGGTAACCGGAATGAGCTGTGCGGCCTGCCAGGCAAGAGTCGAGAAGGCTGTTGCCAAGGTTCCGGGCGTAACAGACGTTTCGGTGAGCTTTTTAACGAATTCCATGGGTGTGTCCGGAACGGCTTCGAGCGACGATATCATTAAGGCGGTCACGGAAGCCGGATACGGGGCATGCGTCATGGAGGAACCGGGGCACGGCGGAAGCACGCCTGCGGATACCGGAGACGCTTTAAAGAATCTTGAGACGCCGAAACTGAAGCGGCGTCTTATTCTGTCAGCGGTATTTCTCATCGTGCTCATGTATATCACGATGGGACATAACATGCTGGGGCTCCCGCTTCCGGCGGGACTCGCAGGCAGCCACATTACGCTTGCTGCCGTTCAGATGGCGCTCGCGCTTATTGTGATGGCGATCAACCGGAAGTTTTTTACAAGCGGATTCCGCGCTTTGCTGCACGGAGCGCCCAATATGGATACGCTTGTCGCGCTCGGCTCGGCAGTATCCTTTTCCTGGAGCGTATATGTCTTTATCGAAATGTGCGTGAAGGCTGCCTCCGGTACGCCGGACAGCGGACTCATGCATCTGTATCATAATCAGCTGTATTTCGAATCGGCAGCCATGATTCCGGCGCTGATCACGGTCGGGAAAATGCTCGAAGCGATGTCGAAGGGCAGAACGACCGACGCGCTGAAAAGTCTTATGAGGCTTGCGCCGAAGACGGCCGTGCTTCTTCGAAACGGTGAGGAAACAGAAGTGCCGGTCGCGGAAGTTAAAGAAGGCGACATATTCGTCGTAAGACCCGGCGACAGCATTCCGGCGGACGGTATCGTCATATCCGGAATGAGCGCGGTCAATGAGTCGGCACTGACAGGAGAGTCCGTCCCGGTCGATAAGGAGGAAGGCGACCCGGTCAGCGCGGCTACGATCAATACTTCGGGGTATATGCGCTGCAGGGCGGTAAGAGTCGGGCAGGATACGACGCTGTCGCAGATCATCCGTATGGTGAGCGACGCAGCGGCAACCAAGGCGCCGATTGCGAGAATCGCGGATAAAGTATCGGGAATCTTCGTTCCCGCGGTAATCCTGATTGCGCTGGTCGTGACCGGTGGGTGGATGCTTGCCGGAAAGACGGCTGCCTCGGCTCTTGCGAGAGGCATCTCCGTGCTTGTTATCTCTTGTCCGTGCGCGCTCGGGCTGGCGACGCCCGTAGCTATCATGGTCGGAAACGGTGTCGGCGCGAAGAACGGTATTCTGTTTAAGACGAGCGAAGCACTCGAAATTGCCGGAAAGACGCGTATCGTCGCGCTTGACAAGACCGGCACGATCACAACGGGCGAACCGAAAGTGACCGATGTGTATCCGGCAGAAGGACTGACGGAGAAGGAACTGTTTGAACGAGCCTGCGCGCTCGAAGCCAAGAGCGAACATCCGCTTGCGAAAGCGGTTGCCGCCGGGGGAGCGGCGAGAGGCATTGCGGTTTCGGAAGTCAGTGAGTTTACGGCGCTTCCCGGAAACGGACTGACAGGAGTCCGGAACGGACATAAGCTGTACGGCGGAAACGCCGCCTATATCGGAAATATCGTACCGATTTCCGAAGCGTTTTCCAATACGGCTCAGGCACTTTCCGAACAGGGTAAGACGCCGCTTTTCTTTGCGGAGGACGGCAGACTTACAGGTATTATTGCCGTAGCGGATACGATTCGCGACGATTCCGCGGACGCAATCCGGCAGCTTAAGGAACTCGGGCTGCGTGTTGTCATGCTGACCGGCGATAATGAACGTACGGCCGAAGCAATCGGAAAGGCTGCCGGCGTTGATGAAGTGATCGCGGGCGTACTGCCGGACGGCAAGGAAGCCGTGATCCGGGAACTTTCCGAAAAGGGCAGAACCATAATGGTCGGAGACGGCATCAATGACGCTCCGGCGCTTACAAGAGCCGATATCGGAATTGCCGTCGGTGCGGGAACCGATGTCGCGGTGGATTCCGCGGACATTGTCCTGATGAACGATTCCCTGACGGATGTCGTGAACGCGGTGCGGCTTTCGAGAGCAACGCTTCGAAACATTCATGAGAACCTGTTCTGGGCATTCTTTTATAACATTATCTGTATCCCTTTGGCAGCAGGACTGTTTAAGTGGGAGATGAACCCGATGATCGGCGCTGCGGCGATGAGTCTGTCGAGCTTTACGGTATGCATGAACGCGCTGCGGCTGAACCGGTTCCGGATCACCGCCCGGAAGACTGCCGCAAAGAAGAGTTCCGGTTCGGACGGAGCAGTAACGAATACAACAGTATCCGGCACAGATGCCGGAACAGCGATAATAACGGAAATACCCGCCGCAGAAGCCGGCGGAACGGATGAAAGGAGTACGAATATGACGGTTACGGTTAAGGTTGATGGTATGATGTGCGGTCACTGTGAGGCAAATGTTAAGAAGACGCTTGAGGCGCTTCCGTTCGTGGAATTCGCGGAAGTGAGCCATGAAAAGGGAACGGCGGTCCTGACGCTTTGCGGAACATTTGACGAGCAGGCGGTTAAGAAAGCCGTTGAAGATAAAGACTACGCTTACTGCGGGGTTGCGGAAGCGTAGGAAGAATTTCGATTATACGGAGCAGTATTTTAAGTGAAAGTCATGAGTTTGCTGAAAAAATTCTGGTATGTGCCGGCATTTGCCGTGCTGACGATAATCGGCTGTATTTACGTTCTTTGCGTCGGAGACAGGTATACCGTCTGCTTCGACATACCCAAAAACCTTTCCGGCACCGACTGTAAGGTCTATGCGGAGGAGGACAGCAGCGGAAGCGTAACCATTTCGGAGCATACCAGGAAGGACGGGCATGTTTATGTGAAGGTGTCTTCGGGACAGCAGGGGAAGGTGTATCTCTGCTGTGATTATGAGGATATTTCCTCCATAAAGGTGCTGTATGTTCATCCCACGGGAGTTATAACCTGTGATGATTATTTCGGCGAGTGTACGGGGTGCCGTGCGGTGCAGGGCGTATTTGCCGCGTATTTCCTGCTTTTGATCATTTATATGATTGTTAAGTTCCGGCGCTCGCACAAGGAGAACCGGTACCGGTACCGGAACATTCTCTATATCGGTCTGATCCTGTTCCTCGTATTCTTCCTGTATTCACAGACAGCCGCGGCAATCGGCGGAGGGGGACTCGTGAGCTCTCTTCATATGGCAATGAATGTCATGGCTCTGCTTGTGACGATTACTTTTCCGATCGTTCTTGCCGTCAGCGTAATGGTAATCATCAGCAATGTGAATCTGATGCGCCGCGAGGGATTCGGATGGCGTAATATGCTGGCGACCATGCTGGTATTGGCGCTCGGATTCGGTTCGCTCGTGCCTTTCTTCGTCAGCATGTTTCTGCAGAACCAGCGCTGGCTGGATGTTCACAACTGGACGGGAATCGGCCGTTTCGTTGAATTGTTTACGACCAATACGCTGTATTCATTTGTGGCTTATCTGGAATGCGTTCTGTTCGGAACGGTCATCCTCGGCATTCATGCCGCGAAGCATATACCGGCGTTTGATAAGGATTATATTATCATCCACGGCTGCCGCATCCGTGAGGACGGCACGCTGACGAAGCTTCTGCAGGGCAGAGCGGACCGCGCAATCTGGTTTGCGAAGCAGCAGAAAGAGAAGACGGGAAAGGATATCGTGTATGTTCCTTCCGGCGGGCAGGGAAGCGACGAAATCATCTCCGAAGCGGAGGCAATCCGCAGATATCTGAAGGACCAGGGAATTCCCGAGGAGCAGATCCTCATTGAGGACCGTTCTCTTACGACCGAGGAAAATATGAAGAACGCGATGGCACTGATCGATGAGCGCGGCGGCGGAAACGTCGCATTTGCCACAACGAATTATCATGTGCTCCGCGCGGGTCTGCTCTCGTCCGAGCTTGGCTATCGTCTCGACGGAATCGGCGGAAAGACGAAGAGCTATTTCTGGATCAACGCGTTCGTGCGCGAGTTTATCGCGACCATCGTAAAAGAGAAGAAGCGTCATGCGGTCGTCTTGTGCGGGCTTGTTCTTCTGAATCTTCTGACATGTGTGCTGATGTATATTTCGAATGTTGTGCTGTCGTAACCTCCTTTGAAAAACGGATAAAATGACAATTGATAAAAACACTGTAAGGGCACCGTTCGGGTTCGGGACGGTGCCTTTTTATCGGTAAAACAGAAAGAATTTATCGTAATTCGATAAATTCTTGTTGACTTTCGTGTCTTTCTATGGTATTCTCGGCTCAAACAGGATTGATTGTAAAACTCCGGCAGCCGAAGGCGGCACCGGTGATTCGGGAGGTAAGGGATGAAACAGAAAGAACTATCCGTTCTGCTGAAAAGCGTTGTAATCGGAGTGGGGATCTGCGGGATTGTGGTGTACGCTTTGCTGATTCCCTTTGCGGCGAAGTATTTCACGGAGAATAACCTGATGGATGCGAATCATGCTCTGCCGTGGATGATCACCATATGGATTTCCGCGGTTCCGTGTTTTCTCGTGTTAATGAAGGGATGGCAGATTGCGGCCGAAATCGGGGCGAACAGGTCATTTTCCCGCGGTAACGCGGAGCGGCTGAAGACCATCTGTTACCTGGCACTGATCGATGTGGCATATTTCTTCGTGATCAACACGATTGAGCTCTGCCTTCGGGTTACCCATCCGATTGTCATGGCCGCGGCAGTGATGATCTGCTGCTTCGGAACCGCATTTGCCATCTGCGCTGCAGCATTGTCGCATCTGGTAACGAAGGCAGCGGAGATCCAGGAAGAGAATGAGCTTACGGTATAAGTGTACGGGAGAGAAATGATGAAGCAGACGGATGAATTTGAATTGATGACGGGCGGGGAGATGCCCCTCAGCGGGCATCTGGTGTTCAACATTGACGTGATGCTCGCTAGGCGCAAGATGAGCGTTACCGAACTTGCGAACCGCGTCGGCATAACGCTCGCGAACATGTCCATTCTGAAGAGCGGAAAGGCAAAGGCGATAAAGGTTTCTACGATCGAGAAACTGTGTGATATTCTCGAATGTCAGCCGGGAGATCTGTTCGAGTACCGGAAGAACTGAATCGGCAGTTGTGTGGAAGAGAAACGGGGAGTAATGAAATGGAAAATGATGAGTTGTTTGACGGAAGGGAAGAGTACGAGGTTATCCGGATTACGAATGTTCCGGGAAGGAACGGCGCGGCTTCGGGGGAAGGCGTATGGAGAAGCTTTGCGGCAGTAAGGGAATCCGAGCCGGAAGGAGATCCTGCTAAAAGAAGAAGCCGGTTTTTCAAAAAGCTTTTTCTGAGTATCGGTTACGCGGCGGTGTTTACGTTCTGCCTTTACGACGCGCCGAACGGAATCACCTATCCGGTGTACGCGGCGGCAACGCTTGCCGTGTTCTGCGCGGTACTCCGGCTGATGGGGGAGAAGCCGAAGAGATCCGCGGGATTCTATGCCGCGGGGATCATGGCGCTCGCAGTACATGTGGCGACAACGGGAAGCGGGTATCTGATCGTTATCGATAAGGTACTGATGTATGTGCTTCTCTTTATGCTGTTTTTAAACAGTCTGTATGATGACTCGAAGTGGGATGTGGCGCGTTACTGCAGGGCAATCTTTGAAACGGCGGTTTCGGGGATATCCTTTATCCCGAACATCGTGACGGAGGCGCTTTCCGTCCGCAGAGACCGGCTTTCCGGCAATAAAGGCGCGGCGGAAAGGCAGGAGGACCCGATGCGGTATATATTCCTAGGACTCGTGCTCTGCGTTCCGTTACTGATCGTCATCGTGCCGCTCCTTGCGGCGTCGGATGCCGTCTTCTGTCAGGCGGTAGCGGATATGTTTGAAATACGGTTCGACTCGGGAATCGTCGTAATCCTCGGGATGCTTTTCGGAATGTTCGCGGTTTCCTTTGCCCTGATGACGCGCTTTTCGAAGAAGATCGGGTGGCTCTGTACCGAGCCGAAGGACGCGCGCATCCGCAATCCGCTTACGGCAATCACCATAATGACCGTAATTCTGATCGTGTACCTGTTCTACTGCGCAATCCAGGTATTCTATCTGTTTCTCGGCAAAGGAGAACTGCCGGAGGGATACACTTACGCGAGTTATGTTCACGAAGGGTTTTATGAGCTCGTATTTGTCTGCCTGATCAATCTGGTACTCGTGCTCGTGTGCCGGAAGTATTCCCGCGACCACGCGGTACTGCGGGGAATGCTTACCGGAATCTGCGGATGTACATATGTGATGCTCGGCTCGAGTCTTTACCGGATGATCCTTTACATCGACGCATACGGCTTTACGTTCCTGCGGGCATTCGTGCTCTGGGCGCTTGCGGTGATCGCGCTTGTTCTCGCGGCAGCGGTCGGGCTGGTGTACCGTGCGTCATTCCCGTTCGTCAAGTGCGCTGCGGCGGTTGTGGCGGCGACCTGGATCGTTTTTGCCTTCAGTTATCCGGACCGCTGGATCGCGGCATATAATATGGATCACGGATACGGATACGAATACACGCATGACATGCTGTCGACCGATGCCATCCCCGTGATTGTGGACCGGTGGAGCAGGAATCCCGTATTGTGGGATACCCGCGCGGATATAATCGGACATGAGAAAACATATCGTACGAACCTGGAACATAAGAAGGATTTCCGGAACTTCAATGTGTCGGAATATAAGGCGCGGAAGGCACTCGACGACCTGTGGTAAGTTTCGGATGACAGCGGCTCCGCGCTGTGCTACAATGATGTTACCGGAAGCAAAGATAGGAGGGGTTACCGATGGCATCCTGTATCGCGTTTCAAATGAAGAACATCGAAGATGCGCATGAGCATTGGAGCAGCGGCTGGGAGACGGTCGAAGAGTACGGAAGCAGCGCGCACGGCCACAAGCTGCACATCTGGGACGAAGGCGGGCGCAAGCTGTGCCGGTGCCAGGGCTGCGGCGGATATCTTTTGTACCAGCGTTCGGAATACCATTCCGATACCGATGATTCCTCGGACTCGTTCTATTCGCATTACTTCCCGGTAGAGACTCCGGCGGAGGCGGAGGAGCTTAACTTCCGCTATGACGGATTCCAGATCGAGGCGGAATTCCGGCGGCGTTTCCTGTGTGCGACCAACGGGCGGTACCGCTGGGCGGGAACGATTGAAGAAAGTGATGACGCGGAGTGGTAAATCCGCGGTTTGAAAGACGGAAAGAACCCGGTCTGACGGATTCTTTGTCAACCTGAATCGGATAATATATGACAGGCGGAAAATGCTATGGTTCATTGCGTTTTCCGCCTTTTCATGCTACAATTTTTTAAGATAATTAATGTGCGTATCGTGTGTTTGAAGAACCTTTTGAGACGGCTTGCGGTAAGGAATTCCGCGGACCCGGGAAGCGTAACGGATAAGGAGGAAGGATTGTGAGACTTGGGATTTCATCGCCTCTTATGCATACTTCGGCGGAGGAATGGGCGAGGCGGCAGACGGAACTCGGATGCCGGTCGGTTGTATTTCCGGTGCAGAGCAATGAACCGAAGGAGAGAATTGCGGAATATAAGGAGGCTGCCGATAAGTATGGACTTCTGATCGCGGAGGTCGGGATCTGGCGCAACGCGCTCGCGAAGGACCCGGAGGAACGCCACAGAAACCGCGACTACTGTGTCGCGCAGTTAAGGCTCGCGGATGAGCTCGGCGCGCGATGCGCGGTCAATGTGGCGGGAGCGTTCGGACCCCGCTGGGACGGCCATTACCGGGAGAATTTCTCCGAAGAGGCAAGACGTGAGACGGTGGCGATGGTGCAGGATATCATCGACCGCGCGGAAGTGAAGAATACTTACTTTACGCTTGAGCCGATGCCGTGGATGGTACCGACCGGTCCGGAGGATTATCTCCGTCTGATCGAAGAGGTGAACCGCGACCGCTTTGCCGTACATATGGATATCATCAACATGGTGCAGTCCGCGGACCGCTACTTCTTCGCGGAGGAATTCACGGACCGGTGCGCTTCGCTTCTCGGAGACCGCATCCGCAGCTGCCACATCAAGGATGTGCATTTGAAGGAAGAGTATACGTTCCAGCTTGAGGAATGTGCTCCCGGAAAGGGGGAATTCCCTCTGCGGCACTATGTCGAAGCAATGAACGCGATCGACCCCGATATGCCGGTCATTTTAGAGCATCTGCATACGGATGAGGAATACATCACTCATTTCAACGTGTTAAAGGAGGTTCTCCATGGAATATCATAGACTGTCGGATGCCAACGTGATCACGGCGCAGTACATGGACAGGATTCTGATTAAAGAACGCCTTATCGATTCCGTTGTCGCCGACACGCAGACGGAGTTCTTCGGCGATACGTTTTCGATGCCCGTGATGACGCCCGCATTTTCCCACCTCGGACCGATGGGCGGCCGGGAACTGACCGGGCTTGAGGAATACTCGATCGCGGCAAAGGAGATGAACATCCTCAACTTTGTCGGCATGATGGAAAATGACATGTTTGCCCGTATCGCGGCGACCGGCGCGAAGACCGTCCGGATCGTGAAGCCGTACGCGGACAACGGCAAAGTCCGCGACCAGATGGCATACGCCGAAGAAGCGGGCGCTGCCGGAATCGGAATGGATATCGACCACATCTTCGGAAACGGCGGACTGGATATCGTTGTCGGAGAGAAGATGGCGGTTCAGACGTCATCGATGATCCGCTCCTATGTCGAGTCGACGAAGCTTCCGTTCTATGTAAAGGGTGTTCTGAGCGCGGAAGACGCGGTCAAATGCGCCGACCTCGGCGTTAAGGCGATTCTCGTGAGCCATCACCACGGCAGGCTTCCGTACGCGGTTCCGCCGTTGATGATCCTTCCGGAGATCAAGAAGGCACTTAAGGGCTACGATGTGAAGATCATCGTGGACTGCGGTATCGCAAGCGGCGCCGATGTCTATAAGGCGATCGCGCTCGGCGCGGATGCCGCCGCGGTCGGCCGTTCGATGATGCCGTCCCTTGAGAAGGGCGGAGTTTCCGGCATGAAGGATTTTCTTCAGGGAATCGGAAACGAACTCCGGTTTATTATGAGCTGTACCGGATTTGCCCGTGTTTCGGACATTAATGACAGCTGTATTGTTGTAAAAGACTGATAGGAAGGCTTTCAAATGATTCTTGCTTATTATCAAATTCTGCTGCTTGTATCCGTGCTGCTGACGCTTGTCTATCTGATGAGCTGGCACAAACATTTCGACGTACATGTCACGCTGATCTTCACATTTGTCCCGATCGCGATACTCGGAAATCTGCTGACGGCGCGCTCCACAACGATTGAGGAGGCGACGGCCGCCAATAAGATCACGTATCTCGGCGCGACGTTTCTGATGCTGATCATCACGCTGACGATTCTGAACCTGTGCGACATCAAGGTGCCGCGCGCGGTGAGGATGGTGTTTGTCGCGTTAAGCATGGTCGTCTACCTGAGTTCGCTGACGGTCGGCGACGGAAACGTCAAAATCTTTTATAAATCCTACGGATTCACGGTCGAGGACGGGGTCGGCCGACTGATTGACAAGGAATACGGCGTGATGCACACCGTATTTGCCGTCATGATTCTCAGCTATTTCGCGATCAGCTTTGCCGCGATGGTTTACAGTTTCTTCAGGAAGAAAAATGTGCCGAATAAAATCATCCTTTTGATGTTCATTCCGGAAATGATCGCGGTGTTCGTTTTCTACGGCGGACGGAGCCTGATCACGGACAAGATCGAGCTGATCTCGGCGGCTTACGTGTTCGCGCAGATCATGTACCTGGTCATTATCAACCAGGTATGTCTCTACGATATAACGGATTCCGGAATCGATTCGCTTGTGCAGAACGGCGACAAAGGCTTCCTTTCCTTTGATTTCAACCGGCATTATCTCGGCTGCAACGTGACGGCACTCGGCGTATTTCCCGAACTTGCCGGAGCAACGGTGGACCGCGTTATCCCCGAGGATAACCCGCTCGCTCCGTATATCTCCGAGTGGCTTGATAAGTTCGACAAGGACGAGAAGAGCAGTCAGTTTACGTATAAGCACGGCGATAACAGCTATCTAATCTCCGTTACGTATCTGTTCAGCGGAAAGCGGAAGCGCGGCTATCAGTTCTTCGTAAGCGACGACACGAAGCGCCAGCAGTACATCGAACTTCTGGACGGATTCAACGCGAAGCTCCGCGAGCAGGTGGATGAGAAGACCAGACATATTGTGGATATGCATAACAACCTGATCCTCGGTATGGCGACCATGGTGGAAAGCCGCGACAACTCGACGGGCGGTCACATCCGGCGTACGAGTGAGGGCGTCCGGATCCTGACGGACGAAATCCGCAAGGACAACGTATTCCATCTTGAGGACGAGTACATTAAGAATCTCATCAAGGCCGCGCCGATGCACGACCTCGGCAAGATTGCGGTTGACGATAAGATACTCCGTAAGCCCGGAAAGTTTGAGCCGGAGGAGTTTGAACAGATGAAGAAGCATGCGAAGGAAGGCGCCCGAATCGTGCATACGATCCTTCGCGGAACCGATGACGATGCGTTCCATCTCGTTGCGGAAAATATGGCGCATTACCACCATGAACGCTGGGACGGCTCGGGTTATCCCGACGGAATCGCCGGCGAGCGGATCCCGCTTGAGGCGCGCATCATGGCAATCGCCGATGTCTATGACGCTCTTGTTTCGAAGCGCGTATACAAGGACAGCATGTCGTTTGAAAAGGCCGACAGTATTATCATGAGCGGGATGGGAACGCAGTTCGATCCGTCGCTCGAACGTTACTATGTTGCCGCGAGACCGCGGCTTGAGGAATACTATCTGGCGCAGGAGGACAGAGTATGAGTGAGGTTTGCTGGGGCATTCTCGGCACCGCCAATATCGCGCGGTGGGCAACGATACCCGGAATGAAGAAGGCAAAGGGATGCCGGCTGTACGCAATCGCGGGCCGGAGTCTTGCGAAGGCGGAGGCATTTGCCTCGGAATACGGAATTGAAAAGGCATACGGAAGCTATGACGAGCTGATTGCCGACGAAGCGGTACAGGCGGTGTACATTCCGCTTCCGAACGACCTTCACCTGCCGTGGGTGAAGAAGGCGCTGCAGGCGGGCAAGCATGTGCTCTGCGAGAAGCCGCTCGCGATGAACGCGGCGGAGGCAAAGGAGATGTTTGAGACTGCGGAACGCAACGGCGTTATTCTGATGGAAGCATACGCGTATCTGCACAGCCCGTTCATGGAGAGTTTAAAGCAGGATATCGCAAACGGCGTGATCGGCGATGTTGATTATATCGATACCGCATTTGTCACCCAGGGCTATAAGGAGGACTTCCGGCTTCATAAGGAGCACGGCGGCGGAGCACTTTATGACCTCGGCTGCTACTGCACGACGATGATCCTCAGCCTGATCGATTCCGATGTGGCGGACGTGAAGGCGGTGGCGGAGTTTACCGACCTCGGTGTTGACATGCTGACCGGCGTTATCATGAAGTTTGAAAACGGCGCGAGGGCGTCCTTCAATGTCGGGATGAACCTCGGAACCAATACCAATTCCCGCTATGACCGGCTGTATATTCACGGCACGAAAGGCTCGATTCGCTCGGGCGTCGAATACAACCAGGAAGGGAATCTGAGCTACACGATTTATAACGCGGACGGCGTGACGGAGAGGACCGTATTTGCTCCTCAGAATTACGCGCTTGAGGTGTCGCAGCTGAACCGCTGCATCCTTTACAGGGAGACGCCGCATATTACGTCCTCATTTTCCGTAAAAAATGCGGAACTGATCGACCGGATTCTTGCCGAAATCGGGTACTGAACACCCGCAAAACTATTGACAGACATATTCAAAAAAGATTAAAATATATTAACCGATTCGATTGGTTATGGGGTTTCAATCGGGCGGCGGCAATTCGTTCTTTTCGGAGAACCGATTGACAACAACAGAGGAGGATTTGTCATGAAGTGTAGTAAATGTGGGTCTGATTTTCCGAATGATGTGAATTATTGCCCGTACTGCGGTGAGCAGATATGGAAATGTAATACAGAGCGCAGTGCCGGTGACGGCGAGACGGAGAAGCTGACGAGCAGCCTTGTGAAACTGCTCGGAACGGCTCTCGGGGTGAGTGTTTTACTGAATCTTAAGTTCCTTCTCGGGAAGGACCAGAAATGGTCCGGAGAGGAGACGAAGGGATTTGAAGACATTCTGAAAGCCATCCGCTCCTTCGGAACCGAACAGAATGCCGCGGAACGGAAGGCTGCCGAAGAGGAAGCCGAGGCGGCAATTGACCGCGCCGTTCTGGAAGCCGAAAAGGCATGCGAAGAGGTCGGAAGTTCCGTTGAGGAAGCCGTTAAGTCCTTCACGAGCAGCCTTGAGGGACCTTTTGCCGAGCTGAAGAAGTCCGTTGAGGAGACTGCCGAGGAGATTGAGCGCAGTTTCAATGAGATTATGGCGGAAGCCGAGAAGGCACTGAGCGAGGAAGAGGCATCCGAAGAGGAAACCGCTGAGGCTGCTGCAGAGGCTGCTGAGGAAGACTCCGAAGAGCCGGAAGAGGAGCCCGAAGCTCTCGATAAGGGCATTGTGATCGAAATCGACGAGGAGCCCGAGGCGGGAATTACCGTGATTTCCTTCCCGGATGAGCCTGACGGCGAGTCCGGATCCGATGAGGAAGAGTCCGAGGACGAGGATTCCGATGAGGATGACACTGAGGACGAAGAGGAGTCGGATGATGAAGACGACCTCGATGACGATGAAGACTCCGACGAAGATGAGGACGATTCGGATGACGAAGAAGACCTTGATGACGAAGAAGAGTCCGATGAAGATGAGGACGAGGACGACACTGAGGATGAGGACGATGAAGAGGATGATGAGCCGGAAGACGAAGATTCTGACGAGGAAGATTCCGATGACGACATAGATGACGAGGACGAGGATTCTGACGACGACCTTGACGATGAGGATGACGAATCCCAAGACGAGGAAGAGGATTCCGACGAGGACGAAGACGAGTCTGAGGACGATGATGAAGAGATAGAAAAGGCGGCGGAACCTGCCGAGGAAGAAAAGGAAGAAACGAAACGCGCCAATCCGTTTGCGTTCCTGTTTAATCCTTTCCGGAAGGCGGAAAAGGAACCCGAGCCGGCTGCGGAGCCTGAGGAACCTGAGAAATCCGATGAGCCCGTAGAAATCAAGATTGATTTCGGCGAGGAGTCCGAAGCGGATGAGGAGAAACCGCTTGCGGTAGCATTCGGTGAGCCGGAAGCGGCAGAGGAACCTGCGAAGCCCGCATTTGACTCTATCGAGATTGAGAAGGAGGACTTCGCCGAGGCAGCGGAGCCTGAGATCCCGATTGAGGGCTTTGATGAGGACGATCCCGGTGTGATAGCTGTTGAAGATCCGGACGGCCCTGCGGATCCGATCACAGAGGAAGACTTTGAGGAACCCGAACTTCCCGAGGAACCGGAAGAACCCGAGCTTCCCGAGGAAGAGGAAGAGCCGGAAGAACCTGAGGCGCCTGAGTCTCCCGAGGAGTTTGAGGAACCGGAACTTCCTGACGAATCCGGTGAACCTGAAGAAACATCTCATTTGATCAATATCGATTTCGGTGATGAGGAGGCAGAGGAATCCGCAGAGGAAGACGCTTTCGAGGAGCCTACACTTCCGGAGGATATCGAAGATACGGAAGCCGTTCCGGAAACGGAACAAGCCGAAGAGCCCGAGCTCCCCGAAGAGCCTGAGGAGGCAGTGGAGTCTGAGGAAGTTGAAGCCGCTCCCGGCAATAACGTGGACGAGCTGCTTTCCAATTGGAGTTTCGCTCCCGAAGCGAAGGCGGAGCCGGCGGATGACGAAGTATTCCGCGGCGACGGAAATGCCGATAAGTTCGGATCCTTTGTGGAAGCCCCGCTCGATGAGTACGTGATGACCGCTCCCGAGGGAATGGATTCCGAAGAGGAACCCGAAGAAACGGAACCGGCGGACGGAGGACTTTCCTTAGAGGATATTCTTTCCGAAGGCGCGCCGCAGCAGACGGCCGACGCGGAGGATTTCCTGTTCAACAGTCTGTTCGATGACAAAGCGGATGAGTACCCGCAGAGAAAGCAGTCTCCGCTTTACGCGGACGCGCCGACCGCGGAGGATTACGAATCCGTGAAGATGGATGCCGAGGAGCCGATTTCCTTAGACACGATGGAAGAGGAAACGCCCGAAGAACCCGCTGAGGACGACTTCAGGATCAGCATTCATTCGGATGACTACGATGTGGATGAAGACGAGGAGGAGTTCTTCGGACACGATGAACCGAGCGGCACCAATGAGGAAACGTTCGACATCGACGAGCATTTGATGAATCTCCGGAAGGAAGCGGAAGAGCCTGCTGCGCAGGACAATGAAACCGCGGCGTACAGTCTCGCGGACCTGATCGTTTCGGGTTACGAGGACGAACCGGACGAAGAAGACACGCCGATCGATTTCTGACCGGAAGCGTGAAAAACGTTAAGACAAATAATACGGCTGTTGTACCGAAAGGTGCAGCAGCCGTTTTCTTGTGTGAGTCATGTAAAAAAATCGTAAAATGTGAGAAAAATAAGGCAAAAACACGTGTGCATTTGGTAAAAATCCAAGATTGACATTCGGAAAGAGTTGTGATACTATGAAAAATGCACTATTGTGGTGTTATATGCCTAATCATGTCAATTATACCACATGAAAAGCGTAAAAGCAACTGCTTTTCGGCCCCTCATTCCGGCCTCAAAAAGGGCGGATGCGGCGGAATTGATTCTTTATGTATATAACGCGCGATAGGAAATCTATTCAAGGGGTGAAAACGTCAATGGATAAAAACAGAATTTGTCCGGTTAAAGTCGGTAAGGGCATTCGAATGAGTTATTCGAGACAGAAAGAGATCCTTGAGATGCCGAACCTGATTGAGGTCCAGAAAGATTCCTACAACTGGTTTCTGAAGAAAGGACTGCACGAGGTATTTGAGGATATTTCTCCGATCGATGACTACAGCGGGCACCTTAGCCTGGAATTTGTGGACTATCAGCTTTGTGAAGACGAGGTGAAGTACACAATTGACGAGTGCAAGGAAAGAGATGCCACGTATGCCGCACCGATGAAAGTGAAGGTACGCCTTCATAATACCGAGACGGACGAGATCAACGAGCACACGATCTTCATGGGTGATTTCCCGCTCATGACGGAGACCGGCACATTTGTCATCAACGGTGCTGAGCGTGTTATCGTAAGCCAGCTTGTTCGTTCTCCCGGTATCTATTATGCAATTACGAGAGATAAGCTCGGTAAGACTTTGTATTCCTGTACCGTTATTCCGAACCGCGGTGCATGGCTTGAATATGAAACCGATTCCAACGACGTTTTTTATGTTCGTGTAGACAGAAACCGTAAGGTTCCGATCTCCGTTCTGGTTCGTGCGCTCGGCGTAGGCTCCAACGAGGAGATCCGTGAACTGTTCGGCGAAGAGAAGAAGATGGAAGCAAGCTTCCAGAAGGATACGACCGACGACTATAAGAGCGGTCTTCTGGAGCTGTATAAGAAGCTGCGTCCCGGTGAACCCCCGTCACTTGAGAACGCGGAGACTTTGATCCATGGTATGTTATTTGACCCGAGAAGATACGATCTTGCCCGCGTCGGCCGTTATAAGTTCAACAAGAAGCTGATGCTCAAGAACCGTATTGCCGGACATAGATTTGCCGAGGATGTTATCGACACGACGACCGGTGAGGTAATCGCCGAGGCCGGTACGGTTGCTACCGAGGCTCTTGCGGAGCAGATCCAGAACCTTGCCATTCCTTTCGTATGGCTGCAGGGCGAGGAGCATAATGTTAAGGTTCTTTCCAACATGATGGTTGACCTTGCGTGCTATGCGCCTGAGGCAAAGGAGAAACTCGGCATCACCGAACTTGTATATTATCCGGTACTGAAGAAGATTCTTGATGAGAACTCCGATGCGGAAGCTATCTGCGAAGAGATCCACAAGAACATTCTCGACCTGATTCCGAAGCATATTACCCGTGAGGATATCTTTGCTTCGATTAACTATAACATGCATCTTGAGCACGGCATCGGCAACGAGGACGATATCGACCACCTCGGAAACCGTCGTATCCGTGCCGTAGGCGAACTGCTTCAGAACCAGTACCGTATCGGTATGTCCAGAATGGAGCGTGTCGTACGTGAGCGTATGACCACCCAGGATCCCGACACGATCACGCCGCAGTCGCTTATCAATATCAAGCCCGTAACCGCAGCGGTTAAGGAGTTCTTCGGAAGCTCCCAGCTGTCCCAGTTCATGGACCAGCATAACCCGCTCGGCGAACTGACGCATAAGAGACGTCTTTCCGCACTCGGCCCCGGCGGTCTTTCCCGTGACCGTGCAGGTTTCGAAGTTCGAGACGTTCACTATACGCACTACGGCCGTATGTGCCCGATTGAGACCCCCGAAGGTCCGAACATCGGTCTGATCAACTCGCTTGCTTCTTACGCAAGAATCAACGAGTACGGCTTCGTTGAGGCTCCTTACCGCAAGGTTAACCATGACGATCCCGAGAACCCGGTAGTTACCGACGATGTCGTATATCTTACCGCGGACGAGGAAGACCGCTACGTTGTTGCTCAGGCTAACGAGCCGCTCGACGCAGAAGGTCATTTCGTAAACAACAACGTTTCCGGACGTTACCGTACGGAGACTTCCCTGTTCGAAAAGCGCAGAATCGATCTGATGGACGTATCGCCTAAGATGGTATTTTCCGTTGCAACGGCGATGATCCCGTTCCTGCAGAACGATGACGCGAACCGTGCCCTGATGGGTTCCAACATGCAGCGTCAGGCAGTACCGCTTCTCTTCACCGATTCACCTGTTGTAGGTACCGGTATGGAGGAAAAGGTTGCCGTTGACTCCGGCGTGTGTGTACTTGCCAAGCAGGCGGGTGTGGTTGAGCGTTCCGAGGCGAACCGGATTGTGATCCGTACCGAGGACGGCAACCGCGACGAGTACAGACTCCAGAAGTTCGCACGAAGCAACCAGGGTACCAGCATCAACCAGAGACCCATCGTTAAGAAGGGTGAGACGGTTAAGGCAGGTCAGGTTATCGCTGACGGTCCTTCCACTTCCGGCGGAGAGCTTGCTCTCGGTAAGAACCCGCTGATCGGATTCATGACCTGGGAAGGCTACAACTACGAGGATGCCGTACTGCTCAGTGAGAGACTGGTACGCGATGATGTTTATACCTCCATTCATATTGAAGAGTATGAGGCAGAGGCTCGTGACACGAAGCTCGGACCCGAGGAGATCACCCGTGATGTTCCCGGTGTCGGCGAGGATGCGCTGAAGGATCTCGATGAGAGAGGTATCATCCGCATCGGTGCAGAGGTTCGTGCCGGTGATATTCTTGCCGGTAAGGTAACGCCTAAGGGCGAGACCGAGCTGACGGCCGAGGAGCGTCTGCTCCACGCCATCTTCGGTGAGAAGGCACGTGAAGTTCGTGATACGTCTCTTCGTGTTCCGCACGGTGAGTTCGGTATCATTGTTGACGCGAAGGTATTTACCCGTGAGAACGGCGATGAGCTTCCTCCGGGAGTAAACGAGAGCGTTCGCGTTTATATCGCTCAGAAGCGTAAGATCCAGGTTGGTGATAAGATGGCCGGCCGTCACGGTAACAAGGGTGTAGTTTCCCGCGTGCTTCCGGTAGAGGATATGCCGTTCCTTCCGAACGGACGTCCGCTTGACATCGTACTGAACCCTCTCGGCGTACCTTCCCGAATGAACATCGGTCAGGTATTGGAGATTCACCTGAGTCTTGCTTCCGCAGTTCTCGGATTCAAGGTTTCCACCCCCGTATTCGACGGTGCGAACGAGGTTGACATTATGGAGACGCTGGAACTTGCCAACGACTATGTCAACATGGATCTCGAGGAATTCAAGGCAAAATATAAGAATATTCTTCTTCCTGAGGTTATGGAATATCTCCTTACCCATCAGGAGAACAGAGAAGAGTGGAAGGGTGTTCCGATCAAGCCCGACGGAAAGGTTCAGCTCCGCGACGGCCGTTCCGGTGAGCCTTTCGACGGCGAAGTAACCGTCGGCTTCATGCATTACCTGAAGCTGCATCACCTGGTTGACGATAAGATCCATGCCCGTTCCACCGGTCCTTACTCCCTCGTTACGCAGCAGCCTCTCGGCGGTAAAGCCCAGTTCGGCGGACAGCGTTTCGGTGAAATGGAAGTTTGGGCGCTGGAAGCTTACGGCGCTGCTCACATCCTGCAGGAGATCCTGACCGTTAAGTCCGATGATGTAACCGGTCGTGTTAAGACCTACGAAGCAATCATCAAGGGCGACAACATTTCCGAATGCGGTATCCCTGAGTCCTTCAAGGTATTGCTGAAGGAACTCCAGTCTCTTGCGCTGGATGTTACGGTTCTCGATGAGGATGGCAATGAGGTTGTTATGGCAGAGGACATCGATACCGGTGACCGCAGCCTCAGAAGCCTGATTGAAGGCGACAATGTTCCTAGGAACACGGATGATTTTGCAGACGGATATCTGGAGGTAACTCCGGACGCAGCAACCGGAACGTTCAGTTACGGCAGCGGCGATGATCTGTCGGAAAGCGAAGATTTCTGATTCGAAACAACATCCGTGAACGAATATTAGGAAGGAGCAAATCAACAGCATGATGCCAAATGATTTCGATAACGAAGAAGTAAAAGAGATTACATATGACGCCATTAAGATCGGCCTTGCCTCTCCCGAGAAGATCAAAGAGTGGGCGCGCGCAGGCCGTAAGGGCGATGTAACCGATTATGAAGTAAAGAAACCCGAAACCATTAACTACAGAACGCTGAAGCCCGAGCGCGACGGTCTGTTCTGCGAGAAGATTTTCGGACCCACCAAGGACTGGGAGTGTCATTGCGGCAAATACAAAAAGATCCGTTATAAGGGTTTTGTGTGTGACCGATGCGGCGTAGAAGTTACGAAGGCCAGCGTTCGTCGTGAGCGTATGGGCTACATCGAGCTTGCCGCTCCCGTTTCCCATATCTGGTACTTCAAGGGAATCCCGAGCCGTATGGGACTTCTCCTTGACCTTTCTCCGAGAGTACTCGAGAAGGTATTGTATTTTGCAAGCTATATCGTTCTTGATGCCGGCAATACCACGCTGAACGTTAAGGATGTTCTCACCGATCAGGAATACCGCAACGCGGTAGACGAGTGGGGCGAGGACGCTTTCCGCGTAGGCATGGGTGCTGAGGCAGTCATGGAACTTCTGAAGGCGATCGATCTTGATAAGGAATCCGAGGCGCTGAAGAGCGAGCTTCTTGAGAGTAACGGCCAGAAGCGCGCTAGAATCGTTAAGCGTCTGGAGGTTGTGGAAGCATTCCGCGAGTCCGGAAACCGTCCGGAGTGGATGATCCTCACCTGCATCCCGGTTATCCCGCCGGATCTTCGTCCTATGGTACAGCTCGACGGCGGCCGTTTCGCTACGTCCGACCTGAACGATCTGTATCGCCGTATCATCAACCGTAACAACCGTCTGAAGAGACTCCTTGAACTCGGCGCGGCCGACATCATTGTCCGCAACGAGAAGAGAATGCTTCAGGAAGCGGTTGACGCGCTGAATGATAACGGACGCCGCGGCAGACCGGTTACCGGCCCCGGCAACCGTGCTCTGAAGTCCCTTTCCGATATGTTAAAGGGTAAGCAGGGACGTTTCCGTCAGAACCTTCTCGGTAAGCGTGTCGACTACTCCGGC
>JAGADM010000065.1 GCA_017613595.1 Lachnospiraceae bacterium | reverse complement strand
TTCTTCATCTCGCCGCCGTACCAGGTGTTGATGATAACCTGCTCACGGCTCGTGGTGTTGAATGCTACGCAGGTCTCGGAGTTAAGACCGAGCTCCTTGTAGTTCTCAACCTTAGCCTTGGAAGCGTTGTAAACGATGAAATCAGGCTCGAAAGAAGCAAGCTCCTCAGCGGTAGGCTGGATGAACATGTTCTTAATGAAGTGAGCCTGCCAAGCAACCTCAACTACGAAACGAACAGCCATACGGGTGTCCTTGTTAGCGCCGCAGAATGCATCTACAACGAACAGTCTCTTGTTGCTGAGCTCTTTCTTAGCAATATCCTTAACAACAGCCCAAACCTCTTCGCTCATCGGATGGTTGTCGTTCTTATACTCATCGCTCGTCCACCATACGGTGTCCTTGGAATTAGCATCCATAACGATGTACTTGTCTTTAGGAGAACGTCCGGTGTAAATACCGGTCATAACGTTTACCGCGTTGAGCTCGGTGTTAACACCTACCTCATAACCGGTAAGGTCCTTCTTGGTCTCTTCCTCGTAGAGCATCTCGTAAGAAGGATTGTAGACGATTTCTGTGGTTCCGGTGATACCGTACTTGGTCAGATCAATCTTTGCCATACTTTTTCATACCTCTTTCTGTAAAGATTTATTGTATTTTAAGTCACCTTTCGGTGACCTCTTGCACCTTCTCAGGCGCCAACCGGACCGGTTTTCGAGCGTTCCGATACATCGGCCGACCTGTTACAAGCCCAATCAAAGTTATTATATACCAATATAACTTTTAAAGTCAATACAGCAAATCGAAAAAAGGGAGCCGCGCTCCCTTTTACAAATACGCACATTCCGCTTCCAGCTCGGCAGGGTCGTATTTGACTCTTTCCGCCCCTCGAAACTCGCTCATCACAATCTCGCAAAGCGTCGTATCAAACGAAATCGCACGGATCTTATCGAGAACCGCCCGCTTCGGGTTATGATCATTGGTCCCGAGAACAAACATCGCGTGCGTTTTCTTCACTTCCCGTCTGATATGATATAAAAACGTCCTGTAAAAGTCCCCGCTGTCCTCCTTCGCTAAGAAGAAGGAGAGAAACGTAAACGCCGCCTGCTGCCCCTCCTTCGGAAGTTTTATATACCCGAGAAGCGAAAGGAGCGGGTTCAAGAGCCTGACAAACGCCATCTTTCCGGAGCATTTCTTCAAAACATACTGTTTGCTGTCCGACCGGTCCCAAAGCGCCCCGGCCGCGGCAATCTCCTCGCCGTCGAAAAGCAGATAAAAATCCGTGATCTTCGGCACCGTTATCCCGTCAAAACGGTCAAATGCCGCGAACAGATTCCTGCGGCTTCCGTGCGTCTTTAAAAACCGGATTACGGCCGCGGCATCCTCCTCGGCTGCCCGCCGGAACGTCAGTTTCTTATCGTAATTCCGCACCGGCGCGGTGGGACTTATGATGTAGGTCCGGTACCCGTCCAGTTCCTCGGCGTAGGGCATTCCCTTCCGCTTCTTTTTGAGCATCTTAAGAACGCCCGCATTATCCTTCACGACGGAGCAGTAATAAACCTGCGAGTCAAGCGGATCATACATCGCGTCAAATGCATCTTTCCATTTGATGTATCCCTTATGGTCGGCGGCGCGCTTCATATTGGTAACATAGCACACAGTCCGCCGCCGCCCGCCGACATACATCTCTCGCGGGATCCCGGCGATCGTTCCGACCGTTTTCCCGTTATCCTCGTAGATTCCGACGACCGCTTTGGGGCTTTCCTTTTTGAACGAATCGAACGGATTGGGTCTTCTCGTGTATAAAAGCTGTAAATCGCCCTTTGCGACGTCGCTCTCCATGATATTAAGAATTCCCGCTCCGTCTTCCGCGGACGCAAAGCGGAACCTGCTGCTCATTTCTTTGTTTCCTCCAAATTTTCCCCGACAGGGATTCCGATCCGCTTATCCACTTCAAAATGGAACAGGATGTTGATGTACCAGTAGGCAAAATTGATATACGGTTTTTTGGTCCGCTTGAAGCACGTAAAGCCGCGCTTAAAAATGGACCCGAACCGGAAGAACTTCTTCTTGTACTTCCGGCACAGAGCCCGCAGCTCCTCCGCGGTCACCTGTTTCGGGACAAATGAGATTGTACCGAAGGTGTATCCGTCCTGCAGCCACCATTTGTCACAGATCAGACGGCCCTCATCCTGGAATTCCTTATAGGTCGGCGTGTTCGGGAATGCCAGCAGATGGTTGAACGCGATAACGAAGAACTCATGCTTCCTCGCAAACGCAAGCGTTTTGATAAAACTCTCCTCGGTGTCCTCGTCAAATCCGAACACGAACGAAGCATAGATGCTGATCCCGACCTTATGGATCTTCTCGATCAGTTCATCCCGTTCCCCGAGCCGCGCCGTCCATTCCTTGTTCATCTGCTTCAGGTTACCGCTGTTAATGGACTCAAAGCCGATCAGTACCATCTCACAGCCGCTCTCCTTCATGAGCCGGAGCGTCTCTTCGTCTTTCGCGATATCGAGCGTAATCTGGGTTGTCCACGTAATCTTCAGTTTCTTGATCTCAGCGAACAGTTCCCTCGCAAAATCCTTATTCGAGAAGATGCTGTCATCTACCAGGAAATAAAGCTTATGTTTACAGGACTTCATCTCCGCGATGATGTCGCTCACTTCCCGGTGGATGTAATGCGAGTCGTAGTATTTCGCGATGGAGCAGAATTCGCAGTTATGATAGCAACCGCGCCCGGTTTCCACCAGAGACACCGGCAGATATTTCTTCTCCTGCTTCCGGTAGATCGAACGGTCCGCCATCTTGTAATCGATACACGGCTTTCCGACATACCGTTCCTTCAAGGTATTGTTCGCGATATCCTGTAAAAGAAGCTTCAGGTTGTCCCCGCAGTTATTTACCATAATGGCATCACAGTGCTCGAGCGCCTCCTCGGGCAGAAGCGTCACATGATAGCCACCCATGACGACTTTTTTGCCGCGTTTACGGAACTGCTCGGAAATATAATACGCGCGCTTCGCCGTGTACGTTTCCACGGTAAGAAGAACAACGTCCGTTTTGGTATCATAATTGATGCTTTCGATACGGTCATCGAAAAACTCCCGCTCGCACTCCTCGGGCAGAAGCGAATTCAGCACCGCGATCGTCAGCGGCTCCATCAGCCAGCTCCTCAAATATTTCCTGCCCGGTTTCTTTCCGATGGCAGGGAGGACAAATGTGATCTTCATCGCTGCTCCTTTCTATCCCGTACGGTCTGTGTACGACGTTTTTTCTGCGGCAGCAAAGACATCCGTAATCAGTGTTTTGCAAGCGTCTTCGCAACCTTTTTGTTGTACATGCGGAATCCGATATTGACGGCAAACTTGATCAATCCGCCGTATTTATTCTTAAGAGCTCTCCTGCGGATCCGCCGGAAGGTGTAGCATTCGTTGGAAACCTCCGCAAGCATTTCCTCCAGTTCACGCTGCGTGCAGTTCTTCGGCTGAAAGACCGCATGGATGCTGTCATAGTCGTTCCAGTCGCGGGAAAGGATGCGCCCCTCCGCGGAAAGCCGCTCGAATGTCGGCGTGTTCGGGTACGGCGTGAGAATAGCAAAACGCGGAATATCCACTCCGATCTCCTCAATATAGTCGGGCATTTTCCGTATGGACTCGCGCGTGTCCCCGTCAAATCCGATCATGAAGGTTCCGAGGATTGTTACACCGTTTTGGTGAAACTTCTCCACCACGGCCTTGTACTGTTCAACCGTGTTCCGCTTGTTGCTCTCCCGAAGGCTCTCCTCACTGAACGTCTCAAAGCCCATCAGTATTCCGATACAGCCGCTTCGGATCATCAGGTCAAAGAGTTCTTCGTCTTTGTAAATGTCGGTCGTGCAAAGCCCCGCCCACTTGATCTTAAGCGGGATCAGTGCCTCGTAAAAAGCCTTCGCGTACACGCGGTTGGAAGTCGGCGACGGATCGAGGAAAAGGATCCGTTTCTTTTTGAGCGAGCGGATCTCTTCGATGACATCCTCCACCTTCCGCATCGTGTGGCGTCCGCCCCAGAACGAGTTGATCACGCAGAATTCGCATTTGTTCGTACAGCCGAAATTCGCGATGACCGTAGGAACGCCGATGTACTTGCGCTTTGCCATCAACTCCCGTTTGGGGATTACATTGACCGTACCGATATCGCACGGCTGCCCGTCGTACCGTTTCTTCGGTGCTCCGTTCGCATAGTCCGTGATAAACTCGCGCCAGACTCTGTCGGCCGGGCCGGTCAGCACCGTGTCGGCGTACTGCGCCGCCTCGTCCGGCAAGAGAGTTACGTGGTGCCCTCCCATGACGATGTAGCTGCCCCTTCGCCGGAACAGCTCCGCGAGCTCATATCCCCTTTTCACCGAGGAGGTCACAGCCGTGATTGCCACGATATCATAGGGCTCCAGTTTCTCATAGCTGACCTTCTGAACTCCCTCATCGACCGCAAGGAACTCCGCATGATACTCCTCCGGCGTCAAAGCCGCAAGGTACGGCATCGTGAGCGGCATGTAACTGAGCGATTTCGAGAAGGCGCTCCGATACCGGTAGTTGTTATCGTACGGCGTCAGAAACAGTATTTTCATCCCTTTTCACCTCCGGGATATCCGAGTTGTCCGCCATGACGTCGGCGCCGAAGATCTCAAACTCCTTCGCGTATTTGCGGTAGCCGATGTTTACGAGCATATAGACGCTCTTGATGGTCCGTATCTTTGTGAGATCCAGCCTCCGGAAAATATTCTTCCACGAATAGGCTTTTTTCCATGCCCATGCGATCCCGGCTTCCAGCTCCTCCTTGGTCATCTGCTTGGGCTTATACACGCAGTGTTCCACATCGTACATGGCGTAATCCCGCTCAATGATGCGGCCCTGCTCTTCGAGTTCCCGATAGAACTCCGTTCCCGGAAACGGCGTGATGATGGAGAATCTCGGCAGATCGATCTTCGCTTCAATGCACAGATCGACCGTGCGCTGAAATACGTCCGGACCGTCTTCATCGGCGCCGAATGCGAAGCAGCCCATTACCATGATGCCCTTCTTATGAAGCTTCTTCATCAGTTCCTTATATTCGCTGACGCGGTTGACGCCCTTATGGATGCTCTTCTGCGTCTCCTGGTTGACCGATTCAAATCCGACCAGAAGGCCTTTGCAGCCGCTTTTCTTGAAAATGTCGAGCATCTCGTCGTTCTGGCCGATGGCTGTCGTCGTCAATCCGAACCACCATTTCTTCAAAGGGATCATCGCCGTGAACAGTTCCTTCGCGTACTTCATATCCGCAATCAGATTCACATCCGGAAAGATTACCGGCTTTCCTTTGAACGTTTTGATTTCCGCGATAACGTCCTCCACGGGCCGCGTGATCACGCGCCGGCCGAATGCAGCCGGATAGGCGCAGAACGTGCAGGAATGATTGCATCCGCGGACCGCTTCCACCGTGTTGAGCGTGATGTATTTTTCTTTCTTTAAAAGATCCTTCCGCGGCAGAGGACGGTTGGCGATATCCACGCAGCCGTCGCCCCGGTACATCGGCTTTAAGCAGCCGTCGCGGATATCTAAAAGCGCCTGCGGAAACGTTTTCTCGCCGAGTCCGACAAGCACGGCATCCGCATGCTGTGCTGCCTCGTCGGGCGCAAGCGACGGATGCACACCCCCGAGCAGCACCTTCTTTCCGAGGCTTCGGAAATAGTCGGCATAACGGTAGCACCGCGAGGACGTACCCGTAATACAGGTGATCGCGATTACGTCTGCATCGGTATCAAGCGGGATTGCCTCCGCGGTTTCATCATAGATCACGACCTCCGCGTTCAGCTCCGCGGGCACAAGCGCCGCGAGCAGCGCCAGCGTGATCGGCGCATAGTGAAGCCCCTTATGAAACATTCCGTTGTAACGGTGCATCGCACCTGCGGGAGAAAGAAGCGCTATCTTCATAAACCCTCCTAAACAGAAATCATCGATCCGACAGCCATGATCAGATACATGACAAATACAACCGCAACCGTGATTTCGGAAGCCTCCGCCCGAGTCATTACCGTATTGTCCTTTCCCTTCGTACAGATCCGGTAAGCCGGGATAACCATAAGCGAGATGATGACCGCGACGGCACCTCCCGCGATTTTCATATATTCCATAAATCCGCCCGGCAGGAAGAACGTCAGCAGCAGGGCCGGAACCGTGGCAAGCACGAAACTGAGCCCGAACGTTTTCTTCGTCTGGCTTGAAATCATCTCGGTCGTTGCAAGACCGATCGACCAATACGACGTAAACATCGCAAGGAGAATAAATGCCGATCCGAGTATCCGGATGACCCCTCCGACCGCTTCCGCCCATCCGACGATGGCGACTTCGGTCACTTCTTTTGAAGTGATCACCGCGCAGAACGTGACTACCGCCGAGATGATGAGATTCATCAATAAGCCGAGAAAGACGGATTTCCGCACCTTTTCCGCATCATGATCGAGACATTCGATTACCTGCGGCACCGCGAATATGGCGGAAAATGAGAACATGATCATACTGAACGTTGCCGCCAGCCTGCCGATTCCCGCGCCGTCCCCGATCCCGATTCCGATCCGGGCGGACGGATTGAAGTTTTGTACCGAAAAGATCACCGCGGCCAGGAGGATTGCCCCCATAATGCTCACGGTTATTTTTTCGCTGATGCAGATCGCACGGAGTCCGAACAGTACGACAACCGCCGCCACAATATAAAACACTGCGCCGAGCGCGCGCCCCGGGATATCCGGAACGAATTCCGACGATATCTCGGCAGCGCCCGAAATATATGCCGCCAGGTTGGTCTCCAAAACCACCACCATGATCAGAAAGAACGATATCTTTAAAACATTCTTGAACTTCCCCCGGAACAGATACCGGTTAAAGGAACTCAGAATGTCGGCTGTCTCTCCCGTGTTAAGAAGAATCTGGGCAATCATCAGGTGCAGTAAAACGCTCGTCGCATAAGCGGCGGCAAATGCGATCACTCCGCCTGCAACGCCCGTTTTCGAAACAAAATAGGGAATTGCCATAACCCCGCTTCCGATGCCGTTTCCGGCTACGATCGCGGAAGCCGTAAAGACCGATTTCTTCTTCATATCATCCTCATGCCGTCCATATGTATCGAAGCCTTTTCCCTTCCGGGATACGGCTTTATTTCCCTTCATTATAACAGAAAAACACTGCCAAAGAAATAGTTATTTGGCAGTGCTTTTCCTGTATCTGTCTGGTTTTGACGGCTATTCTTGAATCTCAAATCAGGTCTCGAACACGATCAGCGGGATCAGCATTTCGTCCTCAGTCAGGCTTCCGTGCATCGATATGAACGCTTCCTCAACCGTCATAATGGATAAGTCTCTGGTTGCTATCGCGATGTAATTGCCGAGCATGGAACGGAACATCGGATGGTGCTTACCCGTTCCGAGCAGGTTCCTCGCGATTACCTCTTCCGTCGGGAGCAACTCAAACCGGTCTCCGAAGAGGCGGTTGAACTCGCTTATAAAGAAGTCTTCCTTTCCCGGCTTTACGAACAGATTCAGCACGCGAGGCTCCAACGAAGGCAGGTGCTCGAGACACTCCGTCAGCTGCGGATAATCCCGGATCATAACCTGTTCGTTATCGATGTGGCCATGGTCCGCGGTAACAATGATCAGAGAATCCGGTATGTCTGCTGCCAGCTTCGCAACCTCCGCCTCCAGTTCCTTCATGTTCTCATGTACCTCGCCGGAGCCGCATCCGTTACGGTGCAGAAGTCCATCCGGCTGGTTCCAGTACGCGTAAACATACTTCTTTCCGGGCTTTGCGCAATATCCGCGGATACTGCCGCAAATCTTCCCGAAAGTGTTTAATTCAGGATCCAGAAACGGCGCCGTCAGGTATGCCTGCCCGCCGAACCTCTTAATGCGGTTCGTAACGTTCTCATAAGGCGTCACGGTCCACGCGATATTATAATCGGCCGCCGGAGTATCGGTTCCCTGCTCGACGTTCAGAAATACGGTAACGTTCTTATCAACCTGCGGATAGTAGCAGTCCCACCCGAGCCAGCCGTGTTCACACGGCTGAAGTCCCGACATCATGGAAGTCGTCGCCGCAACGGTTGTGGAAAGAAAGGTTGACTTATAGATTCCCGCAAGATGCGACCGAAACGCCCCATCTTCTTCAAGATGCCTCTCCATAATAACCTTTCCCATCCCGTCGAGAAGGATTACGATGATATTTTCATAATCCTTTTCAAGATACGGATCTAAAAGCGGCAACGTATCTCCGACAGGCTCCGCGCCGAACTTCTTGAGAATTGAGTTCGGCAGGTTTGCAATACAGTTTTTGTAATCCGGCATGGTCAGTTTACTCATATATTCCTCCCGCCCGGTTATACCCCCATAACCGGTTCTATCTTATTATTTCTTACGGCAAATGTACAGCAGATGGCTCGATGCCCCCAGCAATTCCCGCTTTTCGCAGGTTGCCAGGTGGTATCGAAGGAATTCCGAAAACGCCTCGTCGTTCATCGAAAAATCCGTACGGTCTTCCGCCAGCTCGAGTACGGTGTCGGCGGCCGCCGTCGTGAGATGCTCGACCGGCTCGTTCCGAAATAATTCCTCAAATTCAGTAATGTCGTAACCCGTGAACAGCTGCTCCGCATAATGTCTCGTGCGGTACTGCTCATCAAAGTTCTCTTCCATTCCGTCATGCAGCGTTTCCTTCAGATAGTTGTCAAAAAGAATCGCGTATACGGAGAGAAATGCGGTAATTACGACTCCGCCCTTTTTTGTGACCCGAAGTGCCTCGCGGATCGCTTTACGGACGTCGGCGGGATCATAAAGATGGTACATCGGTCCGAGGGAAAGCGTCATGTCGAACGACTCGTCCGGCAATGCGGCAAGATCGGTCGCGTCTCCCTGCAGCGCCTGAAGTTGCGGTCCCTCCGCTGCCGGTGTCTTTCCAAACAGCGCTTCCGCATTCTTTCGAAGCACCTCAAGGTTCTTCTCCACAAGCTCCACGGCAGTGACGTCATAACCTTCCTTCGCAAGAGCGATCGAATAGCGTCCGGTTCCCGCGCCGAGTTCGGCGATCCGGTCTCCGGGCTTTAAAAACCGGTGAATATACTCCATCGTAGTCGCATACTCCAATTGTCCGTGGCGGCTTCGCTGAAGCCTTGTATCCTCCTCGATTTCCGTATAGAAGCCTTTTACGATCGATAATCTTTCATCCATTTTCCGCTCTCCTTTTCTTTTCATTCCGCCCGATGCATCCGGCACGCTCGGCGGGTATATCCGATTCACATTAAACCGCTGCGCGTGCATCAGGACAGTCACCGCCGGTCCGCTCCGGGAGGAAGAATAAAGAAAGCCGCCTACCCGGAACGGATAAGCGGCTGGTATATTCCCAATCAATTCTTCGCCGTATCTCTCATCCGCATACCAAAATAAAACCGTGATTACGCACCACCGCCGAATCGGTATTATCGGAATTATAAGATACTCTGATTAACATCGAAGAACTCCTTTCGAAAAATATTGGGCTTACTATACTACAGGATTTCACGGTTGTCAACCTCTGATTTTCAGCGGAGCCGCGAAAGGTCGAAACAGTTTTCAAGAAGTGCGTTCAGTTCGGCATTGTCCGTTCCTGCAAACTCATAAAGTACCGTGAAGAAATCTTCCGGGTAAGCGTTCCGAAACGTATTTCTCCTCACATATTCACGAAGAACGGAATATAACTCCTTCTGCCCGAGGATTTCCTCCATCTGCATGAACACCATGCGGCCCATATTATAGGTCGAAATGGAGCATTTGGTCATATCCGGATATTCCGCCGGCGTCTTGTTGATCGGCAAAAACTCATTCTGCGCATACAGGGCCGTTACCTCCGGATCCCTAAGATCCGCCTGACTGATTCCGTACCGTCCGCTCGCCCATTCGGTCTTTCCGCGGTACTCCGCGAAAACCAGTTCCAGATATGCAGTCAGCGACTCCTCCTGCCACGGCTGCTTCCCGGAATCGGTTCCGACGACCCCGAGGAACCACTGGTGGGCGATCTCATGCGCGATGCTTTCCTCCAGCATACCGTAACTGACTTCCGTCGCGGTCTGTTCCGTTTCCTGAAGGGCAAACGGCCGGAATACCTCATCCGTAATGACAACGATGTTCGGATAACCGATCCCGTCAGTCCGAAGAGGCGTGATAACGATATCCAATTCGCCGTACGGATACCTCCCGAGAGCGGTTCCGAACGCCGCTAGCGAATCCTCCGCCGCCTTCATCGCTGCCTCTACAGCTCCGGACATATACTTCATCGCGTCATATTCTTTTACATACAGCAGATTTACCTTCACGTCATCAAAGGTTTCCGTCTTCCTTACAAAAGCATCGGATGCCGCGAACATAAAGTTTCTTACACAGTCCGCGCGGAAGGCAAATGTAACCGTCGCCCCGTTATTGCGCCGCGCCGTCGCAACGCCCGTCGAAGCCACGTCAAAGTCGTTCGGTACCGTGATCCGCACATCGTAATCCGCGACCTCCGAATAGCAGCATTCATTGCATTCTCCGAACGGCTCGTGCGACCATCCGTCCCGGTCATACTCGGCAAGAATCGGATAAAAATCGGTCATGCAGTAGATTCCGTTCAGGTATCCAAACCGGTCTCCGATATTCGGAACCGACGCGGTATAATCGCAGGTTAGGGTCATCTTCTCGCCGGGCGCAAGCGGCTCCTTCAGGGTAAGCCATATAACGGAAACATCTTCATCTCTTTCAAAAGAGATTTCGCTTCCGTCCCTGCCGTCCGTCAGCGCGCTGAACTCGGTCAAAGCCCCGTGAATATCCTTCCCCTCTTCATAGCCGGCCGCCTCCGGGTCGGTGAACAGGCTCGGATAATCTCTCATACAGAGCTTATCCCACGTTTCATTCGTATCATTGAAAAAGTCAAATACGACATGTCCGTGAAGCGTTTTTTCCGAAATATCCAGAACAATATCCATGTCGTACCGATAGCGTTCCTCCTCCGGAAGCTTTATCTCGCGGCCTTCCTCCTGCCACGGTTCCTCCGTCGGTATCGGTGTCGGCGCGGGTGTCGGCACCTCGCGGTCCGAACCGCTGTCCGTGCCTCCCGTCTCGTTTACCAGTGCCATCCGGTTTGCTTCCGGGCATTTTATCTCATCCTTTGTTCCGCATGCAGCCGTAAAAAGCGACACCAGACATACGGATATCAAAGCTATTCCTCGTTTGATCTCATGCATGAACAGCATTCTCCCTCACATTTTCCGCCGTCTCTACGCGCAAAGAACGGCAGTTTCTGAACGAATTATATCATATACTCTTAATCTAATGGAAAAATGACAACTTTTTGAAAAAGCTGTGAAAAATAAACCATTGTTGCATTCTTGCCCTCTTACGGCTATAATGCGGTAAAGAGAACGCGCGAATTGCGGGCTCTGCGTACATGCCGGACTTTCAGAAATACGGTCCGGGCAAGGAAAGGAGTACAGTTTTTCCATGACCACTGACGAGTACGAAAAAGCGATGCACCTGGGGCAGAAGGAATACAGTGCCTGCATCAGCAAGGGGCTGCATCCTTACCTCATCTGCATGGAAGATATCATGGCTCCTTATGAAACCGAGTCTAAAGTGAAACTCGGGCTTCAGGAGATTCCGCTGAATCAGGTAGTGGGGACCTTTGCGGAAGGACGTTCCAGCGCTTTTGCGAGAAATTTCATGCCTCTTTTGGAGCCGGACACCGAGTTCGGATACAAATGGATGGCTCTTTACGATTCCATGATGGAGGAAGGTCTGCGCGACCCGATCATATGCTACGAATTCCTGAACAAATTCTACGTTCAGGAAGGAAACAAGCGGGTCAGCGTATCCAAATTCATGGGTGCCGTTACCATTGAAGCAGAGGTGACGCGGATCATTCCGAAACGCACTGACGCCAAGGAAATCCAGCTTTATTACGAATTTCTGGATTTCTTCGAGAAAACCGGCGTAAACTATCTGACCTTCACGAAAACCGGCAGTTATGCCCTGTTTTATAAAGAGATCAAGGACAATCCGGACACGCCCTTCACGGAAGAGGACGCTATGGATCTTCGTTCCGCCTATGCGCGGTTCCGTAAGGAATACCTTGCCGCGGGCGGCGAGAAGCTGGTAACGACCGTTGCCGATGCGTTTCTTGTGTACCTGCATATCTTCGGATATGCCGCGGCCAAAGACGCCGGAAGCAGCGAGCTCTCCAAGAATATCTCCCGCGTATGGAGCGAATTCAAGATTTACGGACGCGAGCGCCAGGCCGCGATCTCGCTGAATCCGGTGGAGGACCCGAAGAAGCATGTCTTCACGAACCTGATCCCGCAGAAGCAGCACGGCGTTGCCTGGATCCACGAAAAGGATACTTCCGTCAGCGCGTGGACCTACAGCCATGAACTCGGACGGGAGCATGTCGAGGACGTATTCGGAAACCGTATCCGTACGGCTTCCTTCTTCGATATTTCCGCCGACGGCGCGGACGATGAGCTCGAAGCCATTATCCGTCAGGGCTACGACATCATATTTGCCACATCCCCGCAACACATTGCGGCGTGCGCAAAGGCTGCTGCCACGCATCCGGATGTCAAGATTCTGAACTGTTCCCTGAACACTTCCTATAAGCACGTCCGCTCCTACTATCTGCGGACTTACGAAGCCAAATTCATCATCGGATGCATCGCGGGGGCGATGGCGGACAATAACCGTGTCGGTTATGTTGCGGACTATCCGGTGTTCGGTTCGGTCGCGAGCATCAACGCATTTGCCTTGGGGGCGAAAGCGGTGAATCCGCGCGCGGAGGTGTTCCTCGACTGGTCTACGCTGAAGGACCGTTCGGACAACGATCTGTTCGACAGGAATGATGTTTATATCATCAGTAACCGTGATCTGAACGCTCCGGCGAGCGCTTCCCGTGAGTTCGGCCTCTACGAAAAAGGAGCGACGCCCGTTAACTATGCGATGCCGGTATGGCACTGGGGCAAATTATACGAAGAAATTCTGCGAAGCATTCTGAATAACAACTGGAAGGATGAAGATGAGTCCGTCGGCATTTATGCGCTGAACTACTGGTGGGGCATGTCCGCCGGCGCGATTGACGTAATCACGTCACTCAAATTGCCGCCTGAACTGCTGCGGCTTACCGAGACGCTGAAGACCGCAATCATCAACCGGACGCTGGTTCCGTTCTCCGGGCTCATCACATTCCAGGACGGCACATGCCTCGACGCGGGTGAAGGTCTCGCGCCCGAGGAGATTATCCGTATGGACCGGCTCGTTGCCGGTGTTCACGGCTTCATTCCGGGTCCTGACGATCTGCGGGACGAATTCCGTGAATTTATGACGGCACAGGCCGTATTCCGGCCGGAAGCCGAAACACAGTTATAAAACACACCGCGGGCGGTTGGGTGTCCGCGGCGTGATGCATGTTGGGAAATAATCCGGGAAGGATTGTATTGGGAGGTTACCGTGAAGATTCTTGTCATTTCCGATAAGGAATCGAAGGCGCTTTGGGACTATTATACCCCTGGGATGCTGGATGAGTATGATCTCATCATCTCCTGCGGAGATCTGGCCCCGCAGTACCTTTCTTTTCTTGCGACCTTCACGAAGGCTCCCGTCCTTTACGTGCACGGAAACCATGACGACTGCTACGAGCAGACCCCGCCGGAAGGCTGCACCTGCATCGAAGATACGGTGTACCGCTTTAAAGGGCTCCGCATCGTCGGTCTCGGCGGTTCCATGCGTTACAAACCCGGCATCCATCAGTATACCGATGCGGAAATGAGTCATCGCATCCGCGGTCTCCGCTTCCGCATATTCCGTAACGGCGGCTTCGATATTCTGGTCACCCATTCGCCCGCGGAGGGCCTCGGTGATGCGGAAGACCTGCCGCACCACGGGTTCCTGTCATTTGTCCACATGATGGACAAATACCGCCCGAAATACATGATTCACGGCCATGTACATGCCAATTATGTCCGGAACGCGAAGCGTATCACCACCTACGGCGAAACGCAGATTGTGAACGGATATGATAAGTATGTTCTGGAAATACCGGACGAGGAAATCGCCCGCTGGGAGCAGGAAGTTCCCAAAAAAAGAAGGCATCGGCGGCGCAGGCACAAAGATGCCGAGTAGGTATACAGGAACTGATACCCTACTCAAATGGTGAGTTCGAAAATCCATCCTCACCTTAAAAAAATACTAGGAGGAAGGGGCTCTGCCCCGAAAAAACACATGAAAAAGAAAACTGTCTTCATCGCAGTGGCGGCTGTCACTGCGGCACTCTACGTCGCTCTGACGTTTCTCAGCAACGCTCTCGGACTTGCAAGCGGAGCCATCCAGTTCCGGCTTTCCGAAGCCCTCACGATTCTTCCGTTTTTCACCCCGGCTGCAATTCCCGGACTGACCATCGGATGTCTTCTCGCAAACACGCTCACCGGCTGTGTCCCCGCGGATATCATTTTCGGCTCTGTAGCCACCCTTCTCGGTGCAATCGGCACCTATCTGCTTTCACGGGTTCCTTTCTGTAAAACAAATGAGGGCGCAGTATTATGCACCCTTCCGCCTGTCATTGCCAATGTTTTGATTGTACCGTTCGTACTTCGCTACGCTTACGGTGTTCCCGATGCCATCCCGTATATGATGCTTACGGTAGGAATCGGTGAGGTCGTATGCTGCTGTATTCTCGGCGACCTCCTTCTGTTTGCACTGAAGAAGACGCCTCTTCCAAGAGAACTCTCAGCGGCCCAGGAACCGGCCGATTAAAGCCGATACAAAGAAGAACGCCATATCTAAAATAACAATCGTAGCTCCCGGCGGGGTGGACCACAGGATGGAAAGAATCACCCCTGCCGCCGCTCCGACGACGGCAAGCCCTGCCGAGCAGAATATCACGGCACGGAAACTCCGGAATATGCGCATCGCGGAAAGCGCCGGAAAGATAATCAGCGCCGAAACAAGAAGCGATCCGACCAGATTCATCGCAAGCACGATCACAACCGCGGTAACCGCCGCGACCATCATATTGTAAGCGCCTACGGCAAGTCCGGTGCTTCGCGCAAAGTTCTCGTCAAAGGTAACCGCGAAGATCTTCCGGTAGAACACGATGAACATCGTGATTACGATAAGCGACATCACCATACAGAGAATCACGTCGTTTCTTTGAAGCGTCACCATTGCCTGCGAGCCGAACAGCGTATTGCAGACATCACCTGACACGTTGGTCGTGGACGGACGAAGGCACAACAGAAAATACCCGACCGCCAAAGCACCCACGGATATCATGGCAATCGCCGCGTCTCCGTGGATTTTTTTATTCTGGCCGGTCTTTAAGAGAATGACTGCTGCCAGAATCGTTACAGGGAAGACAAATACGAGGTTACTCGCGATCTTCATAACGGACGCGATCGCAATCGCGCCGAACGCAACATGCGAGAGTCCGTCACCAATGAAGGAAAACCGCTTCAGCACAAGGATGACGCCGAGAAGCGCGGAGCAGAGCGCAATCAGTACGCCTACGACAAGCGCGTAGCGGACAAAGGGAAAAGCGAGATAATATCCCAGTTTCTCCATCGGTTTACCTCCTGAATCAAAAATACCTCGAAAAAGAGGCACCCTTTTCGGGGTGCCCCGGAATGTTTAGAAATCACAGTTTCTCGGTGTTCTCGGATAAGGGATCACGTCGCGGATGTTCTCAACACCCGTCAGATACATAATCAGACGTTCAAAGCCCATTCCGAATCCGCTGTGGATGCAGCCGCCGTATCTTCTCGTATCAAGATACCAGTCG
>JAGADM010000007.1 GCA_017613595.1 Lachnospiraceae bacterium | reverse complement strand
CTGTTCGCGGATTGTACGGACAACGCCCATCGGGGTGTTGAAACTCTCCGGAGTGACAAGCACGTCGTATCGGGCGGAAAGCAAAGTTTTCAGGTAGAACTTAACGCTGGTCTTTCCGTAGCTTCCGGTAACGCCGATGATTGTAAGACGGTCTCCCATCTCTTTAAGGCGGCGTTTCGCGTCGTTGATGTAATGCTGCCCGACTGTTTTCTCGGCAGGCTTCATTAAGAAGTTCGTCAGTACGAGAAGAATCCACTGGAGACTTACGGAAAGCACGAGTCCCGCGCTCAGGTAATCAAATCCGAGTACGAGCCACGCTGCAGCGGGAAGGATCGCCGAAACGATCACGTGTGCCGCGAGCATACGCTTCACGCGCGCCGTATAAACGAGTTTCTTCTTCGCTTTGGTGCGGCGCATCAGGTTGTAGATTAAGATCAGAAGTACCAGATAAACGGCGCATACGATGTCGATTCCTAAGCCGGTCCATATAAGCCGCAGCACGCCGGGAACGATACCGATCATCAGTATCCATTGCCGGTTCCACGTGCGGAGTGTCCGCTTCAGATGCTCTCCGTTTTTATAGCCGTTCAGCTGGAGCATGTGCAGGTTGTAGCGCATGGTTAAAAACCACGCGAATACCGTAAGCACAGCCATTCCGATTGTTCTGTAAAGCATTCTTTATTCCGCCTTGTTTTATACTCCGGCCTGCTCGCCGGGCTTCAGGTAAGACCGCATAACGTTCCGGAACACGGCCGGCTGGTCAAGGAAGCTGTAGTGTCCCGCCGGGGACAGTACGACAAGCCCGTTGTTCGGGATCATCGCTTCCATCTTCTTCGCGTCCGCAAGCGGCGTCGCCGTATCGTTGTCGCCCCAGATCAGAAGCACTTCCTGCCTGATGCCGGGCAAAAGGTCCGTCAGGTCCTCGTTGATCGATTTCACCATGCATTCGCGCATCCGCGGCGTGGCGTTCCGGTAATCCGCGGAGCCCTGCTTTGATTTCCAGTCATCGATCAGCTCCGGGAACATTGCGTGAATCGGTTTGCAGAGAAGGATCTTCTTAAGGATCTTATATCTGCGCTGCTTCCGCTTCTGCTTTCCGGTAAGCTTCGCGCGGATTCCCGCGGCATCCACGAAGATGATATTCGTGATCGTAAACGGCAGGTTTTCACGGTTCGCAAGCTTGATGATGATGCGTCCTCCGAAGGAGTGTCCGAGAAGCGTTGCCTCTTTGATCTCGAGCGCCTTCATGAACTCCGTAAAGAAGTCTGCAAATTCATCCACGCCCCAGCTCTCCCGCGGCTCGTCCGAACCGCCGAAACCCGGAAAATCAAACTGCACGACGCGCATTCCGTGATTTACGGCAGCCGCGACCGAATCGTATACCTCAAGTTTCGTGCCCCAGCCCTGCAGAATCACGAGCGTCCGCTCGCCCTCGCCGGTAATCTTATAGTTGACGTTATAGCCTTGAATCGAAATATTCATGTGTCCCCTTACTTCTTCGCGAACCAGTCAAATTTAAGCGCCAGGTCATTCTTACGAATCCTTTCGTTGACCCGCTCCTGCTTCTTCTGAAGTTCCTCCTTCGAAATCTGCACGCCGTTCGTGACAGTGCCGTTCTCCACATAGACGTTCCCGTCATAGAACGAGGCATCCGGGAAGAACACTTCTCCTTCATAGTCCGCTGACAGGATGTCGCAGCCGATGTAATTGCCTTTGATGTACGAAATCCCGAACAGGTTCAAAACCGTCGGCAGGATGTCAAGCTGCGAATTGGCCTTCGTAATCTCACACGGCTTGCTTCCCGTTCCCCAGATGAAAAGGGGCGTCCGGTTGATGCGGTTATCGTCCGTGTCGGCTTTGTTCCGTTCGAGGATGGATTTGTCCTCGATCGAATAAAGATAATGGTCGGCGTATGCGACGATGACCGTCTTCCCGTACAGACCGTTCTCCTTTAACCCTTCGATCAGCATGCCTACCATGCGGTCCGTCTCGCCGGCCATCAGCTTAACGCTTTCCTCCTCGGAAAGCGCCTTCTCGCCGCCGTAGGTCTCCTTCACGAGGTATTTGCCCGCTTCGTTACCGACCGTATCAAACGGCGTGTGCGGCGTATAGGTGATCAGGTACGAAACGGTCGGCTGCTCCTTTGCGAACAGTTCCTTGCGGAACGTCTCGTCCGTAAGCATCGTGCGGTCCAAAAGCCGCAGCACCTGCCCTTCCGCGCTGTCGTATTTTCCGCTGTCGCGGAGGCTCAGATAGGCGTCAAAGCCCCAGTTCTTATAGTTGATCCCTCTTGAGTAAAAGGCTTCCGTATTCATGTGAAAAGCCTTCACGCTGTAGCCCTGCGCCGCGAACATGCGGGGCATCGAGTAAGGAAATGCATTGCCGCTAAATGTGTAAGCGTTCTGCGAGAACGAAACCGGTGTGATGAATCCGGTGTTCACGGCAAATTCGGAATTGAACGTCGATCCGCCGCCGTTATAAAAAGCGAAATGATCCGTGAAGTTGATCGACTCCTGCATCAGCGCGTACAGGTTCGGCATGGTCTCGGGTGTTACGAGCCAGTTGTCGATTCCCTCGAGCTGCAGAAGGATCAGATTCTTCCCTTTGCAGATGCCGGTATAGTCGTTGGCGGGCGCCATGCTCTGATCGGCGAACGCCTTCTCAAGGAAGGCCTTCTCGTCCGCGCTCATCTTCTGTTCGGGCTTCAAAAACGTGATATAGAAATCCCGCACCGTATATTCGACAAGGCCGCTGACCTTAAGGCTCTTATTCTTATCGTTATACGCCTGGTAGACGTTTCTCGGGTTGCGCCATGCGTCCCAGTGCAGCGCGTCATAAAGCTTTCCGTAGCAAAGCGGAAGCAGCGCGTGGATTACAAAGAGAACCGCCATCGCAGCCAGGAAACCGCGTCCCGAAATCCTCTCCTTCGGGAACTTAACGATCGCCCGGATCATCGCTCCGATCACCGCGAGTATCACAACGAACAGAAGGATGCCCATCGCCAGGATAATGTCCCAGAGATAGCCTTTGCCTTCGTCCGCCATCTTCATCAGCGTGAAGCTGAAGCAGTAGCCGGTATAGTTGAACGAGATGGCATTTGCCGTAAAGAACGTAAGCGTCGCGAGCGTCAGAACCGCGTACACAAAGCGGCCGAGGTTCCGCGGCAGGACAAGCGCGATCACACAGAACGCGAGAGCCCATATCACGGCAAATGCGATGCTCGGGAACACCATCTCCCCACGGAAATACCGTACCGCACGCAGGTCAAAGCGGAGGTACAGTTCCATGATCAGGTACGGGAGGAGCATCCACGCCCCCGTGCCGTACCGCTTGAAAAAGCTTCCGCGCTTCGATTGTCCCTTACGTTTCTTCATCTACTGTCCATTCTCAATATCTTCAATCGTAATCGAGCTTGTATGCGGGATCTGCTTCCATGTAACCTTCGAGAAAAGCGCGATGTACATGGACCAGCGGTAGAACAGGTCGAAGCTCGGCCAGGTCAGGACGAACCAGATCTTCTTTCTGAGAGACATCTTCTTGATGCGCTTACGGTCCGTGAAGAACAGGTAGATGCCCTGGAATATATTCGCGAGCTCAATCTGCACGCAGCCGAGCCAGAACACGAAGAATGAAAGTCCAGCGTTGCCGAACACCGCGTTCATGCCCGGTTCGATCGTCACGGTATGCTTGCTTCCGGTGAAGAACCGGACAACCGTTGAAATCCAGTCTCCGCCGCCGAACAGGGCGACTTCGGTGCCCTTATGGTAGCAGTAGCACGACATGAATAAGAAGGTCACCACGAAGAATCCGATCGCACGGATCAGCGCTCCGGGGATCAGCTGCGACAGCGTGTCGTATGCCGCGAAACGGTGGCGTATGCCCTCGACGATCCGCTTCCAAAGAGGCATCTCGCGGCGCTCTTTCTTCTTTCGGAATACGTTTCCCACAAAGATATTCAAAAAGAGGTACCAACCCGTTTCGACAAATGCCTGCTGGTGTCCTTTTGACCAGCGTATCCTTTGCCGGAACGCGATTCGAAGACTTGTCGGCTGCTCGTCATAGAACACCGCGGCGTCGTTATACGAAATCGCGTAGCCGTGCGCAACGGCGTCTGCGGTAAATGCCCGGTCCTCGGTGAGGGAGACGTATTTCCAGCCTTTCTCAACAAGTTCGTTCGCGAACAGGAAACCGGTTCCCTGAATGTTGGTTGCAAGTCTCAAAAGCGATCTTGCGCGGTGTCTCGTACGGCTCGAACGGATCCAGTGCAGCGCGTATGACGCCGACATCCAGTTCTCGTCGAAATTCTTCGAATTCCGGTACGAGGTGAT
>JAGADM010000006.1 GCA_017613595.1 Lachnospiraceae bacterium | reverse complement strand
CGTCGGTATTACAGCAGGTGCATCTACCCCAAGAAATATTATTGAGGAGGTTCAAAATCGCATGTCGGAAGAGAATTTTGAACAGATGTTGGAACAATCATTTAAGACAATACATAACGGAGAGGTAGTGGAAGGCACAGTTATTCGTGTTAAAGAAGATGAAATCGCACTTAACATCGGATACAAAGCGGACGGCATTCTTTCAAAGAGCGAGTATTCCTCCCAGCCGATTGCCGATCTCCGCGAGGTTGTCAAGGAAGGCGACAAGATTACCGTTAAGGTTCTGAAAGTGAACGACGGCGAGGGACAGGTTGTTCTCAGCCGCAGAAAGCTCGCACAGGACCGCAGCAGCCAGCTGCTGCAGGATGCATTCGAGAACAAGACCGTTCTTACGGCTAAGGTTTCCGAGGTTGTAAAGGGCGGAATCACCGTACTCGTTGACGAGTGCCGCGTATTCATTCCCGCAAGCCTTGTTTCGGATGTTTTCGAGAAGGATCTCACCAAGTATCAGGGACAGGAGATCTCCTTCATCATTACGGATTATGATCCGAAGAAGCGCTCCATCATCGGTAACCGCAAGGTTATCGTTGCCGAAGAGAAGAAGGCAGCCCTTGAGGCGGCTCTTGCAAAGATTCAGGTCGGCGACATCATTGAGGGAACCGTTAAGAACGTTACCGATTTCGGCGCATTTGTCGACATCGGCGGTGTTGACGGACTGCTTCATATCTCCGAGATGAGCTGGGGCCGTGTAGGCAATCCCAAGAAGCTCTTCAAGACCGGAGATACCGTTCGGGTATTTGTTAAGGACATTAAGAACGATAAGATTGCGCTCAGCAAGCGCTTTGAGGATGAGAATCCCTGGGCTAACGCTGAGGAGCGTTTCGCACCCGGCACGATCGTTACCGGCCGCGTTGCACGTATGACCGATTTCGGCGCATTCGTTGAAATCTATCCCGGTGTTGACGCACTGCTTCATGTATCCCAGATCTCCCGCAAGCGCGTAGAGAAGCCCGGCGATGTATTGAAGATCGGTCAGGAGATCGAAGCTTCCATCCTTGATCTGAAGGTTGACGAGAAGAAGATCAGCATCAGCATGAGAGCTCTTGAAGCAGCTCCCGAGGAAGAGGATGAGACAGTGGCTTATGCCGATGAAAGCGCAGATGCAGCAGAGGTTGAGACCGCGGCTGCCGATGCCGAATAAAAGAATTCATTTCATGGGAATAGTGGCACAATGGGGTTTTCCCATTGTGCTCTTTTCATTCTCTATGATATTTGTACCGGAGGAAGTTTATGGCAGGAATGGTTCGCGTGGCGCTTGACGCCATGGGCGGTGACAACGCACCCGGCGAAATCGTAAAGGGAGCCCTCGCGGCGCTTCGGGAATCCGAGCGGCTGCAGGTGATCCTGGTCGGCAGAGAGGATGCGATCAAAAAGGAGCTGGAAGGGGCGGAATACCCGACGGACAGGCTTTCCGTTGTCCATGCTTCTGAAGAGATTTCCTGCGATGAGGCTCCGGTTTACGCGGTCCGCACGAAGAGGGATTCGTCGCTTGTCGTTGCGATGAACCTGGTACATAAAGGGGAGGCGGACGCATTTGTCTCCGCGGGAAGTACCGGCGCCATCTTAGTCGGCAGCGTTATCTACATCAAGCGTATCCGCGGCATTGAGCGGACGCCGCTCGCACCGCTTATTCCGACCGAGAAGGGCGTATCGCTTCTCATCGACTGCGGAGCCAATGTGGACGCGAAACCGTCGCAGCTCGTACAGTTCGCGCGGATGGGCTCCATCTACATGGAGTACGTTGTCGGCGTGAAGAATCCGACGGTCGGCCTTGTGAATATCGGCGTCGAAGAGGAAAAGGGCAACCAGCTCGTGAAGGATACCTACCCGCTTCTCAAGGAGCAGAAGGATATCAACTTCATCGGAAGCGTGGAAGCAAGAGAGATACCGCGCGGCGCGGCGGATGTCATCGTGTGCGAGGCATTTGTCGGCAATGTCATCTTAAAGCTTTACGAAGGCCTTGCGAAGACGCTTGTCGCGAAGATCAAGGAAGGCATGATGAGTTCCGTACGGGGCAAGATCGGCGGAGCGCTCGCGAAGCCCGCTTTGAAGAAGACGATGAAGTCGTTCGACTCTTCGGAGTACGGCGGAGCGCCGATGCTCGGACTGAACGGCCTTGTCGTAAAGACGCACGGCAGCTCGAAGGCGGCCGAAGTGAAGAACTCGCTGTTACAGTGCATTACGTTTACGGAGCAGCGTATCGTAGACAAGATCCGCGATCAGATCTGCGCGGACGATAAGAAGGAAGAGGCAACGGACGGACAGTAATCCCGTACGGAGCCGTAGCGGACCGGACGGTCCGGCTTTGTCAGACACCGGCGTTAAGCCGGAAAGGAGACCTTTATGGAATGGGAGAAGATACAGAACATCATCGGCGAGACGCTTCATGTGCGTCCTGAAGATGTGCAGATGGATTCTTCGTTTTTCGATGATCTCGGCGCGGATTCCCTCGAGGTTTATCAGATCATTACGGCTGTCGAGGATGAATTTTCCGTTGAGGTCAGTGATGCCGCAAGCGGTTACATGCCGCAGACGGCGGGAGCGCTTTACAACCGGCTCGCGGATCTTCTCGGGATCGGTTGACCAATCCGGTTTATGCCGGATAATACAAGGAGTGAGTGAATGAAAAATGCGGATTTGGAGCAGAAGATCGGTTATCAGTTCACCGACGGAAATCTGCTCGTAACAGCTTTAACGCACAGCTCTTATGCAAATGAATTCAGTCGCCGCAAAGGAGAAATCGAATTTAACGAACGGCTTGAGTTTCTCGGTGATGCCGTTCTTGAACTTGTGACGAGTGAATTCATTTTTGAGGAACATGCGGACATGCCCGAAGGAAGCATGAGCAAACTTCGCGCAAGCATGGTTTGCGAGCCGTCTCTTGCATTCTGCGCAAGAGGAATCGGACTCGGAAGCTTTCTGCGTCTCGGAAAAGGTGAGGATATGACCGGCGGCCGTAACCGTGATTCCATTCTTTCCGACGCGTTTGAGGCAGTGATCGGAGCCATCTATCTGGACGGCGGACTCGAACCCGCCGGACGGTTTATCCGGGAATTTGCCCTGACGAAGCTCGACGACGCGAGACTCTTTAAGGACAGCAAGACGCTCCTGCAGGAGATTACGCAGGAGAAATACCGCTGCATGCCGGAGTATGTCCTCGCGAAGGAGGAAGGACCCGCGCATATGCGGACCTTTACGGTGGAGCTTAAGGTGGGCGGCAAAGCGCTTGCCACCGGAACCGGCTCTTCGAAGAAAGGAGCCGAGCAGGAAGCCGCCAGAAAGGCAATCAGGATTATAACGGGAAGGAGCGGCGGTAATGTATCTGAAAAGCATTGAGGTACACGGATTTAAGGCATTTGCCAATAAAATCGTGTTCGGGTTTAAGCCCGGCATTACCGGTATTGTCGGTCCTAACGGAAGCGGCAAGAGTAACGTTGCCGATGCCGTCCGCTGGGTGCTCGGCGAGCAGAGCGCGAAGCAGCTCCGCGGAAGCAGCATGCAGGATGTCATCTTCGCGGGTACCGAAACGCGTAAGCCGCTCGGATTTGCCTATGTCGCGCTGACGCTTGACAACAGCGACCACTGGCTCCCGATCGATTACGAAGAGGTTGTTGTCGGACGGCGCGTATACCGTTCCGGCGAGAGTGAATACCTGATCAACGGTGCGGAATGCCGTCTTCGTGACGTGCAGGAGCTTTTCTATGACACCGGTATCGGTAAGGAAGGTTACTCGATCATCGGACAGGGGCAGATCGATAAGATCATCTCCGGAAAGCCGGAGGAGCGCCGCGAACTGTTCGACGAAGCGTCCGGCATCACCAAGGTTAAGAAGCGGAAGGCAATGACCGAGAAGAACCTTGAGACGGAGCGCCAGAACCTTTCCCGCGTAACCGATATCATTTCGGAGATCGAAACGCGCCTTGCCCCTTTGGAAAAGCAGAGCGAAAAGGCGAGAGTTTACCTCGGATACAAAGAAGAACTCAAGAAGATGGAAGTCAACCAGTTCCTTCTCGAGTACGAGAAGAGTGCTTCCGTGAAGGAAGACCTGGACGCGAAGATTTCCGTTGCCAAGAGGGATTTTGAAGAAGCAAAGACGCAGTATGAGCTTGCCAAGGAAGACTATGACAGGCTTTTAGGCGAACTTGAACAGTACCGTGAGCAGATCCGTGAAGCTAAGGAACAGTATGCCGAGAAGCAGATCGCGGTCGAGAAGGCAAGCGGTGAGAAGAACCTCCTTACGGAGCAGATTTCCGCACTGAGAACCGGTTCGGAACAGTCCGGCGAACGCGCGGAGCGTCTGAACGGACAGATCGAAGAGCGTAGAAAGACGCTAGCCGGTCTTGAGGAAGAGATTGAGAAACAGAACGTCCAGCTGACCGCATTACTCGCGGAGCAGGAGAAGGCGGAGGCACTCCTCGGAGAGATGAAGGCAGGCATCAACGCCATGCTCCTTGAGGAAAAGGAATGCAACGAAGCCTATGCCGGACTTTTAAATGAGAATACGGTGCTGCAGTCCGAACTCGGACGGTATAATGCCATCCTCGAGCAGCAGACCATCCGTAAAGCCGATGTCAGCGGACGGCTTCTTTCCTTAAAGGCCGAGGCCGACGAGGCAGCCGCGCAGGTAGCGGAAGCGGAGCGCATCTTAAAGGAAGCGTGCGACCGCGTGATTGAAGGCTCGGACCGCGTCAAAGGACAGGAAACGAAAATCCGCGAACTGACCGACGCCATCCAGGAGCAGAAGAACATCTATGACCGCAAGCAGGAACGCGTGATCCAGAAGACGTCCCATATGGAGACATTGAAGGACCTTGTGGAGCACTATGACGGCTACGGCAATGCCGTTAAGAAGGTCATGGAGAAGAAGGACGGAAGCGGCGTATTCGGTGTTGTTGCCGATGTCATTTCCGTGGAGCCCCGCTATGAGACGGCGATTGAAACCGCACTCGGCGGCAATGTACAGAATATCATCACGGATACCGCTGAAACGGCCAAGAAGATGATCGAATATCTGAAGGCCAACAAGCTGGGTCGTGCCACATTTATCCCGCTTTCGGACATCCGTGCGAAGCAGGATGAGTTTGAGAAGGAAACGCTTTCCGCTAAAGGCGTGATCGGCATCGCATCCGACCTCGTTTCGACCGAAGACCGTTTCCGCGAGGCGATCCGGTATCTGCTCGGACGGTTCCTCGTTGTCGATACGATTGATAACGCGATCCGCCTTGAAAAGCAGAACCGTTATTCCATCCGCATCGTAACGCTTGAGGGTGAGCTGTTCCAGCCAGGAGGCGCAATCTCGGGCGGTTCGTTCCGAAGCAGCAGCAACTTGCTCGGAAAGCGGCGTGAAGCCGAGAACCTTGAGCAGTCGCTTGTCATCGAAAAGCAGGAACTGCAGGAAGCAGGCGACAAGCTTGCCGAACTCCGAAAAGAGCGTGAGTCGTTACGGAGCGCCTACGAAGAATCCCGCAGGGAACTGCAGGAGCGCTATGTTGCGCAGAATACCGCGAAACTCAATCTCAATCATATAACCGAACAGAACGGCGACATCCTCGGAAAGAGAGAATCGCTGCTTCAGGAAAGCGCCGCCGCGGACGCGATCGCTGCCGAGACGAAGAAGGCAATCGATGACGTAACGAAGCGGATCGAAGCCAATAACGAAGCAAGCGAAGCAAAGAAGAACCGCGCCGCGGAGCTTCATTCCGAGATGGAGTCCACGCGTCTTAAGGAAGACGACGCGAGCGCCGAGGCCATGCGTGTATTGTCCGAGTATTCGGGCTTACAGCAGAATGTCGCTTACCGTAAGGACAACGCGAAGCGTATCCGCGGCGAGATCCGTGAGCTCGATGAGGAGCGTACGGAGCTTCTGAGCCGCGTGAAGACGGCCGGCGAGGATATTACCGTGAAAGAGGAGGCCGTAGCGGCTCTTATTACCGAGCAGGAGAACCTCCGTAAGGAACTTATCGGACTTGAAGAATTCATCGAAACCAAGAATACGGCCGCTGAGGAGATCACGAGCCGCAATAAGAGTTTCTTTGAGCGCCGCGAGGCACTTTCCGCCGACATGTCGAGACTCGACAAGGAACTGTTCCGTCTCGAAGGCCAGCAGGAGAAGATGAAGGAGCAGCTTGACTACCAGACCCATTATATGTGGGAAGAGTATGAGCTGACCTATTCGGAAGCCGTGAAGCTCCGTGACGAGTCGATCGACAATCCGACCCTGAACCGCAAGGCGGTTTACGAACTGAAGAATAAGATCCGTTCCCTCGGCGATGTCAACGTCAACGCGATCGAGGACTACCGCGAAACGAAGGAACGCTATGATTTCCTTACGGCGCAGCGCGATGATATCGTGAACGCCGAGAAATCGCTGCAGGAGATTATCGTGACACTCGACGCGGAGATGCGCAGACAGTTCACCGAGACGTTCTCCAAGGTACAGGAACGCTTTGACAAGGTATTCCGCGAGCTGTTCGGCGGCGGAAAAGGAACGCTGAAACTCGAGGAGGGCACCGATATCCTCGAGGCGGATATTTCCGTTATCGCGCAGCCTCCGGGCAAGAAACTGCAGAACATGATGCAGCTTTCCGGCGGTGAGAAGGCGCTGACGGCAATCTCCCTGCTGTTCGCGATCCTCGACCTGAAGCCGTCGCCTTTCTGTCTCCTCGACGAGATCGAGGCGGCGCTCGACGACAGCAACGTCAGCCGTTTCGCGCAGTATCTGCATAAGCTGACAAAGGACACGCAGTTCATCGTGATCACGCACCGCCGCGGCACGATGGCGGCAGCCGATGCCCTGTACGGCATCACGATGCAGGAGAAGGGCGTATCGACGCTCGTAAGCGTGAACCTGATTGAAAACGAATTGGACAAATAAGGAGCAATCATCCGAATGAGCAAGGATTATGACGAAGATATGACGGAAGATCTTTCCGAAGATTTTGAGGAAGAACTTCCCGAAGACGAACCGCAGAAGAAGAAAGGATTCTTCCGCCGCCTGCGCGAAGGCATGTCGAAGACAAGACACAGCATCGCAAGCGGCCTGAATTCCATCTTCCACGGTTTTTCGAAGATTGATGAGGACTTCTACGAAGAACTCGAAGAAGTGCTGATCATGGCCGATATCGGCGTGGCGACAACCGGCGAGATTCTCGACAATCTGCGGGCAAAGGTGAAGGAACTTCACATCAAAGAGCCCGAAGCGTGCCGTGAACTGCTGATGGAATCCATCCGTGAGCAGATGGAAGTGCCGGAGGATGCCTATGACTTTGAAAAAGGTCCTTCCGCCGTGCTTGTTGTCGGTGTAAACGGCGTCGGTAAGACGACTACGACCGGCAAGATCGCATGGCTTCTCAAAAATGACGGCAGGAAAGTACTGATGGCGGCAGCCGATACGTTCCGTGCCGCGGCAACCGAACAGCTGGTGGAGTGGTCTCACCGCGCCGGCTGCGACATCATCGCGGCGAAGGAAGGCGCAGACCCGGCAGCAGTCGTATTTGACGCGGTATCCGCGGCAAAGGCGAGAAAGGCCGACGTGCTGATCTGCGATACGGCGGGACGTCTTCACAACAAGAAGAATCTGATGGACGAGCTCGGCAAGATCAACCGCGTGATCGACCGCGAGTATCCGGACGCGAAGCGCGAGACGCTCGTTGTTCTCGACGGAACGACCGGCCAGAACGCGCTTGCGCAGGCAAAGCAGTTCAACGAGATCTGCAATATCACCGGTATCGTTATTACGAAGCTGGACGGTACGGCCAAGGGCGGCATTGCCATCGCGATTCAGAAGGAACTAGGCATCCCGGTTAAGTACATCGGTGTCGGCGAAGGGGTTCGCGACATGCAGAAGTTCGATCCGGAAGCATATGTCAGAGCCCTGTTTGATGTGGCGGATAAGGACGAGTAGGGGATTTCATATTGGGGTTTACACGGAAGGGGAAGCTTGGGGGCTTCCCTTTTCCGTTAGAAAAATCTTCCTTTCGGAAGGCATATGTGGTATTCTTTGATATGTGTAAAAAGGCAAAAATACGGAGGATAGGAAAATGGTAAAGCACGTGATTCTTTGGAAACTGAAGGAGGAGCTGACCGGCGCGGAAAAGGAAACCGTGAAGGCCGGCATCAAGAGCGGCCTTGAGGGGCTTCAGGGACAGATTCCCGGTCTTCTCAGTATTAAGGTTAATACGAACCCGTTAGCGTCTTCGAACTGCGACGTAATGTTAGATTCCGCATTTGTTGACGAGGCGTCGTTAAAGGAATACGCGGTTCATCCCGCACATGTGGAGGTAGCAAATACGAAGGTAAGACCGTTTACGGCAAGCCGCACCTGCATGGATTACGAAGTATCGGAGGAGCAGGCATGAAAAACCGTAAACTGATCCGGCTCCTGTGCCTGATACTTTGCGCGGTCATGCTTTTTGCGGGCTGCGCATCCGATGACGAAAGCGATAAGAAAGAGAAGAAGGCAACCGAAGCACCGAAACCGGCCGGAGAGGAATCGGGTCCGGCTGAGGAGCCGACAGGTGAGGCAACGCCGGCCGCAAAGCCGGGCGTACCCGCATCCTATGATTTCAGCTCAGTGGATTCCCATATCGAGAAGATGATCCGCGAAGCGGTCGAGCAGTACAACAAAGAGGACTATACGCCTCTTGACGAGCCGGTCAAATACTATGTTCTCTGGCTCGGCTTCACGCATGTTACGTTCGGAGATCTTGACTTTCAGATGACCGATTTCGACCGGGATTATCTGGAGGCGGTTACGCTCAATTACGAGAAGAGCGTGGAGAGCATTTCCAATCATAACGTGGATATCACGGTGTATTTTCATCTGATTGACGACACGGTACCGCTCACGCAGGCAGCGGGCGCGGACTGGCTGTACCTCGATATGCAGACCGTTATGCCTTACATCACGCATTATATGGAAGGGCGCGAGATTGATACGGTGCTGACGACCGTGCAGACCGCGGGCGAGGAGAACCGCGCGCGGAATGAGGGCAAGGACGGCTACGGCGTTCATGACGTGATGCTCGGTCTTAAAACGGACGGCATCGAGTCGCCGCTCGGATATTCCACATTTAACCTTGTAACGCCTGCTGCGGGAACATATCCTTTGGCGGATCCGGAGATTCCGTCGCTTTACGCGACCGCGGTGGCTGTCCACGAGTGGATGCACCAGCTCGAGTACCTGGAGACGCTTCTCGGCGTCGAGTATCCCGATACCCATGCCTACATGGGACCGGAATCGTACCCCGGCTATGAAAAGTATACCGCGGACCTTAATGATTATGACTTTTTCGAGTTTTATAAGCTCGTTCTTACCGGAAAATGCCCGTACACCGGAAACGGCAGCGTCAAGCATGTCGGCATGTACCCGAAGATGTGGCCTCTTATTAAGCGGAATGTCTTCAACCTCGGCAACTTTACCATCAAAGCGGCCGACGGCAGCGGATATCTGGTCGGACGGGAAGCGGAGATCGGTCTGACCCTCGGGGATGAAGAATGCGTATGGAACATCAGTTATTCCGGTAACGGCCGTTTCGTCCTGAAGCCGAAGGAGCTTCCGAACATGCGGATTGACCTCGGAAATGCCTGGGATGCGGAAGGAAACACCGTCGGAATATGGGTTTATACGGGTTATGACGACGCGCAGAGCTGGCATTTGTCTTTAAACGATGACGGAACGTATTCCATCAAGACGCCGTATCCGAGCGGACGTGTCGTTACCGCGAAGAAGGGCGAGAAGGCGCTTCTTAACACGTTGGGGGCAGCCGAAGGCGTGCAGAGGTGGATCATCGAAGCCAAATGACACACAATTTAGAAAACGGAGAATTGTAATGGAACTGATAAGTAACTATATGTTGGACGAGAAGTCCAGGCATATGCTGAATGAACTGACGCAGAAGACCTTCGGATTTGACTTCGAAGGCTGGGTCACGCAGGGATATTTCGAAGGTGATTATATCCCGTATTCCTTCGTGCACGAAGGAAAAATCGTATCGAACGTGTCCGCCAACCGCATGCAGTTTCTGGAGAACGGCGTCCGCAGGGATTATATCCAGCTCGGAACCGTTATGACGGACGAGAATTTCAGAAAGCAGGGGCTGGCGGCCAAGCTGATCCGTCACGTCCTTGAGGAATATGAGGGAAAGTGCGACGGCATTTACCTGTTCGGCAACCTCGAAGCACTCGGGTTCTATCGGAAACAGGGCTTTCAGACCTTGAACGAGTACCGGTATTTTGTGAAGGAAGCGTACTGTACGGAGAAGTCCGGAACCGGTTTTAAGCCCGTTACGGAACTCGGGGAAGCGTATATCGGCCGGTATAAAGAAACGGTTCGTAAATGTGCCTGCCAGTCCGCTTTTGAGCAGGTCAATAAGTACGGACTGCAGATGTTCTACACCTGTTGGTTTGACAATGTCTTTTATGCGCCGGACATCGACTGCTTCGTTGTCCTTGACCAGGAAGACGGAACGGTATTGCAGTCGGTCATTTGCGAAAAGAAGATTCCGCTTGCTGAGATTCTGAAGCGGCTGCCGCTTGCGGACGGACGCTGCCGTCTCGGCTTCACGCCGTGTAAGGAGGACCGCGACCTCTGTGTAGCAGAACTGTATGACGGCGCGGACGATTACCGTCTTTTCTACAAAGGAGAGAAATTGGAAGCCGTCGAAAGAAAACGGTTGTATTTTCCGGAGTTATCGCACGCTTAGATGAAGAATGTGCAGGTTTGAGAAGGGGGAGGTGCTTCATGATCCGTAAAGATAACCGCGGGACGGTAAGCCTCAGCAAGAGGGGCTGGATCATTCTGTTCGGATCGGTGCTTGCGGTGGCGCTCGCCGCTTGGATTATTCTGGTCGCAGGAATATTCCGGAATAAGGACCGGAACGATAAAGGCAAAGGCCATGGGTACGATCTTCCCGAGATCCCGGAGGGGTATGCGCTCGTGTTCCGCATAAAGACAATCTACAGGGGGTCAGAGAATGGACAAAAAGATATTGCCTGTGGTTGTGAATACGATGATTTTGGCAGGCTTATAACGAAAAAAATATATAGGTTCGGAACTTTTTTCTATCGCCGCCAATACGCCTATGATGATTTCGGAAACATGATTAGGGAAACCAAATATGACGATAATGGGAATCTCGTCAGCAATACCGAGAATAAGTATGATTCCAAGGGAAGACTGACAGAGACTCACACGGATGATACGGTTAAAACCTTTAATGAAAACGGAGACTTGCTCCTGGAATACAAAATCGGGGGAGACGATGGCCACGCAGTAAAGTACATAAAGGAGTATATATACACAGACGACGGAAGGATTCTCTCGGAAACGGATTATAAAACCGAACAGGTCACTGCATATTTTTATGACAACTCCGGAAAGAAAGAGAGGGTGGAAACCCGATCGCACGGGAATCTGACTGGCGAGGAAATCTTCCTCACGAAGTATACAAGTGAGTATTATGCATTTACGGATGATGGTGTGAGAAAGCTGAAAACGAAAAGCGAATACGATGAGAACGGGAAATGTATTAATTTAACGGAGTATAACGAAGACGGAACAGTTCTCCGTAACAAACTGACAGAGTGGGAAGAGCACGGATTCCCGGTAAAAGAACTCGTCTATGAAAATGATGTCCTCACTGCATGGACGGAATACGAATATGATGTAGAGCCCTTCATGTTTACTTCAAAGGCAACGGAGAAGTATCCGGATGGATGGGCAAAGTCGTACACCGCGGAATGTGGTCTGTTGGGAATTGAAAACATGGATGATTTAAGAGCATCATCGTATTCCACCCTTGAAAGCAGTTTCCGGTGGGAACAGGATTTCTATGGAAACCCGGTTCGTTGTATTCGGTTGAGCAGAGGTGAAGAATCGGTTATGTACGACCTGGAATTCATTCCGATGGCCATACCGAAGGAATACATGAACGACTATGACCGCTATGAGAAAAAGTAATACTTGGGCGGAGGTATAGTTCGTTCGTCATGTCGCTGTAAAAACAGCCGGCTGCGTGTGCAGACTGACGAAAGTGTCAGCCGCACAGGGCCGGCTTTCTCTATGTTATGCCGAATCGGTACCGCGGAAAATGTGACTTCTGCCGATGGTTATTGCCCGCCCGATGCGCTATGATAGTTGACAGGCACGGACGAAACGACAGGCGGGGATCCGGCCGAAAAAAGTTCGAAATGTTTCCATTTTCCTGTTGACAAAACAGACGAAAGAGGATAATATGAAAACAGAACATTTGTTCGCTTTTTGAGAAAGGATAAAACGATATGGCTACAGAAGACAACAAGAAGAAAGCACTGGAATCCGCACTTGCTCAGATTGAGAAAGCATTCGGTAAGGGTTCCGTTATGAAACTCGGCGATTCGGATGCCAACCTCAGCGTTGAGGCGGTTACGAGCGGTTCCTTAAGCCTAGATGCAGCGCTCGGCGTAGGCGGTTTCCCGAAGGGCCGTGTGATCGAGATTTACGGACCGGAGTCCAGCGGTAAGACGACCGTTGCGCTCCACGCAATTGCCGAAGTTCAGAAGAGGGGCGGTATCGCCGGCTTCATCGATGCCGAGCATGCGCTTGACCCCGTTTATGCAGCCAATATCGGTGTAGATATCGATAACCTTTACATTTCCCAGCCGGACGACGGCGAGCAGGCGCTTGAGATCGCTGAGACGCTCGTACGCTCGGGTGCTGTGGACATCATCGTTGTGGACTCCGTAGCGGCACTTGTACCGAAGGCGGAGATCGAAGGCGACATGGGCGATTCCCATGTAGGCCAGCAGGCAAGACTTATGTCGCAGGCGCTTCGTAAGCTTGCTCCCGTGATCAGCAAGAATAACTGTATCGTAATCTTTATCAACCAGCTTCGTGAGAAGATAGGCGTTATGTTCGGCAATCCCGAGACCACGACCGGCGGACGCGCGCTGAAGTTCTTCGCGTCGATCCGTCTTGATGTGCGCCGCGTGGAATCTCTCAAGCAGAACGGCGAGGTTGTCGGCAACCATGTACGTGTAAAGGTTGTTAAGAACAAGGTTGCTCCGCCTTTTAAGGAAGCAGAGTTTGATATCATGTTCGGCGAAGGCATCTCCAAGGAAGGCGATGTGCTTGATCTTGCCGTAAGCAGCGACATCATCCAGAAGAGCGGTGCATGGTTCGCTTACGAGGGCGAGAAGATCGGCCAGGGCCGTGAGAACGCGAAGCAGTATCTGAAGCAGAATCCCGACGTTACGGAGGAGATCGCCGAGAAGGTCAGAAAAGCCCTTCATGTCGGCGAGAGCCATGCGGTACTAAGCGACGATGAGGATGAACCCGAGGATTTCTGATTCTGATTAATCTACGAATATTGCTCCGACACTCCGGAAACGGGGTGTCGGCTTTTATGGGGACATAAGTTATGGCTACAGTACGGCTTGTGCCGAAAGGCAAAGTGAAATCGATTCTTTTTCTGGACGGAGAGACGGCGGGTCCGGTGAAGAACGCGGATATGCTTTTCCTCGGGATTGAAGACGGTGCGGACATTAACGAGGCAAAGACCGAAGAGGTGCTCAGGGACTACATCCTTCCTTCCGGTAAGCGGAAAGCACTTGACTTACTCGGAATCGCGGACCGGACCGAACAGGAACTTCATGACCGGCTTCTTGAAGCAGGCTACGGGGAGACCGTTATTCCGCATATCATGACTTATGTGAAACAGTTCCCATATCTGAACGATAGCCGTTACGCCTACAACTATCTGTATTCCTTCGGCGGAAAGAAGAGCCTTCGGGAGATCAAGCAGAAGCTTCATGAAAAGGGCATTTCCGATGAACTCTACGAGGACGCGCTTGCCCGCTACCTGGAGGACAGGAAGCTCGCAGCAGAAGCGCGCGGCGAGGAAGTGGACGGGAACGAGGATCCGGAGATGATAACGGTCCGGAATCTGGCTCACAGAAAGGTCACGGAAGGCACCGCGCTTACCCGTGAGCAGCGGGAGAAGCTGACTGCCTTCTTCCTGCGTAAAGGCTTCTCGTACGGAACGGTTCGCCGTGTTTTATCCGAATATCCTTCGGAGAATCTTTCGGGCGGCGAAGATCAGTTCTAAAACGAAACAACATTGCAATAACGGTACCGGGTTCCTGTGAACCCGGTTTTTTATGCCTTAAATCCCTGTTTTTAAGGCTTTTCGCGTAACATTTTTCGCCTGTTTGTTAAACTTGTGTAAAACCCCTCAAATGGCTATATTTTCATTTGCATTTTGCAGGGTTTTATGTATAATGGTATTTGGTGTAAGTTGGGTTATTTCCAAAAGAAAGAACCCTTTAAGGAATATATAAGATGGAGGGCTGAACATGAGTGGTACAGCAAAATTGTCGGCAAAGGATCGTATCTATACTTTGCTTGACGACAACAGTTTTGTTGAAATCGGCGCGCTCGTAACGAAGCGTAATACCGATTTTAACATGCAGCAGATGAGCGCTCCGGGCGACGGTATTGTTACCGGTTACGGCGTGATCAATGACAATCTGGTTTATGTATACAGCCAGGATGCCTCTGCATTGAATGGTACGATCGGCGAGATGCATGCGAAGAAGATCATCAATCTCTATCGTCTTGCCATGAAGACCGGCGCTCCGGTAATCGGTTTGATCGATTGCGCGGGCATTCGTCTTCAGGAAGCTTCCGACGCGCTTGCAAGCTTCGGACGTCTGTTTAAGGCCGAGACAATGGCATCCGGCGTTATCCCGCAGATCACTGCGGTATTCGGAGAGTGTGGCGGCGGTCTCGCGGTACTTGCCGAGATGAGCGATTTCGTTGTTATGTCTAAGGATGCCAAGCTTTTCGTTACCGCACCCAACGCGATCGCGGGCAACAACGAAGGCAAGCTTGACACGGCTTCCGCTTCCTACATGGCGGCATCCGGCGCCGTTGATTATGTCGGCGAGGATGAGGTTGCCGTTCTCAATAAGGTTCGCGACCTTGTTGACATTCTTCCCGTTAACAACGAGGACGAGTGCATTATGGAGTGCACGGACGACCTGAATCGTGCCACGGCCCTTTACGATGATGAAGTTGCCGATGCGGCAGCTGCGTTTGCCGACCTTTCCGACAACGGTTCCTTCGTTGAGATCAAGGCCGGCTATGCTCCCGAGATGGTTACCGGTTTCATTAAACTGAACGGCGCTACGGTAGGTGCTGTCGGCAACCGTACCCTTCTTACGGACGGCAAGGACAAGAAGAAGTTCGACGCGGTTCTTACATCCGCAGGCTGCTACAAGGCCGCTGCATTTGTTAACTACTGCGACGCTTTCGGCATTCCGGTTCTGACCCTCAGTAACGTTGCGGGATACAGCAAGAGCGCTTCCGACGCAAAGTCGATTGCTACCGCTTCCGCAAAGATGGCGTTCGCATTTGCCGGCGCTACCGTTCCGAAGATCAACGTTGTAACCGGTAAGTCCTACGGTACCGCTTATGCGGCATTCAACAGTAAGACGCTCGGCGCGGATATGGAATTCGCTCTTGAAGGTGCCGAGATCGGTACGATGGATGCGAAGCTTGCCGCTCAGATCGTATACGCAGGCGAGGTTAACACCGAGGAAGCTCTGAACGCGAAAGCGGAAGAGTACCGCAAGGAAGCCAACAGCGCGGAGAACGCTGCGAAGAGAGGTTATGTGGATTCCATCATTTCCGCTTCGGAAGTTCGTGCGCAGGTTATCTACGCATTTGAAATGCTCAGCACCAAGAAGGAATTGAGACCTGCCAAGAAGCACGGCACGGTATAAGCGGAGGTAGAGATTATGGCTTTGATTATTTTCGGCATTTCCGCGAAGGTTATGGAGCGTGCGGGTCTGAACACCCTGCTCGGTATCGGCATCGTATTTATCATGCTTGTACTGATCAGCACGATCATCTCGCTTCTGAAACTTGTCAATCGCCCCGAGAAGCCGGCTCCGGTGAAGAACGATCCCGTTGCTGCACCCGCGCCCGCCGAGGACGAGACCGACGACCTTGAACTGGTTGCGGTTATCGCGGCTGCTATCTGTGCATATGAGCAGGCGCAGGGCAATGCGGTTTCTCCGGACAGCCTGGTTGTCCGCTCCATTCGTAAAGTGAATAAATCAAAATGGCAGAACGCCTGATTAGGAGGATAAAATGAAGAATTATACAATTACGGTAAATGGTAATGTTTATGATGTATGTGTTGAGGAAGCTGACGGTGCGGTAAGCACTTCCGCAGCTGCTCCGAAGGCCGCTCCCAAGGCTGCTCCGAAGGCCGCTCCCAAGGCTAACGCAGGCGCTGCCGGAAGCGTTAAGATTTCCGCTCCCATGCCCGGTAAGGTACTGAAGGTTAACACCTCCGCCGGCGCAGCTGTTAAGAAGGGTGACGTTCTCCTCGTATTTGAGGCCATGAAGATGGAAAATGATATCACCGCTCCTCAGGACGGAACGATTGCAACTGTTAACGTAAGCGTAGGTCAGAGCTTCGAGCCCGGTGAACTGCTTGTTTCTTTGAACTGATCGATTATCAAAGATGACATCCTTCTTTGATTGATTTGAGTTCAAAGAAGACACATAGAACCGGGAGGTAAATCACAATGCAATATATTATTGATACATGTGGGAACCTGGTGAGAGCCACCGCATTTGCCTCTCTTTCGTGGGGCAACCTGCTGATGATCGGCGTCGCCTTGTTCTTCCTGTACCTGGCTATTGCCAAGGATTATGAGCCTCTCCTTCTGGTACCGATTTCCTTCGGTATGCTTCTCGTAAACCTGTACCCGTCAATCATGGCGGAGCCTGTGGATAAGGTTTATACCTTCTACAAGGACGATGTGCAGATCGTAAGCATTGCCGACGGCATCGTGGAATTTTACCAGGGTGAAGGCGCAGTTTATAACGTAGACAATATTACGGTTTCGTACAGCAAGACGATTCCGGATACCGTAGATAAGAGCAGTCAGGAAGAGGTTCTTAAGTACATCAACGAGACGTACTTTATGGATACCGTAACCTACGAGTTCTTCTGCGACGGAAAGTCGATCCTGAAGTACGATATTCATGAAGGTGAGCTCAGCAACTTTAAGGTTGCCGATTGCACGAAGACCGAGCAGAGCAGCCGCGCAGGCGGTATTCTCCGCTACTTCTTCCAGCTCGATGAATGGGCAATCCTGCCGTGCCTTATCTTCATGGGCGTAGGCGCGATGACCGACTTCGGTCCGTTGATCGCGAACCCGAGAAGCTTCCTTCTCGGTGCTGCCGCACAGCTCGGTATCTTTGCGGCATACCTGATGGCGATTCTGTTCGGCTTCGGCGACAAAGCAGCCGCGGCCATCTCCATTATCGGCGGAGCGGACGGACCGACATCCATTTTCCTCGCAGGTAAATTAGGACAGACGGGCTACATGGGAGCTATCGCTGTTGCGGCTTACTCCTATATGTCTCTTGTTCCGATCATTCAGCCCCCGATCATGAAGCTCTTCACGACCGAGGCAGAGCGGAAGATTAAGATGGAGCAGCTTCGTCCGGTAAGTAAACTTGAGAAGATCCTGTTCCCCGTAATCGTTACGATTGTCGTTGTAGCTCTGCTGCCGGATACCGCTCCGCTGATCGGATGCCTGATGCTCGGTAACCTTTTCCGTGAGTCCGGTGTTGTTCGTCAGCTGCAGGAGACCGCAAGCAACGCTATGATGTACATCGTAGTTATCATGCTCGGTACTTCCGTTGGTGCTACCACCAGCGCTGAAGCTTTCCTGAAGCTTGATACGCTCAAGATCGTAGCACTCGGACTGATCGCATTTGCCATCGGTACGACAGGCGGTGTTCTGTTCGGTAAGCTGATGTGCAAGCTGTCCGGAGGCAAGATCAACCCGCTGATCGGTTCCGCCGGTGTATCCGCGGTTCCTATGGCGGCTCGTGTTTCCCAGAAAGTCGGCGCCGAAGCCGATCCCTCGAACTTCCTTCTCATGCACGCCATGGGACCGAACGTTGCGGGCGTTATCGGTACCGCAGTAGCAGCCGGTGTATTCATGGCTGTATTCGGTGTTTAATTTACTAAAAGAAAGAGGTATTGATTATGGCAGATATTACGGCTAAGCCTGTAAAGATTACCGAAACTATATTGCGTGACGCCCATCAGTCCCTGATTGCCACCAGAATGCCTACCGAACTGATGCTTCCCATTGTTGAGAAGATGGATAAGGTCGGCTATCATTCCGTAGAGTGCTGGGGCGGCGCCACATTTGACGCCTGCCTTCGTTTCCTGAAGGAGGATCCGTGGGAACGTCTTCGTAAGCTCCGCGCAGGCTTCAAGAATTCCAAACTGCAGATGCTGTTCCGCGGACAGAACATCCTCGGCTACAACCACTATGCAGATGACGTTGTAGAGTACTTCGTACAGAAGTCCATCGCAAACGGTATCGACATCATTCGTATTTTCGACTGTCTGAATGACCTTAGAAACCTTGAAACCGCCGTTAAGGCGACCAAGAAGGAAGGTGGACACGCACAGATTGCTCTTTCCTACACGCTCGGCGACGCTTATACGCTTGAGTACTGGGAGAAGACGGCAAATGCGATTGAGGAGATGGGGGCCGATTCCATCTGTATCAAGGATATGGCAGGCCTTCTGGTTCCTTACAAGGCAACCGAGCTTGTTACCGCGCTGAAGGCAGGTTCTTCCCTTCCGATTCAGCT
>JAGADM010000064.1 GCA_017613595.1 Lachnospiraceae bacterium | reverse complement strand
TCATGCAGACAATCGGTCAGCACGCATTTTATTACTGGTTTTACTTTTACTTTACCGGCTTTTGTGGTAAGGTTAATTTGCGTGCCTAGACTTATGATGAAATCATAGTGTGAATTCCATGCGGCACAGATTAACCTGGGTCGCATTTTTCTTTATAAAAACATATCGGAGGACAGAAATATGATAGTTGTATTGAAACCCAATGTCGGAACAGAACGCGAGGAGCAGCTGATCGGATGGTTCAAGAGTCTCGGACTCGGCGTACACGTATCCGAAGGCCAGTTCCAGACGGTGCTCGGACTGATCGGAGACACGAGCAAGGTGGATTCCGACCTCGTTGCAAGCCTTGACATTGTGGATTCCGTAAAGCGCGTAACGGAAACCTTCAAATGCGCAAACCGCAAGTTCCATCCCGAAGATACGATCGTGGAAGTCGGCAATGTTAAAGTCGGAGGCGGAAACTTCTGCATGATCGCAGGTCCCTGCTCCGTAGAGAGCGAGGAGCAGATTGTCGGCATTGCCAAGGCAGTTAAGGCGGCAGGGGCAAATATGCTCCGCGGCGGCGCTTTCAAGCCGAGAACCTCCCCGTACGATTTCCAGGGACTGAAGGCGGAAGGAATCGAGCTTTTAAAGATTGCGAGACAGGAAACGGGGCTCCCGATCGTTACGGAGATCATGAACGCTTCCGATCTGCCGCTTTTTGAGGATGTCGATGTACTGCAGGTCGGCGCCCGCAACACGCAGAACTTCGACCTTCTGAAGGAACTCGGACATACCGGAAAGCCGATTCTTTTAAAGCGCGGTATCGCCGGTACGTTAAAGGAACTTCTGATGAGCGCCGAGTACATTATGTCGAGCGGCAATGAGAACGTAATCCTCTGCGAGCGCGGTATCCGTTCCTACAGCGATTACATGCGGAACACGCTGGATCTTTCCGCGGTTCCGATGCTTCATGAACTGACGCATCTGCCGGTTGTCGTTGACCCGAGCCATGCGACCGGTATGGCGAGAATGGTTCCGCCGATGGCTCTTGCCGCTACGGCATGCGGCTGCGACGGTCTTCTGATCGAGGTTCACAATGATCCGCCGCACGCGCTTTGCGACGGCGCACAGTCGATCCGCCCGGAAGAGTTCGCGAAACTCGCCGGTAAAGTTATGGCTGTTCGGGAGGCGTCCAAATGAAAGTCGGGATTGTAGGACTCGGCCTGATCGGAGGGTCCTTTGCCAAAGCATACAGTAAGGAAGGCCATGAAGTATGCGCGTTTGATACGGACGAGGCGATCTTCCGCTTTGCCGTATTGAGCGGTACCGTTTCGAAGGAATTGACGGACGAGGAGATTCCTTCGTGCGACCTGATCTTAATCTGTACTTATCCGGAAGCGGCAGTCCGCTATATGGAGGAAAAGGGACCCGTTTTCGGCCCCAAGCCGATCGTGATCGACTGCTGCGGAACAAAGCAGAACGTTGTCGGACACGGCTTTGAATGCGCGAAGAAGTACGGATTTACCTATATCGGCGGCCATCCGATGGCCGGCACGCAGTTCTCGGGCTTCAAGTACTCAAAGGCCGACATGTATAAGGGCGCGCCGATGGTACTCGTTCCCGAAAAGAATGACGACATTACGTTTTTAGACCGCGTGAAGCAGCTTCTGATGCCTGCGGGATTCGGAAGCATTACCGTAACGACGGCCGAAACACACGACAGGGTCATCGCATTTTCCTCACAGCTGGCGCATGTCGTTTCGAATGCGTACGTGAAGAGCCCTTCCGCGGAAATCCATACCGGAATGTCCGCCGGAAGCTACAAGGATATGACAAGAGTTGCATGGCTGAATCCCGAAATGTGGACGCAGCTGTTTCTTGATAATGCGGACAATCTGGTCCGCGAAATCGACACACTGACGGACAATCTCGCGCAGTACCGAAAGGCAATTGCGGAAGGCGACCGGGAGACGCTCGTCAAGCTGTTGGATGAAGGACGTAAACGCAAAGAGGAGGTAGACGGATGATTTCCGTACAGGTGAAAGCCGGAAAAGGATACCGCGTATTGATCGGAGCAGGTCTTTTAAAGGAACTCCCGGCAAGGCTCTCGGAAGTAACGGGCTCGAAGCACTTGATGCTCGTTTCGGACGATAGCGTATGGGGGCTTTACGGAGAGGCGGTTCGGGCGGCGCTCACCGAGGCGGGGTACCGGACGGAAACCTATGTCTTCGCTCACGGAGAAGCGAGCAAGAACCTTTCGGTATACGGAGCGCTTCTTGAGAAGATGTGCGATGCGCATTTAACAAGAGAAGATCCCGTGCTCGCGTTAGGCGGCGGAGTGGTCGGAGACCTAGCGGGATTTGCCGCGGCAACCTACCAGAGAGGGGTGCCGCTCGTGCAGCTGCCGACGACGCTTCTCGCGGCAGTGGACTCTTCGGTCGGCGGAAAGACGGCGGTTGACCTGCCGAACGGAAAGAACCAGGTCGGCGCGTTCTACCAGCCTTCCCTTGTTGTCTGCGATACGGATACATTTGCGACGCTTCCCGAGACGGAATATCAAAACGGATGCGCCGAAATCATCAAATACGGAATGCTTTCCGGAAGTGAAGAACTGTTCCGGATGCTTGAGGCTGAGCCGGTCCGGAACCGGTACGAAGAGATTGTCGGACGGTGCGTTTCAATCAAGCGCGACTTCGTCGAAGAAGACGAGTTCGACCGCGGACTCCGGATGCTTTTAAATCTCGGACATACGGTCGGGCACGGCGTTGAAGCATGCAGCGGCTATGCTATCCCGCACGGACAGGCGGTTGCGATCGGAATGGCCGCGATTGCGCGCGGAACAGCCCGAAAAGGCCTGTTCGACAGTGCTTCCGCAGAGGAACTCGTAAACCTGATCAAGGCATACGGACTTCCGACGGAGCTTCCATTCTCTAAAGAAGAAATCGCCGAAAAGGCGCAAAGCGATAAGAAAAATACGACCGATGCCATGCGGATCATCATTCCGGAGCGCATCGGAACATGCCGGATTGAGAAGATTGCGCCGGCAGAGTTTACAGAGTGGTTTTAGAAGTTTTTAAGCAGTCAGAACTGACGGAAGGATCCGGAAGGCGGCAGTCCCTGAGCCGTTTTCGGTACGGTTGATTCAATGATTTATACGGTTCAGGCGGGGATGCGCACCGGTACGGTGACGCCGCCCGTTTCAAAATCGATTGCGCACAGAAAGCTGATCTGCGCAGCGCTTTCCGAAGGGGCTTGCGTCGTGGACTGCGGTCCTGCGGAAGAGCTTTCCGCCGATATTACCGCGACGGAGGCGTGTTTAAAGGCGCTTCTTCACGGCGGCAGCGTGCTCCCATGCGGAGAAAGCGGTTCCACGTTACGCTTCCTTCTGCCGGTTGCGGCGGCGCTCGGCGCAGACGTTTCGTTTCATATGGAAGGGCTTCTGCCGAACCGGCCGCATAAGGAATTGATCGATCAACTGGTGCTTCACGGAGCGCAGATCCGACAGGAAGGAAGCGAACTGTACTGCAAAGGACCTGTTACCGCCGGAACATACACGATTCCGGGCGGCGTTTCCTCACAGTTTATCTCGGGACTTTTATTTGCGCTCCCGCTTCTTACGGGCGACAGCCGG
>JAGADM010000005.1 GCA_017613595.1 Lachnospiraceae bacterium | reverse complement strand
GGTCGACTTTGTCATCGGGAGTGGCAACATTCAGGATTCCGAGAAGCTTGTCCCATGCGGCGCGGAGTTCCGCCATGCCTGCGGCAACCTTTTCGGGGGTGTTGTACCGTTCCATCATGGCAAGCGCTTTCACCTTGTTGATGGTCTTGCCGTCAGCCTCAAATTTCTGATCGGCGGGCATTTCAACGTAGCCGAGGATGAAGACAAGCGTCTTCGTCTCGCCGGGAGCAAGAGTAATCTTCTTGTAATGGGAAGCAATCGGTGCCCAGCCGTCGGCAAATGAGTTGGTTGCCTCTCCGGCAAGAACAGCCTGCGGATCGCCGAAACCGTTGTAGAGTCCGATGAAGGAGTCGCGGTCGGTGTCGTAGCCGTCGATGTCGGTGTTAACCGTGTAAAATGCGAAGTGGTCGCGGCGGTCGCGGTACTCGGTCTTGTGATAGATTGTGGAGCCGACTACCTCAACACGTCCGGTCGAGAAGTTACGCTGGAAGTTGTTGCTGTCGTCCTGAGCGTCCCAAAGGCACCACTCGGCAAATGAGAAGAGGCTGAAGGTCTTGGCAGCAGCGCTCTCATTGGTCAGAACAAGCTGCTGAACCTCTCCGTCATAGTTCTGCGGCACGAAGAAGGTAGCCTCGGCCTTGAGACCGTTCTTCTTACCGGTGATGATCGTGTAGCCCATACCGTGACGGCACTCATAGCTGTCAAGCTCGGTCTTCACCGGAGACCAGCCGGGGTTCCATACGGTATTGCCGTCCTTAATGTAGAAATAGCGTCCGCCCATATCAATCGGTACGTTGTTGTAGCGATAACGGGTAATGCGGCGCAAACGGGCATCCTTATAGAAAGAATAACCGCCCGCTGTGTTTGAAATCAGAGAGAAGAATCCCTGGGTTCCGAGGTAGTTGATCCACGGATAAGGCGTTCTGGGAGATGTGATGACGTATTCGCGCTTTGCGTCATCGAAATAGCCGAATTTCATAAATGCCTCCTATCGAAATAGCCTGTAAAACAGGCAGACATGATGGATTTATTATATATGAAACGAAATTGTTTTACAATGGCGTATTTTGGTAGAATGACTGAAAATGCAATGTATTCGAAACGATTTTCGTGATTATTGTTCGTTGACAAAGCACAATTCGGGGAGTAAGATTGAGATGTAGAGTAAAATTGACTTGGATTATTGCATTTTATTTTCCGGAACGAAAAGTAAAAATATTACAGCAAAATAATGACAAATTCAATTTTCTGTGATATTATTAAGTCAGAGCAGATGAAATACAGGCTGCATCACAATTACATAGCTGGTTCATTACTTCTCTGAAGTAATTTCTCCCCCCACACAAACTGCGATTCAGAAATGGATCGCAGTTCTTCTTTTCCGGGATTTTGGAAAATGACCGGAAAGACTGTAAAAAGGGAACGATTTATGATAAAATGACCGGAAAGAAGCAGCATGGGAGGTGCGTTATGAAATACCCGAAAAACCTGTCAAAACTCGGAACGATCGGATTGGCCGCGCCGAGTTTCGGATGCAACATAGAGCCTTATAAAAGCCGTCTCGATAATGCGGTACGGCGCTTAAAGGAATGGGGACATCCCGTTATGCTCGGTCCGAACTGTTATCTCGGCGAGGGAATCGGCATCTCCAACAAGCCCGAACTGTGCGGCAGGGAGCTGACCGAAGTGTACTGCAGCCGTGACAACGATGTTGTTCTGTCCTGCGGCGGCGGGGAACTTATGAATGAGACAATCGATCATGTGGATTGGGACCGCATCCGTCAGGCGCCTCCGAAATGGTTCGCGGGCTATTCCGACAATACCAATTTCACGTTTCTGCTGACGACGCTTCTCGATACGGATTCACTTTACGGTCCGAACGGTCCGTCGTTCGGTATGGAACCGCTGCACAAGTCGTTAAACGACCTTTACGGTCTGCTTCGCGGGGAGGTCCGCGAGGTTTCCAATTATGACGGTTATGAGCGGATCGACGAGGGACTCGACAGCCCCGAAAATCCGCTGGCATCGATTAACGTGCAGCACCCTTTCGCACCGGTTTTTTATGATGTATCCGGTAAGGAAACGGATACCGTTTCGATGTCCGGACGGCTTCTCGGCGGCTGCATGGATGTTCTTGCAAACCTGCGCGGGACAAAGTATGACCGCGTGCCGGAGTTTTGCGAGCGATACAAAGAGGACGGGTTCATCTGGTTCCTGGAGAGCTGCGAACTCGGCCCTATGGCGGTCCGCAGAACGCTGTGGGCGATGAAACAGGCCGGCTGGCTCCGGTATGTAAAAGGATTTCTGATCGGCCGTCCGATGTTCGATGATAAGGTCGAGTTCGGACAGAGCCAGGCAGACGCCGTGACCGGAGCGCTGAAGGAATTCGGCGTACCGATTGCGTTCGGACTGGATTTCGGGCATCTGCCCCCGTCCATGCCGATTGTCTGCGGTGCGTGCTGCGACATGACCGGTCAGGGAAACAGTGTGCGGATCACATACCGTTTTGAATAAGAATCCGAAGAAACAGTCACACGGATCCGGAACACCGGGGCCGTCAGGAGACAGAAATGCCGAGTAAGGAAACAGAAGAAATCGGGAAAATGTCCGGTTGCACCATGTGCCCGAGACGATGCGGAGTAAACCGCGAAACGGGAACCGGCGCATGCGGCTGCGGCGCGGAACTGAAGGTCGCACGCGCGGCGCTTCATATGTGGGAAGAACCGTGCATCAGCGGAACGCGCGGATCCGGAACCGTATTCTTCTCCGGGTGTCCGCTTCACTGCATATTCTGCCAGAACCGGGCGATTTCAGACGGAAAAGCCGGTAAGGTCATCACGGGCGAAAGACTCTCGGAGATATTCCTTGAACTGCAGGAGAAGGGAGCGGCCAACATCAATCTTGTGACCCCGGGACATTATGCTCCGCAGGCTGCCGCGGCACTTGGCAAAGCGAAAACTGCCGGACTTACGCTTCCGGTCATCTGCAATACGGGCGGATACGAAAGCCGGGAGGCATTGGAAATGCTCGCAGGAGTTACGGATGTATGGCTGCCGGACCTGAAGTATCTGAATGCGGAAACGGCGCGGAATTTCTCGCATGCGCCGGATTATCCGGAGATTGCGAAAGCGGCAATAGACTTCATGGTTGAAAAGACCGGAGAACTGTCATTTTCGGATGACGGATACGTGAAAAAAGGCGTGATCGTACGCCATCTTGTGCTTCCGGGTCATGTTGAAGAATCGAAAGAAATCATTCAATATCTGCATGACCGTTACGGAGGCAGGATATGGGTCAGCATTATGAACCAGTACACGCCGCCCGCGGAGAAGCTTCCGTATCCGGAACTGAACCGGAAACTGACTTCTTATGAATATAAAAAGGTGGTCGATTTCGCTTTGTCAATCGGAATGGAGAATGCCTATATCCAGGAGGGCGGAACGGCAAAGGAGAGCTTTATTCCGGCGTTTGACTGCGAAGGCGTCTGAGACGGAAACAGAATATTGGAATGTGGATAAAAGTGTTCACAGAAAATGCGGAAAACGGTCTTTCATTTTCCGCTTTTTCATGTTAAAATACTAATACGCCTGCGCAGACGGGCGAATAACCGGATTATGTATTCCTACGGAGGAGTAAGTTACAATGAGTGTTGAAAGAAGACTTGCCGCGAAAGAGCGTGCCAGAAAAGCAAGAAGAAGAGCAGCTGCGAAGAAGGCGGCAGCCATCCTTTTTATCCCGGTGCTTGCGCTTGTTATCGTGGCAATTGTATTGATTGTTAAAAAGATTAATAAACTGGATTACAGCAAGTATCTGTCCGAGGACGGCAAGATTGAGGGCCGCGCCGTATCGGAGTACTTCAATTATTTCCCGAATCTCGATGAGTTTAAGGTTGACATCACGGAAGTGACGGATGAGGACGTAAAAAAGGAGATCATCAGCAAGATCAAGAAAGTTGAGGGTGCTCCCGAGACTGCGGAAACGACAGAGGATTCGAAGAGCGACGATGAGTATTATGCGATGTTCACCGACCAGTGGGTAGAGGAGAATCTCGCCGATACGCTCGGAGAAGATTACAATCATACCACCTCGGGATACGAGAAATACGTACGCGGGCTTCTGGAGTCCTATAACAAGCTCCTTGCCCAGTACAACATGCCGACCAGGCTTTCCGAAGCGGTACAGGTAAAAGAGTCCCCTAAGAAACTCATGAATAACCTGAGGAAGCTTATGCTACATGACTATGCGGATTACCGCAGCCAGTATGCGAGCGAGGAGGAGTTTCAGACTGCAATTGATGATGAGGTCGAGACGTTTACGAGAAATCTTCTGATCTGGCTTAAGGTTTATGAGGATCTCGGATTGACGGCAACAGAAAGCGATTATGTAGCCTGGTATGCGAAGAATAACGAAAAAGAGGATGCTTCGGATGAAGAGAAGCAGACGCTTTGGGATAATGCCTGCAAAGAAAACGGCAGGGCATGGTGGATCGTGCAGTACCGTGCGGAGACTGCTCAGAGTAAGCTTTCCGAGAAAATGTTCGGAGCGGAGACAACCGCGGAGGAGTAAGACAGATGCCTGCCTGTTATACACATAAAAAAGTCGGTGCCATCGTATATCACCTTCTTTCCGGCGACACGCGGAAACTGGTGCGGAAACATCTGCCGTTCTTTCTGATCGGCCTGCACGGACCGGATATTCTGTTTTTCCAGCCGGCCGTTAAAAAGGCGGAAGCGGCTGACTACGGGCACAGTCTTCACCATGAGGCGTTCTCCCATTTTTATGAGAACGCGCGCAATGTGATCCGCAGTTCGGAGGATGACCGCCAGCTTGTATATCTGTACGGTTATCTGTGTCACCTCTTTTCGGATAATATGATCCATGAGGTGCTCCCGGAACTGTATAAGGAAGCCGGTGTTTCGCACGGCAAGCTCGAAGCGGAGCTGGACCGTTACCTGATGACTGAGGACGGCTATGATCCGATAAGCTATCCGGTGGCGGCACACATTTCCTGCACCCGCGAGGCGGCTACGGTAATTGCGCCTTTCTATCTCGGTGTCAGCGAAGAGCAGGTGCTCGCGTGCCTTTTTGCGATGAAGGCGGCGTTCACATTTTCCCGAAGCAGCAGTAAGGTATACCGGAAGGCGGCGGGGGAAGTAATGGCATTTGCCGGCTTCGGAGAGAAGATTCCGAGCATGATCATGACGGCGGAGGCCAGTGAGGCCTGTTTCGAACAGATGCCGCAGTTACGCTATCTTGTTGAACTGTCCGCGAACCGGTCGGCTGAGGCAATTGAAGGAATCGGAAAATATCTGTTTTTCGATGAAATTTTGCCAGATTTTATTGCATTACGAATGGATGGGAAAACTGAGCCTTGACGAAAGGCGGTTTCCGATTTACACTGAAATTGGGAAAGTGCACGCTGCATTTTCCGGAATGACGGAACTGTAAAACCGGATTTATTGTAAGCATTTGCTTTGGTAATCAGAATAGAAAGTGTCAGGGGTTTCGGCACGGATGTGAGGAGATGGTAGAATGATTATTACGGTAACAATGAATCCCGCGGTGGATAAGACGGCCGAACTCGATGAGTTCGTACTCGGCGGCGTCAATAAACTGAAGAATATTACAATCGACGCAGGAGGTAAGGGAATCAATGTTTCCAAGACTCTTCGCGTACTGAATAAGCCCAATATGGCTTGCGGTTTTATCGGCGGAACCAACGGCGATATGATTCGTGTTGCCATGCAGAAGCTGATGATCATGTCCGACTTCGTATCGGTTGCCGGAGGCGAGACCCGCTGCAATCTGAAGGTGAAGTCGATCTTCGGTATGACCGAGTTCGATGAGCCCGGCCCGAAGGTTACGCAGGAGGAGTTGCAGCTTCTGCTTGACAAGCTGAAGAGACACGCTAAGCCCGGAACAATGTTCGTACTGAGCGGCAGTCTGCCGGAAGGCGTTCCGACTGATATTTATAAGACCATTACCGAGATGCTGCATGAGTGCGGCTGTAAAGTGTTCCTTGACGCGAGCGGCGAGGCGCTTCGTCTCGGCATGGAGGCACAGCCGGAATACATTAAGCCCAACCTGAACGAACTAAGAGGCTTGTTCGATTATCATGAAGAGTTTGAGAGCAACGAGGCTATGGTAGCATGGACCAAGCAGAGAGCGGTAGAGCTTCTTTCGAAAGGTCCGCGTATGGTTGCCGTATCCCTCGGAGCGAACGGCGGCGTATTTACCGACGGTATTGAAACGATTTACGCGCCTTCGAAGAAGGTTGACGTGCTTTCTCCTGTCGGCGCCGGCGACGCTATGACGGCGGCAATCGCATACTGTCTGGATTCGAACATGCATTTCCATGATGTGATCCGTTATGCGATCGCGGTATCTGCCGGAGCCTGCATGACGGTCGGAACGAAGCCGCCGAGCAAGGAAGTTATCATCAGCCTGCTCAGGCAGTAACGCAGAAAGCGGTAGAAACAAGTGAAAAGAGACGAAGATAAGAAGAGTCACAACAGATTATTGATCGTCTCTGTAATCGTATTCAGTCTTGTATTTTTTGGACTTCTTACCTATGCGATATGGGATAATATCGTTAGTGAGAAGTCCATTATCCGTTTAGGAGACTATTCTTCCCTGACTTATAATACGAGTAACAGAGACAAGGCGGGAACCGAGGTGACGGACCTCGTGGTAAGCCGTACCCGTTTCGGCGGTTTAGTGAAGAAAGAAGCCGACAAGATGTATGCGTCTACCATGAAGGTGTATCAGGAGGAAGCGGAATACAATCGGATCACGCTTGCTGAGTATATTGATATTTTCTTCGGAACGACCGAGGCAAAGCTTCGTGAGGATGTAAAGAAATCGGCACTCCAGGTTGCGAAGGAGGAAGCGGTTCTTGACGCGATCGCGGAACGGGAAGGCATTACCGTGAACGCATATCAGTTTGAAAAGATGCTGGTTGATTATATGAATTCCGCAGGCTATACGGACCGGGAACAGTTCCTGACAACCTATGACGAGAACCAGCTTCGCGAACAGATGCGAAGAGATATGACGGTCGACTGGCTTTTGGAGCACGCGACCGGTCCTGCACTCGATGAGGAGGATACAGAATGAACTTCGAGGCTTTTATCAGGGACATTGAGCAGAACCGCTGGGCGATTTACGGCGTGGAAGTTTACGAGAACGACGAACTGACGCACCGTTGGGGAGATACGAAGAAGGCGCGGCATCTGATTTATTCCTGCACGAAAACAATTCTTTCCCTCGGCGTGGGAATCGCCTGGGACCGGGGCCTGATCGACCTGGATGCGTCGATTGCGTCGTATTTGCCGCAACAGTATGTTTCCGAACTTGCGCCCGAGCAGGCGGAAATGTTTCAGACGCTTAGCGTGGAGCGGTTCATGTGCATGTCGGTGAAGGGATTTCCGTTCCGTGTCGCCGAAGAGGAGAAAG
>JAGADM010000004.1 GCA_017613595.1 Lachnospiraceae bacterium | reverse complement strand
CTTTCTCCTCTTCGGCGACACGGAACGGAAATCCCTTCACCGACATGCACATGAACCGCTCCACGCTAAGCGTCTGAAACATTTCCGCCTGCTCGGGCGCAAGTTCGGAAACATACTGTTGCGGCAAATACGACGCAATCGGCGCATCCAGGTCGATCAGGCCCCGGTCCCAGGCGATTCCCACGCCGAGGGAAAGAATTGTTTTCGTGCAGGAATAAAGCAGATGCCGCGCCTTCTTCGTATCTCCCCAACGGTGCGTCAGTTCATCGTTCTCGTAAACTTCCACGCCGTAAATCGCCCAGCGGTTCTGCTCAATGTCCCTGATAAAAGCCTCGAAGTTCATTCTGTATCCCCCTCATCAAGTGCAGGACCGGTCGCGTGCTCCAAAAGCCAGTCCACGGTCAGATCTCTTCGCATCTGCACGCGGAGCTGCTTCTCGTCATAATCAACAAGGAACTGCTCCCGATCCGTATAGCCGGTCGATTCCATGTATGCATAAATCAGTTTCTCGAATTTGAGCGCGGTAACTTCGATTTTCTCCTTTTCCGCCACGGCATCGAGAACGGCTTCCTCTTTCGCAACCTGAAGCGCCGAATTCTTTACGTCCTTACGGAATCTTGCTTCGGTCGTGTCATAGAAGACGTTGACGTATTCCGCGAGACTCACCTCATGATACGCGGCTTCCTCCTCGTATACCTTCATGGTCTGCTCATACACCTTCTCGGCTTCTTTCTTAACCGCTCCGCCGAAACGGGTTTTGCTGACCAGCAGGTCGGTCACCTCTGTTCCCGCAGCATCTCTGTCGGTCGCACTGTAAGTCAGGGAAGAATAATCTCCTAAACGGACAATGGACTTCTCACTCACGATATTGTCCCATATCGCATAGGTAAGAAGTCCAAAAAATACAAGACTGAATACGATCGCAGAGACGATAAGCACTCTGTTGTGTTTCTTCCTGTCTCTGTTCACTTGTTTATTTCGCTTTCTGCATTACTGCCTTAACAGGCTGATGATAACTTCCTTGCTCGGAGGCTTCGTCCCGGAAGTCGTGCATGCGCCGCTCGATACCGCGATTGCGTAGCGGATCACGTCGTGGAAGTGCATGTTCGAATCCAGACAGTATGCAATCGCCGCCGTCATGGCGTCACCGGCTCCGACAGGAGAAAGAACGTCGACCTTCTTCGCAGGAGCGTAAATCGTTTCGATACCGTCGGTAAATACGCCGCCGTTCGCGCCGAGGGATACCGCAACCATACGGGGACCTCTCGAAAGCAGCTCAACCGCTCTCGACTTCGTCCATGCCACCATTGCCTCATTGCTCTCGAACTCGTTGTGATAATCAAACAGATCACGGAGTTCCGCAAGGTTGGGCTTAACGTATTCGGGCTGTGCCTCCAGTCCGAGACGAAGCGCTTCACCGCTTGCATCAAGGAATACCTTACATCCGCAGGTGTGCAGCATTTCGGTAATGGTTTTATAAATATCGTTCGGAACGCCTTCCGGAAGGCTGCCGCTCAATACGAACATCGTTCCGGGCTTAGCGTGTCTTCTCAGCTTATCCATGAGAAGCTGCAGTTCTTCCTCGGATACCTTCGGACCGGGCTCGTCAAACTCCGTCATACCGAAGATGCTCTTCACCTTCAGGTTGCAGCGGGTTTCTCCGCCTGCTACCGAAACGAAATCGGACATGATCATCAGCTTCTGCATGGCAACACGAATCATATCGCCGTTCGTTCCGCCGATAAATCCGCATGCCATATTAGGCTTGTTCAGTACACGCAGTGTCTTGGAAACGTTAATTCCCTTTCCTCCTGCGTCTACTGTAATGTTTTTTAATTTGTTGACACCGCCGAGTACGAACTCATCAAGTTCGGCCGTCTTATCCACTGCGGGATTCATTGTTACCGTAATGATCATTCTACCATCTCCTCACATATGTGATATGTCATAAACCCCTGACCATATCATAATCTGATTACCAATGTATATGTTTACAACAAACCCGATTCCATTGTTTTAGTCCTCAATCAGGAAAGTACGCGCGTGCACTTCCCCAATTTCAGAATAAAACGGATTCCCCTATTCGTCAAGCATCATTTTGTCCGTCTAATCTCAATGCGGCAAATTTTGGCACAAAATCGACGGAATATATGTATTTTCCAATGTTTTCGATTGCTTCCGCGGCTTCTTTCGCGGACAGGTCAACCAGATATCTCAGCTGCGGCATTACTTCAAAACAGGCCTCGCTTGCCTGAGCCGTCATGATCATGCTCGGAATCTTCTCGCCTTGTCCGGCAAGCGTCATCACTTCACCGACCGCCTGACGGTACAGTCTGCTGCGGCTCCGGGAAAACGTGAACCCTGCCTTCATAACGAGCAGACACTGTAAAATCTGATTCTCGCTTACTCCGAGATAGAACGGTGCGATCACGGCCGCAATCTCGCGGCTGCAGGCGATATGTGCCGTAACCGGATAGGATAACGGGTCGTGTCCGTCCTCCGTGATCAGGTAGCGGTCAAGCTCCGCCTCAAGCTTTCCGTGCGTCACACCGGCTTTCGTATAAAGCTCGGGGAGCACTTCGTGAACACGGTTATCCGAGAACAGATGACACAGATACCCGTACAGATATACCAGCTGACGGTCATCTTCGGAATTACGGATCACTTCGCGCGCATTCTCATAAAACTGGGCAAATGCCTCGTGGTGAAGGCTGCGTCCGAAATCCGCTACTTCGGCGTTTTTGAACGCCGGCTGAAAGAAAAGAATGTCCGGTCCGTGCAATCCGATCAAAAAGTACGGCAAATGCTTCCGCACAAGCTTCCTCGTATCCGGGGTAAGAAGGCGGAACACGGTAGCCCCGACCTTTTTATGTGTATAACATGCAGGCATCCGTCCTGTTCCTCCCTAACGGTTTATTTACCGAAAAGCTTTGTGCTGAGCGCTTCCTGCGCCAAGCTTGCGCGGTAAAGGGCAAGCATCCATGCCTTTCCGGTTTCCTCGCATGCATCATCCCACATCTGCTGCTTCTCTTCAATGGTCTTGTCGTCCGCGCTGTTTCTCGAAGCATACCAGATAACCGCTTCCAGTTCTGTATCGGAAAGACCCAGGTCATCATAAACGGCAAGCCAAAGAAGCAGGCTCTTCGTATCGCTTTCCACGCTGTCTTTGAGTTCTGCCTCGAACTCTGCCTGGCTGGCGTACTGGGAAACCTTATCCGCGTTCTTCTTTTTCATAATCTTGAGATAGTTCTTCTGGAACTTTTTGGGCAGATCCTTATACTGAACCTTCTCCATCAGATAGTTTTCCATATAGTACTGTGCGAGAAGTCCGTTATAATCTTCCAGAACCTTCTTCACATAATCCTTAAAGCCATTGACCGTGTGCGGATAGTTCTCCCCGAGTGTTTCGGCCTGATTTGCTTCCACCCACTCATCCGTAAGCATTGCAAGGTATTCTTCATCCGATTTTTCGACAACCAACGCATCTTCGCCTGCGGCTTTTTTCTCCGCTGCCTTTATACGGCTGATCACTTCTTCCTGAATCTCTTCGTCCGTAATTTCCGCCGGTTCCTGCTTATATTCCGCCATATTCGGAAATTCCATAAAATAATCTTTCGCGGCGCGGCCTTCAATCTTGCCGTCCTCGGTAATATACTTGCTGTAATCCAGTTTTGTGACTTTCTTGTAAATCAGCACGATTGCCACAATAATCAATGCAAGAACGGGCAGAAACAGGATTGCTGCAGCCTTTTTGGTTGCTGCTTTTCTTCTTGCTTTTCTGGCACGCTCTTTCGCGGCAAGTCTTCTTTCCACACTCATTGTAATTGCTCCTCCGTATGCAATTCCGTATCCGTTATTCACCTTATTGAAAAAAGGCGTATTGTTATTCTATCATGAACCCGAGGAAAAGGAAAGCATTTTCTTATATTTCACATGTTTTTCACCGGTATTTTCCCGTGCCTTCAAACGCCTTCTCCGTCAAATGCGGGGATAAAGCTCTCCTTTGCCGTTCCGCCTTCCTGGATAAAGGCGTTTTCAACACCTAACGAAAGGGCGAAATCAACGACTTTGTCATACTCATACGTGGTCAGTCTGCGGTTCAGTTCCCGATACGGAAGCTCCTTTTCGGGTGGCGTGTACTGGTTCATGATGCTGATCCAGACCGTATCGCCGTACCGCTCGTAAAGATAACGGACGGTCTCCTTTGCTTCCGTCACGTGTCCGGGAAGCACAAGATGCCTTACGATCACGCCTTTTGTTACATATCCGTCCGCGTCTGTTTGTAAAGGTCCCGCGTGCCTTACCATGAAATCAACGGCTTCTTTCGCAACCTTAGGATAGTCCGCGGCATGCGAATAAAGCGCCGCCGTATCACTGTTTACGTATTTCAGATCGGGAAGCCATACATCGGTCACTTCCGAAAGGATGCGGAGCGTTTCGATTGTTTCGTACCCGCCCGTATTGCAGATGACCGGAAGCGTAAGCCCGGCGGTTTTCGCTTTTTTTACCGCCTCTCTGACCTGTAGCGCGTAATGTCCGGGCGTTACGAGATTGATGTTGGCCGCACTCTTTGCCTGCAGTTCGAGAAAGATTTCCGAAAGGCGGTCTGCGGTAATGATCTTGCCCGCTCTGCCGTCCGAGATTGCCCGGTTCTGGCAGAATATGCAGTGCAGCGGGCATCCCGAGAAGAATACGGTTCCCGAGCCCCTGTCGCCGCTGATGCACGGTTCTTCCCACATGTGAAGCGCAGCCCTCGCAACTTTCAGTTCCGCCCCGCAGCCGCATACGCCGCGCGTTTTAAGCCGGTCCGCACCGCAGCGTCTCGGACACAGCGTACAGCCGGACGATTTCTCCATTGTTTCCGTTCCTTCCATCAGCTTTTCCGTCTCCTGCCGGAACCGTTTACGGGTTCCGGATGCATCTATGATAATCTTCTATTCAAAGCGGTATTTGATCCGCACGCTGTTGCCCTGTCCGGTCATGTCGCAGCAGGCGCCGCACACGATCGGCATGGACGGCGGCAAATGCCCGAAGTCCAGCCCAAACGCGATCGGTACTCCGAATTCCTTCAGTGCTCCGATCACGGCATCCGCCTGGGTCTGTCCGAACTCCACCCGGTCATCAAACATCGGGCGTCCGATCAGAAATCCTTTCACATGGCGGAACCATCCGCTCTGCTTCATCGCCCAAAGCGTTCTGCGCACGGCCATCGGTCCGAGCTCGCAGCTCTCCAAAAACCAGATGATCCCGTCGGAAGCGTACCGGTCACAGAACTCTTCCACATGGTCGTATTTCGTGCCGCGCAGGTTTGAAAGCACGTCCATGCACCCTCCGGCAAGGCGGCCGGACATCGATACCGAATCGGTCACTCTGCCTTCGGAGTCATAAAAGAGCGGAGCAAACGGATGCTGCACGTTAATCGGCGCAAGCGGATTTTCGGGACTGTCGAGACCCTCGTCGATCCGCTCATAACCGTCATAGTTGGATACTTCGGTAATCTCACCGCGAAGCACTCCGTACAGGTCGCTTAAGGACTTGTGTAACGGTTCCATTCCGAAAGACGGACCGTTCGGAGCATACAGAGAAGCCGTATCGAGAAGCGTCGTCAGCAGAAACGAGAAATTGGTGTTATCGGAGTATCCGGCGAACCACTTCGGAGGTGCCTGGCGGATCCGTTCCCAATCCACATGATCAATCGTCTCGTTCATAAGTTCCCCGCCGCCGCAGGACAGAACGATATCGTTGTCGCGGCTGCAGTACACCTCGGTCAGTTCGCGGCCGCACAATTCCGGCTTGTTCGAAATGCCGACTCCCTCGCCGAGATAACAGTTCGGTCCGAGCATGACAGGGTGTCCCCATTCCTTCAGACGCAGCACGGCATGATCGAGACGGCTCTTATACGGCTCGATATTGCACCCGAAACTCGGTGCGGCAAATCCGACCGTTCCGATTTCAGATAATTTTCGCGGATACTTCATTTTGCACCTCCTTGTATTTGACCATCGGAATTATCCCCGGAAAGAAGAACTGCGATCCATTTCTGAATCGCAGTTTGTGTGGGGGGAGAAATTACTTCAGAGAAGTAATGAACCAGCTAAATTGTATGTCGGCAGCCTATATTTCATCTGCTCTGCTAACATAATAACACATCGATTTTGATTTGTCATTATCTTTAAGCAATATTTTTACATTCTTTTTGGAAAAACAAAATGTAAAATAGCATGTCAATTTCTATCTACAAGTAAATTTTACTCTCTGATTCCTTCTTTGTCAACAAACAAATAGCACGAAAATTGATTTGATAGCACAGACTTTTCGTTCATTCTACCAAATCAGCCATTGTAAAACAATTTTGTATCATATATAATGAGTCCATCATGTCTGCCTGTTTTACAGGCTATTTCGATAGGAGGCATTTATGAAATTCGGCTATTTCGATGACGCCAAGCGCGAATACGTCATCACATCCCCCAGAACTCCTTATCCGTGGATCAACTACCTCGGAACCCAGGGATTCTTCTCTCTGATTTCAAACACCGCGGGCGGTTATTCTTTCTATAAGGATGCCCGTTTGCGCCGCATTACCCGTTATCGCTACAACAATGTACCGATCGATATGGGCGGACGCTATTTCTACATCAAGGACGGCAATACCGTATGGAACCCCGGCTGGTCTCCGGTGAAGACCGAGCTTGACAGCTACGAGTGCCGTCACGGTATGGGCTACACGATCATCACAGGTAAGAAGAACGGCCTCAAAGCCGAGGCTACCTTCTTCGTACCGCAGAACTACGACGGAGAGGTTCAGCAGCTCGTTCTTACAAACGAGAGCGCTGCTGCCAAGACCTTCAGCCTCTTCTCATTTGCCGAGTGGTGTCTTTGGGACGCCCAGGACGACAGCAACAACTTCCAGCGTAACTTCTCGACCGGACGTGTTGAGGTAGTCGGCTCCACGATCTATCACAAGACCGAGTACCGCGACCGCCGCGACCACTTCGCATTTTACACAGTTAACACCGACATCGACGGCTATGACACCGACCGTGATTCCTTCATCGGACTTTACAACGGTTTCGGCGATCCGCAGGCCGTGCTTGCCGGAGAGGCAACCAACTCATTTGCCGACGGATGGGCACCGATTGCTTCCCATTACAAGAAAATCACCCTTGCTCCCGGCGAGACGAAGACTCTTGTCTTCATCCTCGGCTACGTTGAGATGCCCGCCGATCAGAAGTTTGAGGCTGACGGCAAGACCATCAACAAGGTGAAAGCCCTTGCCATGATGGAACGGTACAACACCCCCGAAAAGGTTGCCGCAGGCATGGCGGAACTCCGCGCCGCATGGGACAAGCTTCTCGGAATCCTGAATGTTGCCACTCCCGATGACAAAGTCGACCGCATGGTTAACATCTGGAACCAGTATCAGTGTATGGTTACGTTCAACCTGTCCCGTTCCGCTTCCTACTTTGAGTCTGGAATCGGCCGCGGCATGGGCTTCCGTGATTCCAACCAGGATATCCTCGGTTTCGTACATCAGATTCCGGACCGCGCTAAGGAGCGTATCATCGACATTGCTTCCACGCAGTTCCCGGACGGCGGATGCTATCATCAGTATCAGCCGCTTACCAAGAAGGGTAACGCAGACATCGGCGGCGATTTCTCCGACGATCCGCTGTGGCTGATCCTTTCCGTTTCCGCTTATATCAAGGAAACCGGCGACTGGTCGATCCTTGACGAGATGGTTCCTTACGATAACGATATGGATAAGGCGCAGACGATGCTCGAGCATCTGAAGGTTTCCTTCTATCATATCGTTAACAACCTCGGACCGCACAAGCTTCCGCTTGCGATGCGTGCTGACTGGAACGACTGTATCAACCTCTCCTGCTATTCCGATACTCCGGGCGAAAGCTTCCAGACCTACACGAACCCGAAGTTCAAGGCAGAAGGCGGTTACTCCAAGGTTGCCGAGTCCGTTATGGTTGCTACGCTCTTCACCTATACCGGTCCTAACTATGTTGAGATTCTGAAGCATCTCGGAAAGAACGATGAGGCAAAGGCTGCTCAGGAAGCCATTGATGCGATGAAGAAAGCCATTATGGATTCCGCTTGGGACGGCGACTGGTTCCTTCGTGCTTATGACGCAAACGGCGATAAGATGGGCAGTAAGGAATGCGAAGAAGGCCAGATCTTCATCGAGCCTCAGGGCTTCGCGATCATGTCCGACGTCGGCAAGGAGCAGGGTACCGCTCTTAAGACGCTTGCGGCGATCGACGAGAGACTCAATACGAAGTTCGGTCTTGTACTGAACAATCCCGCATACTCCAAGTACTACATCCAGTATGGCGAAATTTCCACCTATCCGGGCGGCTACAAGGAGAATGCCGGAATCTTCACGCATAACAACGCATGGATCATCTGTGCGGCTGCTTACGCAGGACAGGGCGACCTCGCATTCAAGTACTACTCCGAGATTGCTCCGGCATTTACCGAAGACACCAGCGACATCCATAAGACCGAGCCGTATGTTTACGGACAGATGATCGGCGGCAAGGATGCCGGTTCCGATATCGGACGTCCCGGCAAGAACTTCGGTCAGGGCAAGAACTCCTGGCTGACCGGTACCGCTGCATGGAATATGGTTGCCATTTCCCAGTACATTCTCGGTATCATGCCCGACTTCGACGGTCTGAAGGTTGATCCTTCCATCCCGGCTGAGTGGGACGGCTTCAAGGCTTCGAGACAGTTCCGCGGCGCAACCTACAATATCACTGTTAAGAACCCGAACCACGTATGCAAGGGCGTTAAGTCCCTTACGGTTGACGGCAAGGCCGTAGCCGGAAACGTTGTTCCGGTACTCGGCGCAGGCGTTCACGAAGTAATTGTAACGCTCGGTTAATACTAAGACAAATGATAAGAGCTTCGCATCCGATGGTGCGAAGCTCTTTTTTCGTTTCAAAAAACCGCCGGTCGAGAAACCGGCGGTTTTCTTTCTGTAATCTCAGTTTATTTTCTTGAAATATGATACACTTGCGATGCACTCGGACGGATAATAGTAGTACTGAAGCAGTCTGCCGTCCGCCATCATGGTCAGGAAGTAGTATGCTCCGGCATGCTCTCTGTCCTCTGCGCGGAAGCACCAGGGATAATCGGTCTTCATAACAGGGTAATCCGGCTGGTATTCCATACGGTACATCTCAACGGACCGGTACGGAGCAACCTTCGTAAGCTCTGCCTCGCCGTTCGGCTCGACGATCCAGTAGGACTCGTTCACGCCGTCCTCGGCCTGCCATTCCCATCCTTCGACTTCACCGCTCTCCAGCTTCCATTTGCCGACGATTGCTTCCTTGATATCATCCGGAATCCCCCAATCAAACGGCATTCCTCCGAACATGGCAAGATAAGCGTCATACAGTGCCGGATAACAGGTTTGTACCGGATATCCGTCGGCTCCGATCATGGTAAGTCCTTCGCCGTAATCAATCTTCTTAATACCGCTGTTCATCCATGCGGAAACACGTTCCTCATAATCCTCACGTCTGCACGGCTGTTCATCGATCGAATAGTTTTCAACCGTCCCGTCCGGAGTATCATAAACATTTTTCTCAAAGGAAAATGCGTGATACATCTTATCAAAATCCAGACGGTCTACGGAAACGGCCGTCGCGCCCATTCCCTCATAAGAGGATACAATGATATTACCGCGCTCAAGGTAATAACAGGTCGCGAATTCACCGTACGTTCCGAGATTAATAACCTTATCAAGCGGAGCGTAAAGGGCAATGTTTACGCCCTCCGCATGAGATCCGCCTTCCGCCCACCAAAGTTCGGGAACCTGATCTCCGTTCAGGAAGAAAAGGCCGAAACGAAGGTCAACCTGATTCCCGCCGTAGGATGCGTATTTCTCATCTAAGAACTTCGCGAACGCAAGCAGAGCCCGGTTCTCAGGTCCGGTCACTCCCGCATAGGAAATGTCAATGGATACCGGAATCTTGTCCGGCAAAGGAAACGGCGTCAGGGCCGGATCGCCCGTAATCTCCGGTGTCGGCGTCGGTGTCGGTGTATCGGTCGGAACATCGGTCGGCTGTTCCGTCGGCTCTTCAGTCGGCTTTTCAGTCGGAGTGTTCTTTCCGCCGTCTCGCGTCTTACCCTTCTTCACATCATCGCCGCCCTCACAGGCTGCGAGCAAAGAAACAAGCAGTACAAGAATCAGAATCAATGCTATTTTCTTCATGTCACACTCTCCCTTCACCATACATTTCTTTATTGTTCTTCCAGACCGTCTTTACTGTACTTTCCAGAAGCGTTCCAAAGCTGCCATCCGGCTTCGTATCCGGCCTCATATGTAGCATCAATCTGCGCTCTTACTTCCGCGCCGCCGTAGGTAATATGACCGGTTACCCAGGTTGCCGTAAAGGACTGCAGCCACGGGCGGACCTGTGCGCACCGTCCTTTCGCCACATTTACCGCAAGAACCCTCTTCGAATCGAGCATTGCGTTATATATCAGCTTATAGGGATCCGCATCGGGAACCGGAATATTATAATACCCTCTGCCGTAGTGCGAGGGATATACCATCGGGCATATGTAATCGAGATAACTCGACATGTCCGCGTAGTTCTGGCCTACCGCCGCGGCATCCACGGTACTGCTCAGTACAACGCCGAATACGTCAACCGAGACAAATACGCCGAGCGGTTTCAGATTCTCACAGGCATATTTGACAAATCCCGTGATTGCCTCTTCCTTATTCTCGGTCGTCAGTTCCTGACCGAAATCCGCGTCCTTGACCTTCGAGTCGGTCGAGAAACGGCAGTAGTCGAAGTTTACTTCGTCAAATCCGAGGCGGGCGCATACTCTGCCGACCTCGGTCAGATACTCCCACACCTCTTTATTAAACGGATTCATCCAGGTGAAGCTGTTGCTGTCTTTCATCAGCGAACCGTCTTTCATGTGCACGCCGTAGCTTTCGTTGCTTCGTACGCTCCGGATGTCACGGAAGCATACGACACGCGCAATCAGATAGACGCCGTGCTCCTTGAACTTCTGCATCTTGCCCTCAAAATTATCAATGAGAAGCCTCTGGTTCGTCATTCCGTTTAAAAGTACGGAATCGTTCTTAACGACAATGAATCCGTCATCGTTTTTGATATCGATGACAACCGCATTCAGTTCGGTCGTATCGAGAAGGTCCAGCAGGAAGTCCATCTTTCCGTTCAGCACTTCGGGGGTGACATAAATGCCCTTCACCTGCTGCCGTTCACGGTTATCCTCGAATTCTTCCATCCACATGTCGTCTTCGGAAAGACCTTCTTTGTATTTGTCCAGATAAAGACCGTACGGTCCCATGTCCGAGCTCGAGATGATCTGTATCGGAGAATCGGACGGTGTGGGATTATTCTCGCGGGCCGCGTATTCCGTTACTTTGGTGCCGACGGATTTATGGTAGATGCCGAATCCGATCGTCGCGCACAGAACGAGCGCAACCAGCGTGAAGAACAGCTGCCTGCGGCGGATTGCGCGCTTCGTTCCGGAACGATACCGCACATTGGCCTTGTTTCCGTATCTTGATGCCATACCTGCTCCTTAAAAACTTCGGAAGTCCTTACTGTGCAATCTGGTCCTTCTTGAGGCAGCAGTTCTTATACTTCTTGCCGCTTCCGCACGGGCACGGATCGTTACGTCCGATCTTCGCCTGCGTATTCACAACGGTATGCGACTTTCTCTGCTGCAGGAAGAGTTCCTTTCTGCGATCCTCGGGAATGATCGCCTCCCACTGCGGAAGGTTGTAAAGCCAGTCGGCCTTCGCTTCGCACATATTGTAGTAAAGCTTCTCCGGGTCAAATGCGAGACTTACCTCGGTATCCTCGGTCATCTCCTCAATCGGGTTTTTGGTCTTCAGGCTGTCGTTGATTCCGTCCAGGAATCCCGCGAACTTCTTAAGCGGCATGTTGTAGCGCTCCGCCAGTTCCTTAACCGTTCCCTTTACCTCAACCTCGGGGTTTGCGAGCAGCTGCTCGTAAACATCCTTCTCCGACGCAAAATAAGCCGCCCAGAAGAACTGATCCTGTTTCGGGTTCCTCTTCTGCTGATAGGCCTCTTCGTACCAGGTTTCCAATAATGTGCTCATGTCTGATTACTCCTTATCCTCTGTTTGATCCGCTTCTTCGGGATTCTTCGCACCGGCCAGCATGTCGTTGACCTCGTACTCATCCTTGTGAACGCTGTTGTATACTGCTATTAAAATCCATCCGAACACCGGAAATCCGACGAACGAGAAAACTCCCGTCACCAGAAGTCTCTTTCCGAGATCGCCGCCCATAAACGCTCCGACAAATGACAGAACGATGGCCGCAACCACCAGCGCGATCGTCAGGATTGCAACAACCTGTGTAAACTTAGTCCGTAACATGGTCTTCCTCCCCGCTTCTTAAAAATGCGAGCCACTCCTTGATCTTCTTCTCGTAACCGAGATCTCCGGGCTCATAAAACTTTGTTCCGACATATTCGTCCGGCAGATACTGCTGCCTGCTGAAATGATTCGGATAAAGGTGCGCGTATTCGTAACCGATCCCTCTTCCGAGCTTCCCGGCACCGCCGTAATGGGCATCCTGCAGATGCGGCGGAACCGCGGGTGTCCGTTCGTTCTTCACCGCGTCCATCGCTTTGCCGATTGCCTCCACCGCCGCGTTGCTCTTCGGCGCGCACGCCACATAAGCTGCTGCCTGGGCAAGAATAATCTGCGATTCGGGCATTCCGATCCGCTCCGCCGCGAGTGCCGCCGCAACGGCAACCTGCAGTGCCTGCGGGTCTGCGTTTCCGACATCCTCGGCCGCGCAGATCATGATTCTTCTCGCGACAAATGTGACTTCCTCGCCCGCATAGAGCATGCGTGCGAGATAATATACCGCGGCATCCGGATCCGAGCCCCGCATGCTCTTGATGAATGCCGAGATCGTATCGTAATGATTGTCACCGGTCTTATCATAGCGGATGGCACGCTTCTGGATACACTCCTGCGCAACCTCGATCGTAATTCTTGTCACGCCGTCCGCGTCAGGTGTGGTCGTCAGCACGCCGAGTTCGAGAGCGTTCAGCGCCTTCCGGGCGTCGCCGTTCGCAACATCGGCAATGAAATCGAGCGCCTCATCGGTGATCTCCGCGTTATAAAGCCCCATGCCCTTTTCCGGTTCCGTCATGGCCCTCTTCAAAAGAGCGATGATATCGTCCTTCGTGAGCGGCTGCAGTTCAAAGATGATCGAACGCGAGATCAAAGCGCCGTTCACCTCAAAATACGGATTCTCGGTTGTCGCGCCGACGAGAATGACCGTTCCGTCCTCCACATAGGGAAGTAGATAGTCCTGCTGGCCTTTGTTGAAGCGGTGTATCTCGTCAATAAACAGAACCGTGCGCCGTCCGTCCGTGGCCAACAGCCTCTTCGCATCGGCGATCGCATCCTCCATATCCTTCTTGCCGGCCGAAGTCGCGTTGATCTGGCGGAACGCACCCTTGGTCGTGTTGGCGATTACCTTGGCAAGCGTCGTCTTACCGGTTCCGGGCGGTCCGTAGAAGATAACCGAGCGGAGCTGGTCCGCGGCAATGGCGCGGTACAGGAGCTTGTCCCTGCCGATGATATGCGATTGTCCCACCACTTCGTCCAGGGTGGCCGGCCGCATCCGGGACGCTAACGGAGCCTGCTTGGCCGCCGCGTTCTCCTGCATGAAATCAAATAAATCCATCCGACCCGTTCCTCGCTGCGCGCATTGTCTTTTTCGGGAAAATGTGCTATGATTTTCTCGGCGGGATCCCGCCCAAACCCTTTCAGGAGCATTGATATGTACTTGCCGGAAGACCCGGACATTCTGGTGTCCGTTATCAATACACGCTTACGGGATTATTACGATAATATCGAAGATCTCTGCCTCTCGGAGGATGTCGATCAGACATGGCTTATAACCAAACTGGCCGCCTCCGGCTATTCCTATGACGAAGCATCCAACTGCTTCCGCGGATGCTGATTCCGGCAGAAACCAACACAGAGTTATTATACCACTATATCGGGCGAATGACAACCATGGCATTTGCCGGAAAGGAATGTGCGAATTGAGCGAACCCGTACGGTATCTGAAAGAAGGCGGTCAAGGCGAGATTGTCGAGAAGAAATCCCGCTTTATTGCTACGCTTGTCCCCATCACAACCGAAGAGGAAGCACGCGAATTCATTGAGCGTACCAAGAAGCGCTACTGGGACGCTCGGCACAACTGCTCGGCATTTGTCCTCGGAGATGATGCGGAACTGACACGTGCCAACGATGACGGCGAACCGCCGCATACGGCCGGCCGGCCGATGCTTGACGCGCTCCTTTCGTCCGGTGTAAGGAACGTCTGCGTTGTCGTTACCCGCTATTTCGGCGGTATCCTTCTCGGGACCGGCGGCCTGGCGCGCGCCTACCGGGACGCGGTTCTCGAAGGTCTTAAGAACTGTACCGTTGCGGAGAAACGGACGGGCATTCCGATCGATATCGTCACCGACTATAACGGAATCGGGAAGCTTCTCTTTCTGGCGGGTGCCGGCTCGTATCCGGTCCTGTCAACCGAATATACGGATACGGTTTCGGTAACCGTTCTGCTCCCCCCGGAGGACGCGGACCGCTTCCTGTCCGATCTGAGCGATGCGACTGCAGGGAAAGCGCAGTGTACGGTAAAGGATCCCGTTGCCTATTCACTTTCCGGCGGCATATGTGAATTGCTTTAGTTTTTATAATATGATATAATAATATGAGCACGTAATATCGGGGTAAAGGGGTAGAAACATGCTGGAACAGGTAATTCAATTTCTCGAGTACTGCCATTGGCGCAGGAACGATGATCTTTCAGCGGAATTTCCGGTTTACATTCTGACGGAAGGCAAATACAAACACGGAATCCTTCTGATCGACGGCGATAAGGCTCACGATCTGACGAAGGAACGCTATCACGAACTGATGGACGCTGTTGCGGACGCGATTCCCGTTTCCGGACCGGACGATATCCCGGTAATGGCTTTCTTTGTTACCTCGGAATTCGCGAAATATGCTCTCTTAGCGGACGGAACACGGTTCTGGATCATTACGCAGAACGGCCGTATCATCGTCCGCACCGGGCAGCCGGAGGACTACTGCGGCATGCGTGAAGAACTCCATAAGACGATTGCCGAAGAAACCGAAAGCACGCCCCGGTCGGTCAAGAAGGATCCGGAAGGAAAGGATATCATCCGGTATCAAACGTTTCATTCCTATCAGGATAAAGGTTTCTTCTCCGGATGCGCCGACAGTTTCATTACCTGCTATTTTACGATCATCTTTTTTGCGATCAATGTTCTGTGCTACGTAATCCCTTATTCCATGAACGGTAACGCCGGAATTGAAGAACTGTGGCTGAACTTCGGATCCAACTGGGATAAGATTTTTTCCGACGGACAGTTCTGGCGCCCCTTCACAAGCATGTTTATCCACATCAACACGACACATCTGGTTTCCAACATGTTCGCTCTGCTGATCATAGGATATTTTCTCGAACGGCGTATCAGCCGTACAATGTTCATTGCCGTCTATCTCGGCGGCGGTCTGATCGGAAACATCGTGTCACTGATCTATTTTAATTCCAAGCCGGTTCTCACCGGCGGAGCATCCGGAGCGGTCATGGCGCTTGCCGGAGCATGCGCATTCCGCCTTACCATCGGAAACGTCATGGACGGTTACTGGACGGCGGATCCGCATATTTACATGGATTATCTCGTTATCTTATCCTGCATTATCAACCTCGGAACAGCGTTCTTCGTTGATGCCGACAAGCAGGAGGGTGTCGACGTATCGGCGCATATCGGCGGTGCGATCGGCGGTTTCCTCGTGATGGGACTGTTCCTGTGCCTTATGTATTTTAAAGAACAGCGGCAGACTTATAATCTGAATTAACAGTTTTTTCGGAAAGAATTCACACTTAGACTTTGGGACGGATTTGCCAAATCCGTCCCTTTGTGTTATAATTTCAGAATGCAATAACAGGCACATCGGACACAGCCGGGGGGCTTTCGTCCGATCAACACTTGATTACAGTGAGGAAATGCATAACATGATGGATTTCAGTCGTCATAATCTCGGCAAGCTGCAGAAGGAGGCGCGCTCGTTCCCGGCCAAGATCCGGTCGCTCGCATTTGTCTTCTTCCTGCGTCTTTTCGTCGTATTTGTCGCCATGTGCGTGATCATCGGATCGTATTCCGCATACGGCGCCGTTCTCGGAATCATCTCCCAGTCCCCTGACGTTGATACGATTTTCGAGACCAATAAGGAATTCGAAAAGTATTCCACATTTCTGTTCTATAACGACGGCGAGAAGATGGACCGTGAGCTCTCGTCCGCAGGCGCGAACCGTGTCCGTGTGGATATCGAGACACTTCCGCTGTCCGTCCGCAACTGTTTCGTTGCCATGGAGGACGAGCGTTTCTACGAGCATAACGGAATCGACGTACGAGGCATATTCCGTGCCGCTTATTCCGTTCTGAAAGAGCGCAGCCTCGATTACGGCGCCAGCACGATTACGCAGCAGCTCTTAAAGAACCAGGTTTTCAAAGGCGGTAAAGAGAACGACGCGATAGAGAAGATTCTCCGTAAGGTGCAGGAACAGTATCTTGCGGTACAGCTCGAATACCGTCTCGATAAGGATACGATCCTTGAGTATTATCTGAACACCATTAACCTCGGCAACGGTGCCTACGGTATCGAGAAAGCCGCTCAGGTTTATTTCGGCAAGTCCGCCGTCGACCTGACCATTTCCGAGGCAGCGGTGCTTGCCCCGATCGCCTGGTCGCCCACCCTTGCCAATCCTTTGAAGGACCAGGATAAGAACGCACGGCGCCGTCTGGATTGTCTGAAAAACCTTCATGACAATAATTTCTGCACGGATGAGGAATATCAGGAAGCGCTTGATGATTCCGAAGATGTATATATCCGTATCCAGATGCAGAACCAGATCAAGATCGATTCCGGTACGGAGTACAACTCCTATTTCGTCGACGAGCTGATCACGCAGGTTCTGAAGGACCTCCGTGCCTCAGGCTATTCCGCGGCAGAGGCCAATACGCTTCTCTACAGCGGCGGACTGCAGATCTATACCACGCAGGACAAGGCCGCGCAGTCCATTATGGACGGCTATTTCACGGACGAGTCGAATTTCCCTGCCGTCGGAAAGACCGGTTCCTACTATCAGCTTTCCACACAGTACGCGCTTTCGATCGTCGGTAAGTCCGGCATAGCGCAGCATTACCACCTAAAGGATTTTGTGGAGTACAACAACGCCCATAAGGACTCCAACGTGCTGAACTATCATAAGAGCAGCACGACGAACGCGGTGCTCGGCATCTATACCACCGACAAGAATTATCTCGAAGCGAAGCTGGATGAATTTGTCGAGGCCAAGAAGAAAGACTTCCGTTCGGCCCACCCTGACGAGGAGATTGCGTCCGTTCAGGAGAACCGGGCCATCTCTCTCGGACCGCAATGCGCCATGGTTGTCATGAAGCCCGATACCGGCGAAGTCATCGCGCAGTACGGCGGCCGCGGCGAGAAGGTCGGAAACCGTGTTCTTAACCGTGCCAGCGGAACCTTCCGTCAGGCAGGTTCGACCTTCAAGGTTCTGGCATCCTTCCTGCCCGGCATTGACGCGGCCGGTCTGACGCTTGCCTCCACATTTGACGATTCCTACTATACTTATCCGGGAAGCGGCAAGGCCGTAATCAACTGGTATGACCAGGGAAGCGGCAACGAAAACTACCGCGGTCTGCAGTCAATCCGTATCGGTATTTACGATTCCCTGAACATCGTTGCGGTACGCTGTATCGAAAAGGTCGGCGTACGTACTTCCGTCGAATATCTGCAGCGTCTCGGAATCAAGAACATCGACACCGATCCGAGCGACGGCGTTTCCGACTACAACTACGCGATTGCGCTCGGCGGACTTTCGGTCGGCTGTTCCGTACTGGAGATGACCGCCGCATATTCCGCCATCGCAAACAAAGGCGTTTACATCGAGCCCCGCTACTACACCGTAATTCTCGATCACGACGGCAACGTACTGCTGAATAACGATATCCATTATACGGAAGTTATGAAGAAGACGACCGCATGGCTGCTGACGGATGCCATGGTCGATACGACGACCAAGGGTACCGCTACCGCCTGCCGCTTTGATAAGAGCCTCGGCATTACGGTCGCCGGTAAGACCGGAACCGCGCATGACTATGTCGACCTGTGGTTCGTTGGTTTCACACCTTACTACTGTGCGGCAATCTGGAGCGGTTTCGATGACAACCTTCCGCAGAACGGTACCGGCAAATACTATTTCCGTACCCTTTGGAAGAACGTCATGCAGGACATTCATAAACTGAAGGGCTGCAAGAGCGCCGGTTTTGAAAGGGCCGCCAATATCACCAGCGCGGACGTATGTACGAAATGCGGCAAGCTCGCCGTAAAGGGTCTCTGTGACAAAGCCGAGGGCGGCAGCTGTATCACTAACGAGAAATTCGCGGTGGGCACGGTCCCGAAGGAATCCTGTACCTGTCACGAGGCGGTTAAGATCTGTAACGAGTCCGGATGCCGGGCGAACGAGTTCTGTCCGAATACAACCGAAAAGGTATACCTGATCAAAGAAGAATCCGAACAGGCGCTTGAGCACGGCGGAACCAAAGACACGAAGAATATTCTTCCGAAGGAGAACGATGTACCGTGTTCCGTTCATACCCACTATGTCGCTCCTCCTCCGTCCGAAACTCCGGGCCCCGAGAACTGATGATCCGATGAAAGGAGCCGTTACGGTTCATACCATGAAAGACGTACCTTCCAACTGCGAATACTGCATCAATTACGAATATGACGAGGACTACGACTGCTACGTCTGCACGAAGGATCTCGACGAGGATGAGATGGCGCACTTTCTTGCCGGTCATCATTTTGAGTGTCCATATTTCCAGTACGGAAACGAATATACAATCGTAAAAAAACAGATGTAGTATCAAAATCCAACACTCTTTCACATTCTGAAACTGTGTTTGAACGGCAAATGACATTTTTTTGATAAAATACAACATTTTATTTGCATTTTCCTCGCCCATGTGCTATGCTTTGTGCAAATAGGCGATACATCGGAGGTACAGCCTCCGTTCCGGAGCGTTTTTCAACGGTTCCGGTCATGAATCTGCAGGTTTTCTATCCTCTTTATATTACGCGCGGGGAGTAGCCATCAAAGAGTTTCTGCCAAGGAATTCTTTGGTGGCTGCTTCCCTTATACGGATAATTATTTTCCTCCCTCTGATACGAAAAACTCTTCCCCTTTCGGCTGATTTCGGTTATACTTGATATATTCGAGAAATATCACCGGAGGTTCTTATGAAACTGCGTACCAAACGGACGATTCTGATCGGTTTTGCATTTCTTTCCATCTCTGCTTTCTGGCAGATGTATGACAGTATCACTCCCTTAATCCTGAAATACACCTTCGGACTGAAGGACACGCCTGTCGGCGCCGTTATGGCGATCGACAACGTGCTCGCGCTGTTCCTTCTTCCCGTATTCGGCGTATGGTCGGACCGCTGCCGTACGCGAATCGGAAAGCGTGCGCCGTTCATCTATGTCGGCACAATCCTTTCCGCAGGCCTGCTGCTTCTGCTTCACGTGGTAAACAAGCCGGGCAATCTGCCTGTCTTCATGATCATACTGTTCCTTCTGCTTCTTTCGATGAGTTTCTACCGCTCTCCCGCGGTTGCGCTCATGCCCGACCTTACACCGCCGCCGCTCCGCAGCAAAGGCAATGCGGTTATCAACCTTATGGGTGCCGTCGGATTTATCTATGCTCTTGTGATGATCAAGGTGTTCGGCGGAAACGCGGAAGAGAACCCGAGCTATCTCCTGCTGTTCGTTTCGATTTCGGCACTCATGCTGTTAAGCATTATCATTCTTGCCGTCTTTATCAACGAAAATAAACTTGCCGAGGATGTCCGTAAGGAATGCGCGGAAGCCGGCATCTCCATGGATCCCGCCGAGGAGAAGGAAGAGGGAAGCAAGTCCTCCGGAAGGCTTCCTGCTCCGGTTCGTAAGAGCCTGCTATTCCTTCTGCTCTCCGTTGCCTTCTGGTATATCGCCTACAACGCCGTAACGACCGCATTTTCGCGTTACGCAACCGAGATGTGGAGTATCGGCAGCGATTATGCGGATTGTCTCTTAATCGCGTCCGTAGCGGCTGTAATCAGCTATCTTCCGATCGGTATTATCTCCGGAAAGTTCGGACGCAAGAAGGTTATTCTTGCCGGTGTCGTTACGATGGCCGTCAGCTATGCGGCGCTGTTCTTCTATACGTCCTATCACATTACCGCAATCCTGTTCTTCCTGCTGATCGGTATCGGCTGGGCAGCGATCAATGTAAACTCTCTGCCGATGGTTGTGGATATGTGCGAAGCCGGCGATATCGGACGTTTCACCGGATACTACTACACGTTCTCGATGGCGGCACAGGTTATCACGCCGATTGCCTCCGGGGCGCTTTTACAGTACGTTTCCTACCGGACGCTGTTCCCGTATTCGGTTTTCTTCATGGTTATGGCATTCATCACGATGTCATTTGTCATGCACGGCGATACGAAACCGCTTGCGAAGGGATCTCTTCTTGAGCACTTCGACGCAGGTGACTGATTGTACTGTGCGTTCCGCCGTTTCGGACGGAATTCCTGCGGCTTTGCTAAGAAAGCCCGCTGTTTCCTGTTGTAAAATCTTTCCCGGAGTATTAGAATACAGAAGTAGCGGAAGCATAGCTCAGCCGGGATGAGCGTTCGCCTCACACGCGAAAGGTCAGGGGTTCGAGCCCCCTTGCTTCCAAACATAAAAAGAGCCCGGAGAACTCCGTTTCGGAGTTCTCCGGGTTTTCTTAATGCTTTCCGTTCAGGTAATTCTTCCGGCCGGTCTTTTTAAAAGGTACAGCCGTTTCCGCTTGAATCACTTCCCCGGTCAGCCGTCCGCATTCTGTTCTTTCTTCTTGTAATAGTCATCGATGGCGTTGCGGATTGCCTCCTCGGCAAGCACGGAACAGTGCATCTTATAATCCGGCAGTCCGTCAAGCGCCTCCGCCACTGCCTTATTCGTAAGCTGCATCGCCTCGGAAAGAGGCTTTCCTTTGATCATTTCGGTTGCCATGGAGCTTGACGCGATTGCGCTTCCGCAGCCGAAGGTTTCAAACTTTACGTCCTCTACGATGTCATTTTCTATCTTCAGGTACATCTTCATGATGTCGCCGCATTTGGCGTTGCCGACTTCACCGATTCCGTTCGCATCCTCGATCACTCCGACATTTCTCGGATTGCGGAAATGATCCATCACCTTTTCACTGTATAAAGCCATATCTGTTCCTCCGATCTCATTCTATAAAATGTGCTTTGTTTTTCCTTCGGTCAGATCGCGCCATACCGGCGAGAATCCGCGCAGATAGGAAACCACTTCTTTCACCGCGGTAATAATGTTCTCGATATCCTCATCGCTCGTTTCCTCGTTGATCGTCAGCCGAAGCGAACCGTGCGCCACGTCATGCACTCTTCCGATCGCAAGCAGTACATGGCTCGGATCAAGCGAACCGGATGTGCAGGCGCTTCCGGAAGAAGCCATGATTCCTTTATCATCTAGCAGTAACAGGAGCGATTCTCCTTCGATTCCCTCAAAGCAGAAGCTTACATTTCCGGGAAGTCTCCTTACGGCGTCGCCGTTCAGTGCCGCATGCGGAATTTCGGAAAGGCCTGCAATCAGACGGTCTCTTCTTGCCTTCGTTACCGCCGACGCCTTCTCCATGGAGGCCGCGCTTTCCTTAAGCGCTGCTGCCATTGCCGCGATACCGGGCACATTTTCCGTACCGGCGCGCTTGCCGCGCTCCTGTGCGCCGCCCTCGATCAGATTGATGAGTCTGATGCCCTTACGCGCATACAGGAATCCGACGCCTTTCGGCCCGTGGAACTTGTGGCCGGAAGCGGAAAGAAGATCGATGTTGTCCGTGGCGACATTGATCGGCAGATGTCCGACCGCCTGCACCGCATCCGTGTGAAAAAGTACACCCCTACTGCGGCATATGCTTCCGATCTCACGGATCGGCTGAATCGTTCCGATTTCGTTATTCGCGAACATGATCGTCACAAGGCAGGTATCTTCGCGGATTGCCTCTTCCACCTCCTGCGGAACGACAATTCCGTTCTCGTGTACCGGCAGGAGCATTATCTCAAAACCTTCTTTTGATAGTTTATCCAATGTATGAAGTACCGCGTGATGCTCAAATGCGGACGATATGATATGTTTCTTACCCTTTGCCGCACCGAGTAATGCCGCCGTCCGGATTGCCTGATTGTCCGCCTCGCTGCCGCCGGAAGTGAAGGTAATCTCCTTTGCCCCAGCTCCGATCACGGCCGCTACATCGGCACGTGCCTGCTCCAGCACTTCCTTGGCGCGCTGCCCGATGCTGTACAGACTGGACGGATTGCCGTACGTCTCCTCCATAACGGAAACCATCACTCTAAGGGCTTCTTTACTCATCTTCGTTGTTGCTGCGTTATCTGCGTATATCACGTTTTGTTCTCCCTTCTCTACTGTCGCTTTGATTATATACCCTTTTACCTACTGTGTCAATAGGTTTATAAGTCAAAGAAAACGCCCTTCCGGATTCTCTCCGCGGCGGGCGTCTCTATGTACGTTATCAATTCTGCTCAATCGTTTCCTGGCTGCTGAAGATGATCGAAGCTACCTTCCATTCGCCGTCGATCTTCACGAACCAGATCGGATGGCCGACCTCGGAATCGAACTGCTGTCCCGTCCATGACGCGACAAAGCTCTGATGCATCGTCAGATCCATATAGATAACGGAATCGCCGTATCCGATATACTCGCGAACTGTCTTGTTCGTGTATGTCGGCGGCTTATTGTGACCGTTGAACCAGGAGTTGTCAAGCGACGCGATTACGGTATAGTATTTCGAGTTCTTCGGAAAATACGGCTTCATCTCCGATGCCTGCTTGTCCCTCGAAACGAACAGACAGAACTTCGTAAGGAAGTCAAAGCCCTTTTCCGTCATCGTCTCGTACTCGGAAAGGTTATTGTAATAAGGACATGTCAGCTGACGGATCCTTCGCATCTGTCCGTCCACTTCGATCTCCGTTGTCGACTCCTTGGCGGTCAGGTATGTTCCGTCACGGTCGAGGAAGGCGATTCCCTTGCCTTTTTCAATCGTTACGACCGTACTCTCGCGCTGCGGGATCAGCCCGTCTAAAACGCCTTCATACTCGGAATACTGTCCGGTCACCGCGATGAGGCCGGCAAATGTTTCCGTATCCTCTTCCGTCTCCCACACGCCGTCCGCATATTCCACTCCGTCGATGTAGCAGGTCATTTCGGCCGGCTTAACCAGTTTTACGGTTTCCAGAATGATCGGCTCGGGAGTCGGCGTCGGACTCGGGGTCGGAGTCGGGGTCTGCTGTCTCCGCTCCTCCGCGGCCTTCGCAATCTTGGCGCGCTGGTCACGCTCTTTCTTCTCTTCGGTTATTTCATACCGTTCGAGCTTCGTCCAAAGAAGGTCATCCACAACAAGCATGGCGATCAGAAGCACGCCGGCGTAAATCAGCACGCCGATCCAGAAACGGCTCAGCGTTTTTTTCTTTCGTCTCATAGCCTGCTACCTCACCAGAATCGTTGTCGGAAGATATCGGTCGCTGATCAGGTTGGAACGGCTTGAAACGTCCTTGCCCTTATACATCATCAGCGCGGAACTGCCGCCGTCAAGGTTGGCTGCGTTAACCGCTTCAAAATCCAGAAAAATCTCAATCAGATCGGCATATGTCGCACCGAGCGAATTGGCCTGACGGCCGTCAATACAAAGCAGAAGAACCGCTCCGTCCGCTCTCTGTCCGATTGCCGTACGCGGGTTAAGTCCGCCTCCGGTACCGGAAATCTTAGCCGGCTGTCCGTTGACGATCAGCGCCGGGCGGAAAGTAACCGCATCACGGATGCCGAGCGAATCGGCCTTACTCGTTGACATTTCCCCGACCACAAGAACATTGTTCTTGTCAAAGCCGATCAGAAGATCCGCTCCGCCGCTGTACACGCGCTTTCCTTCGGAGTAGACAAATCCGAGCGGTATCGTTCCGGAGCCCTGACCGTTCGGGTCATCGAAACCGCCTGCGTTGGTCGCCGCAACGGCACCGTAGCGCTCCATGATCTGGGAAACCTTCTGTCCTCCCGCATTGGGATTACCGATATTCTTACATACACCGACAAATACGCGGGAAGGATCCTGTACGATCATCATATGACCGCGGTATGTGGATCCGAACACCTCACAGATAATGATGCCGTCCTCATCGGAAATAAGATGGTCATAGACATGTCCGTCGCTTGCCTTCGTAACGACGCGCTCCTCACCGTTCTCAAGATACTCGATGATCTTAACCGGTTCGGGCGGTGTTGTCGGGCCTTCCGGCGCCTGCGTCGGAATATGGATCAGATTGACATCGGTAATCTCTTCGATATCCTCGATCGTATTGCCCTTCAATATCTGCTCCAGTTCCTCATCGGTTGTAAACCAGTTTGCCAGAAAGCCGATTGCGCTTGTCTCGCGGACCGATTTTACGAAAAGCTTATGCGCGCGCTGGCTCGGTCCGTAGTTGACAATCAGCAGGACCGAGAACAAAGTGATAACGAGAAAAAGCACCGTAATGCCGATTACGATGCCGATTCTTGCTGCAATTGTCTTATAAGAACAATGCTTCTTTCTCATACTTCCCCCACTACTGAAGCTTCTTCAGCTGATCCTCCACGGTGTAATAATATACGCCTTCCGGGAACCGTTCCTTATACTCGTTGAAGTATTTCTTCGCATTGACGGTATCACCGGTAAACTGATAGCTTCTTGCCATATAAAACAGGTTTTTCTCATTATCCGGAGACTTCTCATATGCGCATACGAAGAACTCGAGCGCGTCGCCGAAACGCTCGCTCGAGAAGAGCGTCACGCCTTCCGCATGAAGTTCCGCGCTTGTCATGGTAACATTATGAACATCCGGATAACTCTTCTCCACCATGGCTACGATGGATTTTACGCTCGCGTTGGACATCTCCTGCTGCGAGATCTTACGAAGTCTTGTCTGCAGAATATACAGGTTCATACGCGAGGAATCCCCGGAATTCCGCATCTTCAGATAATATTCCACCATGCTGAACACGTTGGCGCCGCCGGCACGGCCCGCAGCACTTTCCAGTTCATCCTGCTTCGCTTCGAGTTCGAGTTCCTGCATCTCCAGTCTGGACTGCAGCGACTCGTTGTTCTTCTCAAGAGCGTCAATCTCCGCCAGGTAACTCGACTGCTGTTCCGCAAGCGAAATCTGCTTCTGCTTGAACTCTTCCTGCATACCGGTCTTTACGCTCGGGATGACAAGGAAGAACACGAACAGAATGCCGGCAAAAAGACCGACACAAAGGCATATGAACGACCGGTAGTCGGGCTTATCCTCCGCATACCGGAAGCTCGGCGTAATGGAAACATTAGCCTCGCCCTTCATTTCTTCGCTGTCGGGCGTAACCTCCGCATTATCCGTTACGGAGATCTGAATCTGCCGTCCCATCCGCTTGATCTTACGGATTTCCTTCAGGTAACCGATGGAAGTCGTATTGGCTATATCAATCGAAAGCGTCCTCTTCAGACACCTTCTCGCGCGGTCATTGTCGCCGTTCCGCATGTAAAGAAGCGCCAGCAGCTGCCATGCCCGGACATACTTCGGGTTCAGCTGTACCGCCTTCTTTAACTGGATCAGCGCCAGGTCGTCTCCGCCTTGTTTCGCAAGCTCGACCGCCGCATTGTATTTGCGGATCGCGTTATTGTAATTCTCAACCTTGGTCGTGTTATTCTGCAGCATCTGCAGATAACGGGTCGCCGGATTATTCTCCTCCAAAAAACTCTTGCTGATGATCCACTCGCGGATTGCCAGCGCCACCTCGCCCATCTCAAAGTAGATCAGGCCGAGGAGGTTTCTCGCGTCAACGTTCTTCTTGCTTACTTTGAGCGCGCGGTTCAGCATGTCCACCGCACCGGAAAGGTCGCGGACCTGAGCCTTGGATAGCCCCTGGTTGTAGTAATAGCAGGAGTATTTACGGGTCTTCTGGTTGACTTCAATATCGTAACCGCATTTAGCGCAGACACCCTTTTTGAGCGTCATGTTCGCGCCGCATTTCGGACAAATCATACCGTTCTCCCCTTATGAGTCTTTCTTATCCTGCAAAATCTTCTCGATAATATCGGCCACATCGATAATCTCGCGGCTCAGAACCGCCTCTTCCGCCTGGCTGATTTCCAGACTCGGGCCGTATTTTGCGATTTCTTCATCAAAGTTAATCATTCTTTCAGCCTCCCTACAGGTCGTCTTACAGACAAATGGCAGAACCGGCGTCATACGCGGTTCTCCCCGAAAGGGTATACCGCATATATGATACCAATTCTGCCACTAAAAATCAAGCACTACCTAAGTTTCACGGCATTATCCCATTCGCAGACGAAACCGTGATCATCCTTGCTGTCTCTACTGTTTTCCGAGATGCGCAAGCTGTTCCTCTACCTGCTTCATCATCGCGGTGTATTTCTCAAGTTTCGCGCGCTCCTCGGCGATCTTCGCCTCGGGTGCCTTGGATACAAAGCGCTCGTTGCTGAGCATGCCGTTTACGCGGGCAAGCTCGCCGGTCAGACGCTCCTTTTCCTTCTGCAGACGCTCGATTTCCTTTGCGATGTCTACAAGATCCGAAAGCGGCATGTAGATGGTCGCGCCGGCGATCACTACGGAAACGGCATCGGGCTCGATGCCCGTCTTATCACTCTGAACCGTTACTTCGCTTGCGCTTGCAAGGGATGCGAAGAAGCTGCCGCTTCCCTCGAAGATGCTGCGGATGTGCTCCGAATCGGAAACAACGAATACCTTTGCCTTACGTGACGGCGGAACGTTCATTTCGCTTCTGCGTGCACGCATTGCGGTAACGGCTGCCTTAATAAGCTCAACCGCTTCCTCTTCCTTCGGGAAGTCAAGAGCGGCATCGAACTCCGGCCATGCGGAGATCATGATGGACGTGTCATCGGTAAGAACGCCTTCTGCATCCTTTAAGGTGCGGTAGATTTCCTCGGTAACGAACGGCATATACGGATGAAGAAGCTTCAGAGACTCTGTAAGAACGGTGCGAAGCGTCCAGATTGCAGCCTTCTTCGATTCCTTATCCTCGCCGTACAGGCGGGGCTTAACCATCTCGATATACCAGTCGCAGAACTCTTCCCAGATGAAGTCGTAAATCTTACCTACGGCAATACCAAGATCAAAGTTCTCCATGTTCTCGGTAACTTCCTTCGTAAGGCCGTTGGCCTTCGAAAGGATCCAGCGGTCGGCGTCGGTCAGGGAAGCGGGATCAACGTTGGTTACTTTGCCGTCCTCACCCATCTGCTCCATATTCATCATGATGAAACGGCTTGCGTTCCATACTTTATTGGCAAAGTTACGGCTTGCCTCCACACGCTCCCAATAGAAACGCATGTCGTTTCCGGGCGCGTTGCCGGTTACAAGCGTGAAGCGGAGTGCATCGGCGCCGTATTTGTCGATTACTTCAAGAGGATCGATACCGTTGCCGAGTGACTTGCTCATCTTGCGGCCCTGGGAATCTCTTACGAGACCGTGGATCAGAACCGTCTTGAACGGAACCTCTCCCATATGCTCAAGACCGGAGAACATCATACGGATTACCCAGAAGAAGATGATGTCGTAGCCGGTTACAAGCGTGCTCGTCGGATAGAAGTACTCAAGTTCCTTCGTCTTCTCGGGCCAGCCGAGCGTCGAGAACGGCCACAGTGCCGAGCTGAACCAGGTATCCAGCGTATCAGGATCCTGACGCATCGGCTTTCCGCATTTCGGACAGATCGCGGTCTCATCTTTCGTTACAACCATCTCACCACAGTCATCGCAGTAAAATGCCGGGATCCGGTGACCCCACCAGAGCTGACGGCTGATACACCAGTCGCGGATGCCCTCAAGCCAGTGATAATACGTCTTATCGAAATGCTCGGGAACGAACTTCGTCTTGCCCTGCTTAACCGCATCGATCGCGGGTCCGGCAAGGGGCTCCATCTTTACGTACCACTGCATCGAAACACGGGGCTCGATCGTCGTGTTGCAGCGGGAACACGTTCCTACGTTATGGCTGTAATCCTCAATCTTCGTAAGCGCGCCGCAAGCCTGGAGGTCCTTTACAATGGCCTCACGCGCTTCGTAACGGTCCATTCCTGCGTATTTCGGATAATCGTCAACGATCTTAGCGTCGGGCGTCAGAACGTTCACTACTTCGAGATTATGACGAAGGCCTACCTCATAGTCGTTCGGGTCGTGTGCGGGCGTAATCTTAACTACGCCGGTACCGAATTCCATATCAACATAGTCGTCCGCGATAACCGGGATCTGACGGCCTACGAGCGGAAGCGTGATCATCTTGCCTACGCAGTCCTTGTAGCGCTCATCGTTCGGATTTACCGCAACGGCGGTATCGCCGAGCATCGTCTCGGGACGGGTCGTAGCCATCTCAATGTAGCCGCTTCCGTCGGTATAAGGATAACGCAAATGCCAGAAATGGCCTGCCTGATCCTCATAGTTAACCTCGGCATCGGAAATTGCCGTAAGGCAGTGCGGACACCAGTTTCCGATACGGTTTCCGCGGTAGATAAGACCCTTGTTGTAAAGGTTTACGAATACTTCCTTAACGGCCTTGTTGCAGCCCTCATCCATCGTGAAACGCTCACGGTCCCAGTCACAGGAGGAGCCCATCTTCTTAAGCTGCGATACGATGCGGCCGCCGTACTGGCGCTTCCATTCCCATGCTCTCTCGAGGAACTTCTCACGGCCGATGTCCTCTTTCTTGATGCCTTCCTGTGCCATAGCCGCAACGATCTTCGCCTCGGTCGCGATCGAAGCGTGGTCGGTGCCGGGAAGCCACAGTGTCTCATAGCCCTGCATTCTCTTAAAACGGATCAGGATGTCCTGCAGCGTGTTATCAAGGGCATGGCCCATGTGCAGCTGTCCGGTGATGTTCGGCGGCGGAATTACGATCGTGTAAGGCTTCTTGTCCGGGCGAACTTCGGCATGGAAATACTTCTTGTCCTGCCAGAACTGATACAGTCTGTCTTCAATCCCTTTGGGATCATAGGTCTTTGCTAGTTCTTTCATATTATACCTCCTGAAATCAGAAACGCCCCTCGTCGTATAAGGACGAGGGGCTGTCGTGGTACCACCTTATTTCGCAGCGGATGCTGCCTCTTTACGCCGCTCAACTAAGCAGCTCATCGTTAACGGGATTACCCGGAGACCTCTACTTCACTGGGGTTCGAAATCTCAGCTCCGAAGCTACTTCCGTCCCTCCGTTTCCGAACCGGTCTTTCAGCCTTGAACCGGTCTCTCTGGCGGTCGGTTGAAACGTACTCCTCTTCATCTCAGCCTTTGTGTGAATCAATTATGGACATACTTTACCCCATCGGCGGGGGATTTGTCAAG
>JAGADM010000063.1 GCA_017613595.1 Lachnospiraceae bacterium | reverse complement strand
GTAACTGTCGGCAAATGACGGGCAGTCCTCTCCGACATAGAACATCTCTTTAATCTTGGGAATCCGGTTCGCAATGTCTTCGATACGGCCGATGAATTCGGGACCGAATACGAGGACGCTGCAGTCCGCAAGGTCAAGGCAGTACTTGATCTCATCGGCGGTGTAACGGTAATTCATCGGAACGGCAAGCGCGCCGGTCTTCAGAACGCCGAAGTAAATCGGAAGCCACTCAAGGCAGTTCATAAGAAGGATTGCAACCTTGTCGCCCTTCTTAACGCCGCGGCTCAAAAGCAGGTTCGCGAAACGGTTGGACTTACGGTCGAAATCCTCCCATGTCATCTCGCGGCGGTACTTCTCGTCACGGTCGCTCTCAATCAGCTCATATTCACGCCAGGTACGGCTCTTCTGCTCCGCCGGGTTGATCTCAACGAGACATACCTCATTCGGGTAGAGCTCGGCGTTTCTTACAAGAAATTCGGTAATCGGCATTGTTCTCTCCTAAAACCGCGGCAAGGACTCATCCCTCCTGCCGCTTTTCGTTTATTTCCGTAAAAGAAGCATGTATCCTTTTAAGAAATACATACCTCTCGCAATTCGTTCGGTCAAAGTGTAACACTTTAACGCGTTAAAGTCAAGAACAATCTTTGCATTTTCCGTAATATTCTTTCGCTTCATGGATTATTCCGTGAAAAAACCGGGCAGAATACTCTGCCCGGTCGTTAATCCCGTAAAATGTTACGCGTATTTCTGCTCACGCCTGTATAGAATGACCATTACAAGACTCATGATCAGAAATCCTCCGAAGAGACCGCCCAGATGAGCGGATATGTCCGTATTACCCTGTTCCTTCACAAATATTGCATAATAGATATTTATGATGACGCTGACGAAAACCAGAACATCCAGATACGGTTTCCGTTCCGCAGGCCAGTATCCGTCGAACGAGCGGCCGATGAACATGCGGAAGAACGTTGCTCCGGCAAGCGCCATGATAGCGCCGGACGCACCGCCTGCAACGATGGTCCGCTGGTCGATTTCATAGGTAATCCAGCCAACCTTCACTATTTTCGGAGAGTCCGCCATAATGACTCCGCGGTAGAACAAGGACACCATACTTGCGACAAGACCGCCGCCGAAGTATACCGCAAGAAAACCTCTTCTGCTGATTCTTCTCTCAAACCAGAAGCCTATGATCAAAAGCGCAAACATATTCGCAGCCAGATGCCACCAACTGATATGAATAAACATGCTGGTAAATATCTGCCATACTTTGCCGCCGCTGATTGTGGAATTCCAGCTTGATCCAAAGGTTTGCCACTGGCTTTCAATGCCGTCTTCCTGTGAAGAACCCATCGAGAATATCAGGATATTCAGGAACACCAGGGCAAGCGTAAAAATACAGCCCCTCAGAGTATACGCCGATTCCTGAAAAAAGCCGTCCGGCATATAGCCGCCCGTGTTCTTGATCTGAACAACCGGCGGTTCAGCCGAAATGCTGCTCTGCACAGGCGCCGGAGGCGCAATCTTCTTATTGAGTTCGTCACGGATACCCGCGAAATCTTCCGGCTGTCCGGTTCTTACGATGATCCTGCCCGCAGGCGTGATGATCCAGAACTGCGTTCCTTCGCCGAAAAGCGCGTACTTGGCAAGTTCGGAAGTGATGAACAGTGTGATGACCGAGGCCTCACATCCGTCGGCTGTCAGCTGTTCCTGCGTCCATGTAACCATCGTACGGTGCAGTTCCTTCGTCAGACGGTCTCCCGTTTTCTCGCAGTCAACCACAACGATTCCGAAGCCCTGTCCCTGATTCTTTTTCGCGTAAATCGGGCATCCTTCCGGTCCGTCCGGAAGAACCGTAAAGCCCATCTTCTCCAATAACTCCAGAATATCTTCTGTCATCTGTATCCCCCTGTGTATGATTCTATTCTCTCCGGCCGTATGTAAATCCGCGGTCGCCCTCGAACTCACGGGGAGTGAGAGATACGTATACGACGCCCTGAGGACGAATCTCAAGGGAAACGGTTACTTTGCCGCCGCGCGACTTCGTGAGGACATCGCTTGCGCAGAGCGGATAAGCGAACCTGCGGATCAGCTCTACCTGCTCCTTCGACGGGTTCTTCGGCTCGCCGAGGTCATGCCATGCCTTCTGCGGGTTACAGGTAACCGGATCGACGGTTTCGCTGATCATCGTATATTCCTTCACGTCAGCGGGAAGCTTCACATTTACCGGAAGCGTCTCGTCGTTCGACATGTTCCAGAAGATTGCTTCGTAGCCGCCCTGACGGGTCTTTACGATAACCGCGTTCTTACCCTTATAAACGCATTCCGTCGCGTCGTCCTGCAGTCTCTTATAGAAGGCAAATGTCCAGAACGTCGGCTTCGGGATGCAGCCGTGCGCCACGAGACCGAATCCGCCGTGGAAAAGTGAAAACGGTACGCCGTTCTCCTCAAAAACGTCGCCGAACGTCCAGTAGGAATAGGAATACGAGGTCTCGCCGAGACGCTCAAGCTGGTAAGCAAGATAAGCCGCGTTCTCGTTCGTATCATGCAGCGGGTTGGTAGGCGTATAGGAGGTGTTGAACTCCGTCAGATGCATCTCCATGCCCTTGAATTCCTTATAGGAATCGATAATGTCGCGGGATCCCTGCAGGTTTTCAAAACCGAGTTCCGGATCGGACAGCTGCTGATAGGTATAGTGTCCGTCGAACTTCGGCATTTCGGTCGTATAGTGATGTCTCGTCGCGAAATCGGGCTTTAAGCCTTCCTTCTTACAAAAATCGAAGAATCCCTTCATCCATTCCTTGTCGCGGACGCCGCAGATTGCGGGACCGCCGACGCGGAAACGCTTGTCGAGTTTCTTGATCGCAAGGAACGTTTCCTTGAACAGACGGAAGTACTCTTCCATGTTCGCGTCCTTCCAGAAACCGGGAAGGTTGGGCTCGTTCCATACCTCGATCGGCCAGGAGTAAACCTGCTCGCCGTAACGCTTTACGAGGTGCTCAAGCGTTGCGGTAACCATGTCCGTCCAATCCTTGTAATCCTTCGGAGGCGTCGTATTGCCCTTCCAGTAGAAAATCGTATTGTCGCCGCTTGCCATCTCCTTCGGCATGAATCCGAGCTCGAGGAAAGGTACGATATTCCGTTCCAGATACGCATCCATGATGCGGTCCAGATACGTGAAGTTATACTCGATTGTAATCTCACCGGTGTGCCAGTTCTTGCGCTTCTGGTAAATCGCAAGGTCGTCCGTGAACAGGCCGTGTCCGCGGATGTGCTTAAATCCGATAATGTCCTGGACAAATGAGAGTTCCTTCAGATACTCTTCCGTAAGCGCCAGACCCGCACGGCCGGTGCCGACACAGAAATCCACATTGTTCCAAAAGGATACCTTCTCATTGCCCTTCAAAGAAATGTCTAATTTCATTTGCCGTAAACCCCTCTCTGTATTGTTGCGCCGGGCTTTCCGCCCTAACGAAAATGAGACGGTATGCCGTAACATACCGTCTCACATTATACATCATATTTCGCATATTTGTAAAGTTTAAGAAACTTCAACAAATACGCTTATCTGCCGAACCGTTCAAATACCATTATTTGTACAGTTCAACAAGCTTAAGCAGGTGCTGGTAACGCTCGTTTGCAACCTTCTCGGACTCTGCGAACAGCTTCTCTGCTCTCTCCGGGAACGGCTTAACAAGACGGGTGTAACGAGACTCGTTGTTCAGGAATTCCTGATAAGAGCCGTCACCTTCCTTAGAGGTAAGGGTGAACGGATTCTTGCCTTCCGCCTTAAGAGCAGGATTGAAGGAGAACAGGTTCCAGTAACCGGCCTTAACAGCCTTCTTCATCTCATCCTGGCAGTGGTTCATACCGCCCTTTGCGATTCCGTGGAGTTCGCTGGGAGCATAGCCGATGATATGGGAAGGACCGTTGTAAGCCTCAGCCTCCTGCAGAACCTTAACGGCC
>JAGADM010000003.1 GCA_017613595.1 Lachnospiraceae bacterium | reverse complement strand
TTTTGAGAGGTAAGAACAAGACGATCTTTACACCTCACATCGATACCGGTGATTATGTTATCGTAATCAATGCAGAGAAGATCAAGACAACCGGTAAGAAGCTTGATCAGAAGATTTACTACAACCACTCCGATTATCCGGGCGGAATGCGTGAGACCACGCTCCGTGAGATGATTGAGAAGAAGCCCGCTGATGTTATTACCCTTGCTGTTAAGGGTATGCTTCCGAAGGGACCGCTCGGAAGAAGCATGCTTACGAAGCTTCATGTTTATGCAGGTGCTGAGCATCCGCATGCAGCTCAGAAGCCCGAAGAGCTTAAGTTCTAATAATCAGAAAGGAGATTTACGATTATGGCAAAGAATACTTCCAAATTCTATGGAACCGGCAGACGTAAGAGCAGTGTTGCCAGAGTATATTTACTTTCTGGTAAAGGCAATGTAACCATCAACAAGAAGGACATTGACAACTATTTCGGTCTTGAGACCCTTAAGGTTATCGTTCGTCAGCCCCTTGAACTTCTCGGTGTTGCTGACAAATACGATGTTATCGTTACCGTTCGCGGCGGCGGCTTCTCCGGTCAGGCAGGCGCTATCCGTCACGGTATCGCACGTGCCCTTTGCAAGGCAGACGCTGAGAACCGTCCGGCTATCAAGAAGGCAGGCTTCCTCACCAGAGATGCCCGCATGAAGGAAAGAAAGAAGTACGGCTTGAAGGCAGCTCGTCGTGCACCTCAGTTCTCGAAGAGATAAACTCTTTTCGAACGGAGGTGTCCTCGCAGCATAGCTGCTGCGGATTCCGCTACAAACGAGCCACCGGCTCGTTTGCTATACGCTGCAACAGTTCTCAAAGAGATAATATCCGAGAGAAAAAGATTTTTCAGACACCATGTGGTTATGAACCGGATGGTGTCTTTTTTTTCTATGGCAGAACAGATCAAAACCGCTAATGAAGCCGGACGGAAACGGAACAGAGCTGTAGATGAAGCGGGAGTTTCCGGAATCCCCGGGGAAGATAACGCTGCCATAAGAAAGAAAACGGTATCTTCTGAAACAAAAGAATCCGTAAAGGCAAACGGACTGTTAATATATTCGCTCTATGTAGTTTGTTGAAGTGCTCTTTTCGGCTTTTTTACCCGCTTGGAAACAATTCGATTTCGAAACTGATATTTTGACGGGAGCGGCGTATTTTCCCCAAAAAACATCAAACTTTTTATCACGGAAAATGTTACGCTCTTTCCTGCAGGAGGCAGAAACATGAAGGAATGGATAAAAGTCGTTCAGCGTATGATTGACTGGATTGAGGAACACGCGGAACAGAACAGAATGCTGGAGGCCCTTTCGGCGGAAATCGGTTATTCGCCCTGGTATTGCTCCGTTCTGTTTCATGACGTGACCGGCATGACGATCAAATCGTATGCATCCGGGAGGCGTCTGGCCCGCGCCGCCGAGGAAATACGGGACACGAAGGAACGGATATTGGACATCGCCGTGAAGTACGGGTACTCCTCACAGGAGGCACTCTCACGGTTGTTCAAAGAGCAGTACGGATGTACACCGGCTGCGTATCGCAGGACCCCAGTCCCGATACGGCTTCAGATTCCGAAGGACGTGCTGTTTCCCGACTATTCGGAACAGGAAAGGATTAATACTATGGAACAGGCAAGGCTTTTTGTAAGAGTAGAGCATATTCCGGCACATAAATATCTCGGAGTATTTGAAAAACGCGCGGCGAACTATTGTGAATTCTGGGACTATCAGGATTGCGACACGGTTACGGGAATCGTGACAAGCATGGAGACTATGGCGCACCCGATTGTAACCGCGCACACCGCCGGCTGGGAGAAAGACGGAGAGAAGAGAACGTACTTCTACGGAACGGGTGTCCCGCTTGATTACGCGGGGCCGATCCCCGAAGGATTTGCCCTACGCGAGATTCCGGCAGGCGACTATCTGGTATTCGGCTATCCGTCGTTTGATTTTATGACGGAAAATGCGGACGTCATGGGCGCCGTGGAGAACATGGCGTGGAACTTCGACCCGTCCGTCATGGGTTATGACTGGAATGAGAAGGAGTGCCCGGACTACCAGAGACACTATCCCGAGAAGTTCGGTTATCAGGTATTAAGACCGGTAAAGAAAAGCACAAAGTAATTACGGACATTGACACGGCGGGGCTGCATTTTGCGGCCCCGTTTTGCATTTGCCGGAAAAACATGTTGATATTATCCCGGATAAAGAATATAATCGAAACAATATTATCGGTTACCGCGCAATACGGAAATCGTTCGGGAAAGGCGGAGAATAAATGAAAACAATTCTGACAAGTTCCCTCGGCGGGCAGATCAAAGCGGACGGCAGGAGGATCCCGACAGCTTTATCGGAGGACAACGGTCTGCTTGCGCTTCTTCAATCCGTCTGGAAAGCGGAATCGAAAGTGCTGATCATCAGCGGATCGCCGGAGTATTACGGAAGAAACGACGAAATCCGGAACTGCCTGAAAGAGTCTTTCCGCATGAGCGGTCTGAGCACATCGGAGTTTCTGATGTGTGACGGAAGGAATAAGAACAGTGCGGACCGCATTCCGGATACGGACACCGTTATTCTTGCCGGCGGTCATGTTCCGACGCAGAACGCGTTTATGAAGGAAATCGAGCTTAAGGAAAAGCTTGCGGATTATAAAGGACTTATTCTGGCGTGGAGCGCGGGTTCCATGAACAACGCAAAGACCGTGTACGCGGGTCCCGAACTTCCGGGAGAAGCGGTTGACCCTTCGTATCAGCGCTGGATCGGAGGGCTGGGACTCACAAAGACCAATATATTCCCGCATTTTGAAAGCCTACGGGAGGAAATGCTCGACGGTATGCGGCTGATCGAAGACATCACATTTGCCGACAGTATGGGACACGAGATTACCGCATTGAATAACGGGAGTTATATCACCATTGATGAGTCGGGTGAGACTTTGTACGGAGAAGCCTACAGCATTAAGGACGGAGTGATACGGCAGATCTGCCGGAACGGCGAAAAAGTAAAGCTTGCGTGAGGAAATTTTAGTTTCTTCACGCATTTTTTAATGTGAAACATACCTTTTCAACGAAAACGCGGCCGGACGAAATTGTGAACAAATGGCGGAAATGCCTTCTGAAACGGCTTCTCGTAACGTTGTACCGGGGAAGTGCGCGGTTTTATAGTATGGTTTCCGCGCAAACCGCGTGAAATAAGGCTACAACTGTAGAAGAAAACGCCTCGCACAATATAACCTGAAATGCATCTTTTTTTATAATGCTGCAGCCTTCCCGGCGCGGCATTTTCCGGTATCCGGCATCGATTTGTGAATAATGTCGATTATTTTGTTCAAAATTTATTCATATTTCCCTTTCTTTTGGCTTTCGGATATAGTATAATACCTCTGTTAGTATTGTTTCAGAACTTATAGTTTTGAACAAATGAGGAGATATTATATGAAAAAATCATCTGGAAGGCTTGCAGACCGCTTTCTGGCGCTTTTCTTATGCGCGGCGGTTCTGTTAAGTGCGGCTCTTAACCTGAACGGGAGAGCGCAGGCCGCTTCGCAAAGCGGCGCCCGGGTTGCCGGTTGTTCCCTTACGGTAGGGGAAGGCAAGCTCGGTTTGAACATTTTCTTCAGCGGCATCACCGACAGCCAGGCGGGGAACGCCCGGGTTACAGTGGACGGCGTTTCCTACAGTCTTTCGGCCAGGCAGGCGGACGGCACCTATAAGGTGACGCACCTCGTGGACCCGAAGGATGTTGTGAAGCAGTTCGCTGTCAATCTGTATTCCGGAAACACGAAAATCGCACTTGCCAATTCGGGCGCGGTAGGAGGAACGCTTCTCTATTCCGTGCAGGATTATCTTGCCAATCTGAAGGACCGCACGGATGCGGTCGGACATCTGGCCAAGGCAATCGATGATTACGGCATCTGTGCATACAACTACTTTACGGCACGCAGCAATCCGCTTCCCGTGTCTGTTCAGGATGCGGATTTCTCCGCTTACCGGATGCAGATGTCCGGCAGCCTTCCGGCTTATGTAACCTACTACGGAAGCAGCCTTGTTCTCGGGGATACGATTGCCATCCGTCATTACTATAAGTTTACCAATTTCCCGGGAGCGACCGTGATCAAGGTCGACGGCAAGGAGATCACTGCGGAACAGGTAAAGGAATATGAGATCGGAGCAGATTACGCAATGTACTATATCGAAATCCCCGCCATTCTTGCATGGGACATCGATCATTCGTATGAGCTTTCCATTTCCATTGACGGAATGCTGTCGACCCTTTCGTACAGTGTCCTGACCTATGCCCATGACGCCCTTACCGTGAATCCGGACGACACGCTCGGCAATCTCGTGAAGAGTATCTACTGGTATAACCGTGCGTTCCAGGAAGCAAGGCAGTCGGCCGACCCGTACAGCGAGTATCAGGAGGGCGAAGAGATTGAGACCGATTTCCTCACCTATGAGATGTTTGGGGCAAAGGGCGACGGCGTTACGGACGACTACGACGCGATCGTTCTGACGCACAAAACGGCCAATGAGATGGATCTTCCGGTAAAGGCCACCAAGGGTGCGACCTATTATGTCGGACATATGGATACGAGCAATCCGAAGGGGGCCATCGTACAGACCGATACGGACTGGACAGGAGCATCGTTTATCATTGATGACTCGGGCATGAAGGTTCTTTCCCGGACGTACAAAGATAAAGACGGAAACGATGTTATCGAGTATTATATCCCCGACAAGGATTGTGTCCTATTCACGATTGCTTCCAAGCAGGAATCCAAGAGAAAATGGATGAACCAGGCGCTTTGGTGGTATCAGAAGGATAACGGGAAATGGGTTTTCCGCAGCTCGAATGAAGAGCACCAGCCGACCGACATCCATATCTATCTCGGAATGGATCCGAGCCTCAGTGATTATCCCGATTACAGCTCTACGCCCGGAACCAATTACTCCGCTCCGAAGGCACTGGCGATGACCAATAAGTCCTTCTCCAAGGAAACCACGAAGCTTCCGGGAGATTTTAAGGAAGACGCTTTGTACGTGCTTCGTTCCGCATCCTTTAAGAGATGGGGACGGAACGGTTCCGCTACCGCGACGTCCGATCTGCGCGACCAGACGGAAGTGGTTATCGTCAGAGCGGACGGCACGATTGACAGCAGCACGCCGCTTCAATGGGACTGGGACGAGATCTGCGATATCAAGATCTATCCGCTCGATAAGACGACGCTTACGGTCCGCGGCGGAAAATTTTACACGAAGGTAAATACGATGAATTCCCACACGTATGTGCTGCGCGGAATCAACGTGGAACGTTCCAATACGGAACTGATCGGCGTGGAACACTACCTGATCGGCGAAGATAAGATGTTCACATCGAACAGTGCCTACGTGGATTCGGATACCGGGGAGACTAAATATGTGCCGAGACTCGGCGCTCCGTATCAGGGCTTCTTCCATGTGCACAACTGTGCGTATGTAACGCTGAAGGACTGCATATTCTCCAACCATCTGCGCATCTTCAGCTATGGCAACAACACAAACTCCACCGCACCGTATGATTTTTACGCGGAATACTGCGCAAATGTAACGCTGGACGGCTGTACCTGCGCGCCGACCCCGGACGACCTTACGGGTCCTGCGGATCCCACGGGTATTTTTGATGAATCGAGATGGGGTACGACGGGAACGAACTTCTGTAAAGGACTGGTCGTACAGAACGGCTGCCGCATCAACCGTATCGATGCGCATATGGGAACATACAACCTGACCGTAAAGGATTCGGTTCTCGGCTACAGAGGAATCGCCGCTGTCGGTTTCGGAACATTGTATGTCGAAAACGTTACCGCATATTCCACCCACTTTATCAGCCTCCGGAGAGACTTCGGAAGCTACTGGAACGGGGATATCGTTATCAAGAACTGTACCTGGAGACTGGCGGAGAGCAACTACTCGCCGCGCCTGATCTTTACAAGCTACGATGCTATGTATCCGTATGGTTATGACCCGATCGAGGAAGACGGAACGACCTATTACTGTACGATGCCGACCAATGTCATCATCGACGGTTTCGTCCTTGACGCGAGCAAGGTTACTTCGACCTCATTTACCGCCACAAGCGGATTCCAGATCTTCACGAACCTGCTTGCGGATACGGACAGCGTGATCAACACCGCTTATCTCAATAACCCGAAAAAATACAAATATCCGCTCCGCATCGTAAAGGATGTTTCGTTAAGCAATCTCAAGATCCTCATGAATGAAGAACTGATCGGTAATGATTTCAAAGGTGTTTCGATCAAGAATCCGAATGAGACCAACAACGATATGATCCTGTTCTCGAAGACACAGTTCCATTACGATCCCACGAAGACGGTATTTGGGAAGGCTGATCCCTGGGTTTACGAGTGATTAGCATTGTCGAGGAGAGTATTATGAGGAGAATCATAAAGTTCGGACGGCGTGTCCTGTCGGCGTTCCTTTGTCTGATGCTCCTGTCCGGGATTTTCGGAGGGCAGGAAGCAGGAAGAGCAGAGGCCTCCCAAAGCGGCGCAAGGGTAGCGGGCGTCTCTCTGACGATTAAAGAGGGAACGCTCGGCCTGAATATCTTTGTCGCGGGTATCAGCGACAGCCAGGCGGCGTCGGCGGTGCTCAAGGTGGACGGCGTGTCGCACGCCCTTTCCGCGAAGCAGTCCGACGGTACCTACAAGGTTACCCATCCGGTTGTCGCGAAGGATGTTCCGAAGAAGCTGTCGATGGCGTTATATTCCGGCAGCACGAAAATCAACCTGACGAACTCCGGAGCCGTGAACGGCGTTCTTTCGTACGCGGTAAAGGATTATCTTACGGAGCTGGAGTCCCGTGATGATGAGACCGGGCGGCTTGCGAAAGCCATCGATGATTACGGTGCCTGTGCCTATTATTATTTCGCAGGGGCAAAGGAGATTCCGGTCACGATCAAGGAGGCGGATTTCTCCGCTTACCGCATGAGTTCATCGGGAAGCCTTCCGGATTACGCGACCTATTACGGCAGCAGCCTTGTGCTGACGGATTCGATTGCCATCCGCCACTATTATAAGTTCACGGAAGTACCGCAGTCCGGTACGGTCATGATCGACGGAACGGTCTCCGAAGCAGCTTATCCGTATGAGGTGACGGACACTTACGGAATCTGGTATTTTGAGGTTCCGGGCATTCTTGCGTGGGATATCGACAGAGAATTCGCATTTTCCTTAACGCTTGACGGAAAGACGGCGAACCTCAATTACAGTGTACTTTCGTACGCCTGCGACGCTTCGATGATCAACCCGGAGGCACCTCTGTGCAAACTGGTACGGAGCATCTACTGGTATAACGTTGCCGCGCAGGAATACCGCGAAAGCCTGACGGCCACGGACTACTCGGATTACATGAACAGCAAGTTTACGGTTGACATGCCCGTTGCGGTCATCGTGCAGCCGGCAAATGCGACCGCGGAAGAGCAGTACGCGGCAAAGCTTCTGCAGAAATACATCAAAGAAGAAGACGGCTACACGCCGCAGATCGTGACCGACGCGAAGAAGGCGGGAACGTATCCGTTCGAGATTTCGGTCGGAAACACGAACCGTTCCTTCGCGAAAGCAACATACAGTTCAAACGACAGCTACTGCATCCGCTCCTATAACGGAGGCATCGCGATCACCGGTGTCGGACAGCTCGGACTGATGCACGGCGCGATGCGGTTTTTAGAGGCGTTCGGCGGGTATTACTACTTGTCTTGGAACGACCTTTACAGAACCAATCAGAGCCACTTTAAGTATGAAACGTCGGGTATCCGGATCGATTATGAAAGACCGTTTCTTTTCACCGATATGGATATCTGTTTCTCGAGCCTCGATCCGCGTTATGACCTGACGGATCCTCTGTACGGCAATTTCAGCCGGCCTTCGGACCAGTATCCGCGCACGGGGCGTCTCTTCTCGCTCGCGTTCGGATTAAACGGTTTCTACGCCGATACGTACTGCCTGCCGAAGACCGAAGCGGGGCGTGAGACGTGGTATCTGACCGCATATGAGAAGTCCCAGTATCAGTCGCCCAAAACTGTGAAAGGACTTGCCGCCGGACAGGCACACACGCTGCTTGCGGAGTTCTTCCCCGCGGAGCAGTATTTCGCCGCGCATCCGGAATGGTATGCCGCATCCTCGTGGGACGAGCAGAAGAACAATGTTCCGGACGCACAGCGGACCAGGAACTCTTCGCAGATGTGTCCGTATGCCCTCGTAAATGATCCGGATGCTTATGCGGTCGTTTTGCAGCATTGTTATGACATGATCAAGCACAGTTATGATCCGAACGCACCGATTCAGATCATATCGATTTCCAAGAACGACGGGTCTGATCTGTGTATGTGCTCGAAGTGCATCAATGACCGGATCAAATACGGAAACAAAGGCGGGCTGTATGAATCCGTAGAATATGTACAGCTGCTCAATAAGATTTCGAAGGATCTGCATAAAAACGGAGCGTACCCGAATCTGTACATCGATATGCTTGCATACGAGTGGACGGTGGAAGCACCTCCGAAGGACATCGTATGCGACGATTACGTAATCATCCGTTACGCGCCGATCCGCAGATGCTACGGATGCAACCTGAATACCGAAAAACACGTGACCAACGAAAAATACTATCAGGAGCTCGTAAACTGGACTAAGATCTGCAAGCATGTGTGGATCTGGGATTACAACTCAAACTTCATGACGACAGCGGGAGTATACGCGAACGTGAGCGTCATGCAGAATGACCTCAAGCTTTATTATGAGCTCGGTGTGGAAGGCGTATACCTGCAGAGTAACTCGCGGCATCTTGAGTCGGACTCCGAGTTCGGAGACATCCGGAATTACATAGAAGGACGACTCCTGCAGGATCCGACAAGAGACTACGAGGAAGAGCTTGCGTTTATCACCGATATGCTTTACGGAAAGGCCGGAATTTACGTGCGCGAGTACATGAAGCATATTGAGCAGCAGGCTGCGAATCATCATCAGATCGTCAATCACCGGGATGACACATATCTCTATAATACGAGACTTCTGACCACATTTGCCGGCGTGCATATCTGGGATGAGAAGAGAGTGGTCAACGGGCGTATGCCGGATACCGAGATCGGAATCTGCGAAGGACTTTGGAAAGAGATCAACCGGATCGCGGAGGATGAGCCGGACGAAGTCTGTACGAGGATCAAAAAGCTGGAAATCGGCTGGAGGCTTATCAAATCCACGTTGAACGTGTATGAGTTCAAGACTGTTTCGACTTATGCGAAACAGAACGAGCTGCTCATCAGTGATATGGAGGCTCTCGGAATATCTTACTTCTCGGCAATTTTCGGAAAAACCATTTCGAATTGCGTATACACGGGGAATCACCCCGACAACTGGTTCTGGGAAGAGGATTCGATGATCGGTAAGTTCTCGAGCACCAATCCGGGCGGAAACCTCGAGCCGGAAATTCCGAAGTCCCTGTTCTCTTATTACATGGATCCGGGCAAATGATATAAAGACCAATTGAAATACCCGGATGGCGGGCGTTTCCCGAAAGGGCGGGCATCTGCTATCCGGGTACTTTTATTTTCCGTATTTATTTGTTATAATGATGCCGTTGGATTATTATGAAAGAAAATCGTTAGATGATGGAAGAGTATAAGAAGAAAAAACAGAAATTCAGGGTTTCCCCGGTGCAGATGATCCCACTCAGCTTTCTGTTTGCGATCGCGGTCGGAACGTTCTTACTGATGCTTCCGTTTGCGACGGCAGAGGGAGAGACGACCGACTGCCTGACGGCGCTTTTTACGGCAACGACATCCACCTGTGTAACCGGTCTTGTCGTTGTGGATACCTATTCCCATTGGAGCACGGCCGGACAGGCGATCATCCTGCTGCTTGCGCAGATCGGCGGCCTCGGCATCGTGGCGGTCGGCTCCATGATCATGATCCTCGGCAGAAGGAAATTCTCCTTCAGTGAACGGAAACTGCTCGGAGATTCGCTGAACGTGGAGAAGAACCGCGGGCTGTTCGCGTTTTTGACAAGGATTTTTAAGGGAACGTTTCTTGTGGAGGGAATCGGCGCGGTGCTGTACGCGCTCGCATTTGTCCCCGCATACGGTGCGGCAAGAGGCATCTGGTACGCGGTATTCCAGTCCGTGTCAGCGTTCTGTAACGCCGGTATGGATATTATCGGACCGAACAGCATGATCGATTTTAACGATTCGGCATATTTGATGACAATCACTATGCTTTTGATCATATTCGGCGGACTTGGATTTGTCGTATGGTTTGATCTGGTCGACGGGATCCGCGACGGTATCCGGAACCGCCTGAACCCCTATCGGATATTGTGCCATCTTTCGGAGCACAGCAAACTTGTTCTGACGATGACAATCGCGCTGATCTTCGGCGGAGCGGCTCTGGTCCTTGCCATAGAATACAATAACGCGGATACGCTCGGAGGGATGAGTCTTCCGAAGAAGATACTGAACAGCCTGTTCCAGTCCGTGACGTTCCGTACGGCCGGATTCGCTTCGGTTCCGCAGGACGGTCTTACGGAGAGCACCTGCGTGATGGGCTGTGTACTGATGTTTATCGGCGGTTCGCCGGTCGGTACTGCGGGCGGTGTTAAGACCGTGACCGCGTACCTCGTACTGACCAACGCCTTCCATTATGTCCGCGGCGACAAGGAATCGGTTGTGTTTAAGCGGAGGGTATCGCGTGAGATGATGCGTAAAGCGGCAGCCGTCGTATTTGTCAGCTTCGGTGCGATTATTGTCATGATGCTGCTCTTATTGGAGACAGGAGGCGTTCCGCTCACGGATGCCATGTACGAGGTCGTGAGCGCAATCGGTACGGTAGGGCTTTCGAGGGGACTGACCCCTCACCTGAACGCGGCCGGAAGGGTTATTATCATTCTGTCCATGTATCTCGGACGTATCGGACCGATCTCGCTTGCCTGCTTCTTCGCCGGCGACACCGATTCGAGAAACCGGATCAAGCACGCGGAAGGAAATTTTTACGTAGGATAATCGCAGAGACTATAAATCAATCGGAGGAATACCATGAAGAAATCCATCGCCGTTATGGGACTCGGCAAATACGGAAAGAGCCTCGTGGAAAAGCTGTACCGCATGGGAGCGGATGTTATGGCAGTCGATATGGACGAAGATGTAGTGCGCGAAATCGCGGGCAAATGCACCTCGGGCATCTGTGCCAACCTGGAGAATGAACGTGAAGTAACCGCGCTCGGTCTGAAGCACATGGACATTGTTGTTTCGGCAATCGGCAACAATCTCGCGGCTTCCATTACCGTTGTTTCGGTCGCGAAGGAACAGGGCGTTCCGCTTGTTATCGCGAAGTCCTCCTCGGAGCATATGTCTTCGATCCTCATGAAGGTCGGAGCGGACCGGATCATCGATCCCGAAGGCGAGGGCGGAATGCGTCTCGCACGGATTCTCATTTCCTCGTCCTTCAAGGACTTCTTTGAAATCGATGAGAACATGTATGTGATCGAGACCGGGGCAAAGAAGGAATGGGTCGGAAAGAACCTGATCGAACTCGAGCTCCGCAAATCCATGAGCGTCAACGTGATCGCAGTCAAAGAACCCGGCCGTCACTGGCACTTCGTGGATCCGAAAGCGCCGATCACGCCCGAGTCGTCGTTTCTGATCGCCATGGAACGAAAAGACATGGATAAGTGGAAATAGAATTAAGACAGCCGGCTTTCCGTGAAGTGCTTCTTATAGTACGACAGGAACAGCAGAAACGACGTCAGGCAGCACAGAATATCGGCTGCCGGCGTAGCGATAACGCTTCCGGTAAGCGGCGCGAACTCGCGCAGGATGAACATCATCGGAATATCGAGGATGCCCTTACGGAGTATCGCGAGAAGAAACGATTTACGAGGCCGCTTGACGGCCTGGAAGAATGAGATAAATGTATAAGCGCAGGCGGAAAAAGGACCGCCTACGGTCAGTATCCGAAGAAACAGCGCACCGGTTGTGCGGGACTCACCGGGCTTTAAGAAGAAACCGACGAGAGGGCGGCTCAGTGTAAGGCAGAGGATCATGCAGACCGTGCCGATCGCCGCGGCGATCAGAACCGTGTCGCGGATGACCTGTTTCGTGCGGCGGTAGTCTTTGGAAGCATAGTTATAAGCAATCAGAGGAAGAACGCCCTGCGTCAGACCGCGGACGGTCGCGTGGGCGAGCATATTAATCTTCTTTGCGACGCCGAGACCGGCCTGGGCAGCGGTTCCGTTAACCATCATCAGACGGTCGAGACAGGCATAGGAGATGTTCTCGAACAGTGTCATGATGCAGGCGGGAAGACCGGTCGAGAGGACGCCCTTCATAAGCGCGGCATCCGTGTGAAGCGGGATGCGGAAGCGGAGGACGGAGGTCTTTCTGCGGCGCAGCTGAAGCCCCGCCATGATGAAAAGCGAGATCCAGTTGGAAAGTGCGGTCGCAAGCGCGGCTCCGAGCACTTCCTTCCCTTCCGGGAGCAATGTAAACATGAAGAGCGGATCCAGAGCAATATTAAGAACACTTCCGAACACGATACCGATGCTCGCGTCAATGCTTCGCCCTTCCGAACGGAACAGGTGGGCGGTGACCATGCTCATGGAAACACCGAGACCGCCGAGGCCGACCGTCACGAGAAGATAGGTATCGGCATAACCGTGTACATCCGGTGCTCCGGCTCCCATCAGATTCAGGAACGGATGGCGGAATACAACTGCAAGGATCATATAAATAACCGATACGAGGGCACAGCCCCAAAACGAAAACGCGCAGGTTTCCCCTGCGCGCTCTCTGTTTCCGCTGCCGAGACTTCTTGCAGCCTCGCCGGCCCCGCCGACGCCGAACAGATTCGCGACGGCCGAGAGAAACATGAACGCGGGAAGGCACACGGTGACCGCCGTCAGCTTCGCATCGCTGCCGGTCAGACCGATGAAAAACGTGTCCGCCATGTTATAAATGACCAGAATAACCTGGCCCGCGATGGTCGGAAGCGCGAGCTTCGTGATCGCGGACATGACGGGGGCTTTTCCGAAGATTTCCTGATCCCGATGGGTGTGTGCCATAGTGTCCTCTTTTCCGAAGGACTAAGCCTTCGCAAGCGGGTTTATAAGTTTAGTTAACAGCGAATGCGGAGTTTTGTCAATACAACGGAAAATGCCTTTCGGTGTGTACTACTCGTTCATTTTGTGGTATGATAACAGAAACGCCGCAATATGCGTCAGTTTTCGGCGGGAGCGGTTTTCAAAGAAGCGGAGGAAGGCGGAATGAAAGCGGAAGCATATCTTTTCGGACAGGTACTCGGTACCCATTCTTTTCTTTTGAAGGACGGATTCCTTCAGCCCGATGAGTATTCGGAAATAAAGGAACAGTATTTTCTGCCGGGAGGAGAGACCGGAACGGCGGCAACCGTACTCGCGTCCCTCGGCGTGCAGGTGCGTATGGACGGCACATGGATCGGTACCGAAGTGGCGCCGATGCTTAGGAAATTTTATGAGAATAAAACGGTGGACCTTTCCCCGTTACAGTATTCAAAGGATGCCGGCGTGATGGATTACGTCGTGATCGCCGGACTTGTGCGTTCCCCGATGGGACGTTTTCAGACGCTGTTCTCGACCGGAAAGCGCTGGTGGAGCATTCCGAAAGAAGAGGATATCGCGGGCTGCCGGGCGGCCGCCGTGGACCCGTTCTTCGGGGAGGAAACGATGAAGGCCGCGGAACTGTGCCGTAAACTGAATGTTCCGTATGTAACGATCGACACGCCTCATGAATCTCCGTTACACCGCTACGCGGCGGTCAATGTCGTATCGAAGGAGTGCACGTCGCAGCATTACGCGGGAATGGCTCCGGAAGATATTATGGCGCTTTTACAGAAGGAAAGCGAAGGACTTACGATACTGACACAGGGCGGCGGAGATATGCTCTACGGCCGCAAAGGAGAGGAGACAAAGCGGATGAAACCGTTCCGTGTTCCGGTTGTGAGCACGCTCGGCGCGGGCGACACGTTCAAAGCGGGCTGTGTGTACGGACTGCTTAAGGGAATGAATGATGAGGAACTTGTCCGGTTCGCGAGCGCCTGCTCGGCGATTGCAATCTCGCGGTTTCCTTTGCCGCTGAACCCACCGAAGCTTGATGAGGTGGAGAAACTGATCCGGGGAGGATGTTAATATGATCATTGACCGATTGAAAACAGCAGCAGACCCTGTGTATCAGGCGTTTCAGAGTAAACTTGTGCCGAACATTCCGGCGGAGACGATACTCGGCGTGCGGACTCCCGATATGCGCAGGATCGCGAAGGAAGTGCGGGGAACGGACGAGGCCGCGGCGTTTCTTAAAGAACTGCCGCACCGTTTCTATGAGGAGAATCTTGTTCACTTCTTTCTGATTGCGATGATAAAGGATTTCGATGAGTGCATCCGCGAGACGGAGCGCTTCCTGCCGCACGTGGACTGCTGGCCGGTATGTGACCAGTCGAGCCCGAAGGTGTTTTCAAAGAACCATGAGAAGCTGCTTCCGTACATAAGGAAATGGATCGATTCGGACCATGTCTACACGTCGCGTTTCGGTATGCGCATGCTGATGAACGAATTCCTCGGCGAGGATTTCCGGCCGGAGTACGCGGAATGGGTTGCGGCAAAGCGAGGGGACGATTATTACCTTAAGATGATGATCGCGTGGTATTTCGCGACGGCGCTCGCGAAGCAGTATGACGCGTGTGTTCCGTTTATCGAACAGGGTAAGCTTGACGCCTGGTCGCATAATAAGGCCATTCAGAAAGCTGCGGAGAGCTTCCGCGTTTCCGATGAACACAAGGCTTACCTGAAGACTCTTAAGAGAAAGGCGGAGCAGGAATGAAGAAGGAGTATCTGCTCGCGAGGATTATCCTGTGCGCCCTGACGGCGGTCGGATTTTTCATCGCGACGATCAACGAAGAGAGCACGACGAGATTCTTCTGTGTCGTTGTATTTTCCGCGGCGGTGCTGCTTGTTAGCCTTCCGGGAGAGCGGATCAGCCGGCGCATCATCGGTCTCGGTGACGAGATCGGGAAGACCTCGAAAAAGGTGCTTTATTACACGCTTATGTTTGCACTGATTCTGGTGCTCGCGCTTCTTGCTTTTCTGATCATTTCGGGCGAACTGTTCCCGAGCCGCAATACCGGGACGCTCAGCCAGGGACTGCTCACGCTGTTCCTCGCGGCAATCGCCGTAGTGATCATTCTGGTTCCGTATGTAATGACGCTGGCTGTATTATTGCTTCGAAAGTTAATGAAAAAGCAAAGATAATACATCCCCGGCGCTTTGACTTTTATTTCTCCCTGCGGTACAATGAAATATACTGTGATGGCCGCGGAAGACGGAAAAGGAGAGGGCTATGTTGGGGTTTTTGACAGCGCACTTCGGCACGATCATCGTGCTCCTGATCCTTGCTTTTTTTGTATTTCTCGCCGTCCGGCGTATTGTGAAGGACCGCCGCGCGGGGAAGCATTCCTGCGGCGGAAACTGCGGAAGCTGCCCGATGGGCGGCATGTGTGAGAAAGAGAGGAATACATAATGAGCGCAAGACAGGAACACAGATGCGCGAAGGCAAAGGTGACATTTACCGACGGAGCGGGCAGACCGCTTGCCGGTAAGAGCGTTCGTATGAAACTTACGAACCACGAGTTTTTATTCGGATGCGGCGCGTTTGATACGCTGAGCATCGGAAACCACGGCCACTATGAGAAGCGGAAGGTTGTAATCAACGGCCGCACGCTGGATAAGGCTTTCTTTCAGGAGAGAGTGGACCGTTTCACGGACCTTTTCAACTACGGTACGCTGCCTTTTTACTGGGGCGGTTATGAGCCCGAGGAAGGCCGTGTAATGTATGAGAGCCGCATGGACGCGGCAAAGTATCTGAAGGCCCGCGGCGTAACGCCGAAGGGACATCCGCTTTGCTGGCATACGGCGTGCGCGGACTGGCTTCTGAAGTATGACAACAAGACCATCATGGAGAAGCAGCTGGCCCGTATTCAGAGAGATGTGACGGCGTTCAAGGGTGTCATCGATATCTGGGATGTTATCAATGAGACCGTTATCATGCCGGTATTCGACCGCTACGATAACGCCATTACGAGAATCTGTAACGCCTACGGCCGCGAGAACCTGATTAAGGAAGTTTTCGCCGCAGCGAAGGACGCCAATCCGGATGCGCTCCTTCTGATCAATGACTTCAATCTTTCCCCCGCATATGAGAAGGTGATCGATGAGTGTCTTGAGGCAGGCGTTCCGATCGGCGCGATCGGCCTGCAGACACACCAGCACCAGGGCTACAAGGGCGCCGCGTGGCTTAAGGACGTTGTGGAACGCTTCTCGAAGTTCGGGCTTCCGTTGCATTTTACCGAGAACACGCTTGTGTCCGGCGAGATTATGCCGCCGCATATCGTTGACCTGAACGATTATCAGGTGGACGAATGGCCGACGACGCCCGAAGGCGAAGAGCGTCAGGCGCGTGAGTGGAAAGAGATGGAGGAGATTCTGTTCGGTTCTCCGAGCGTTGAGGCGGTTACCGGCTGGGATCTTGCGGACGGCGCATGGCTTCATGCCCCGAGCGGCCTGATCCGGATCGACAACTCCGTGAAGCCGTCGTATCTGACGCTTCAGAAACTCGTGAAGGAAGAGTGGATGACCGATGTGACGCTCACGAGCGATGAGAACGGCTGCGTTGCGCTCGACGGCTACCGCGGAACCTATAAGGCATCCTGCGGCGAAAATACGGCTTCCTTCGTACTCGGAAAGAATACGAAGGACATCGCGGTTACAATATAGTTTCATTCAGGAGATAAAGGATTTATGGACAAGAGACCCGTTATCACAACGGAAAAGGTGGACACCCTTTACGACGCGAAATACATACGTCTGTATGATCTTCGCTACGCGGAGGGCAAGCATTATTTCGACGCGACGAGAAGACCCGCGCAAGAGATTGTAGCGGTCAAATCCGACGAGGAGTTTCAGAAGATGCTTCCGGACGCGGTGACGATCGCGGTGATCGTACATCTTCCGGGAGAGGAGCCGAAGCTGCTTCTTTCCTACGAGTACCGGTATCCGGTAGGGCAGTTCCTGTTAAGCCCGATTGCCGGGCTGATCGATCCCGAGGACGCTGCGGAGAGCGAGCCGCTGAAGACGGCAGCCGAGCGCGAGATCTTCGAGGAAACCGGTATCCGGATGGGTAAGGACGATACGATCACGGTGCTGAATCCGTGCGCATTTTCCTCCCCGGGAATGACCGATGAGAGCAATGCTTTCCTCGCGGCGGATATTACGCTTTCCGACCTTTCGGAGCTGTGTCAGACCAACTGTGTGGGAACGGAGCTTTTCAACGGGTTTGAACTGATCACGAAGAAGGAAGCGGCCGAGATATTCCGGAGCGGACGCGACCGGTTCGGCAACACATTTTCCATCGCGACATGGGTTGTTCTGTCCTATTTCGCATATGTCTATGAGGCTTAATCGATGATTTACGATAAGGACATCCGCGAGCCGCTGTTCGACTGGCTCGAAGAGACGTACGGCAAGGTCCGTGTGATCGAAGAGAAGACAATCGGCAAATCACGTGCGGATGTGTTCATGGTGCTTCCCGGAGCTATCTGGGGGCTTGAGATCAAAAGCGACGCGGACACGTACGCGAGACTCGCGCGGCAGGTGAAGGATTACGATAAGTTCTTCGATCGGAACATCGTCGTTGTCGGAACGAGCCACGCGATGCATATTGAGGAGCACGTGCCGGCGCATTGGGGCATCATCACGGTCGACCAGACCGAAGCCGGTCCGGATTTCTACCTTCTGCGGCAGCCGTCGGACGGAACAAAGGTAACATGGGAGCGGAAACTCGCGTTTTTGTGGAGACCGGAGCTGGTAGCGTTACAGGAGAAGTTCCGGATGCCGCGGTATAAGGAGAAGAGCAAGGCATTTGTCGTTAAGGCAATCACGGAGCAGATCGGAGCATTGATCCCCGAAGAACAGCTACAGGAGGAGTACAGCCGCCTGCTGTTCGAACGGGACTATACCGAGATTGCTCAGAAGATTGAGGCGTTTAAGCAGGAAAATAAGCGTTCTACCACAGTAGAACGAAAGCCGAAACGTCGGAAAAGGGTACGTAGAAAGTTAAAAATATAATATATGGAGGGTTACAAAATGAAAGAAATCAATGCAAGGAGCCCGTGGCCGCTTGACACCACCGTGTGTTTTGACCGCGTGCTCGGCGAAGTGAACCGCGAGGGGATGCAGGGCTATGAGATTCTGCCCGACGGAAAGGTTCACGTACGGGTCGTTGCACCCAATGCGAAGGAGGTTGTTCTGGACCGTTTCGGTACGATCTTCCCGCTTGAGAAGGTTGACGACAAGGGCGGTTTTGAAGGAACGCTCGACATGGGAAGAGGCTTCTTATACTTCTTCCTCAAATACGACGGAAACGACGTGATGAATCCGTGCCTGCCGATCGGCTACGGCTGCTGCCGTCCGATGCATTTCTTCGATGTTCCGGTTCCGGGCGAAGACTGGGACGGTCTTGCGGGCGTTGAGCACGGTGCCGTTTCGAGACAGTATGTGTACTCGAGCGTAACGGGCAAGCACGAGATCATGCTTGTTTACACACCGCCGAAGTACGATCCCGCGAAGAAGTATCCGGTGCTTTACCTGCAGCACGGCTACGGCGAGAACGAGACCGGCTGGGTTTACCAGGGACATGTAGGGCGCATCGCCGATAACCTTCTTGCGAAGGGCGAGATGAAAGAGATAATCATTGTAATGGGCAACGGCATGACGCAGGTTGATGAGCAGCCCGGCGGTTTCCCGCGCTTTACGTTCATCGACGTTCTTTTGAAGGATTTTATTCCTTACATCGAGTCGCATTACAATGTTTATACCGACAAATGGAACCGTGCCATGGCAGGTCTTTCGATGGGCAGCATGCAGACGAGCATTACGACTCTGACGAATCCCGACAAGTTCGGTTACGCCGGTCTGTTCAGCGGATTCCTCCGCATGCCGTTCCGCGGACCCGAGGGTCAGGAGCCGCCGCAGCCGCATCTTGACATTCTGAAGGATCCCGATAAATTCAATAAGGAATTCAAGGTATTCTACCGCGCGATGGGTACCGAGGACCAGTACTTCAACGCATTTGACGGCGACGACAAGTTCCTTGAGGGCAAGGGCCTTAACATGATCCGCGAGACTTATCCGGGCGGACACGACTGGACGGTATGGAGACGCTGCATCCACAGCTTCCTGCCGAAGATCTTTCAGGACTGAATAATATGATTTGAAATCCACCTGCAGTTTACGGCTTCCGCCGTTCTGCAGGTGGATTTTTTTATTCCGGAAAGAGGCATCGGTACAGCGGTATCGAGTATAAATCTGGGTTTCGGTGCAGCGGTATCGGGTGTTTAATCGGGTTTCGGGAAGTAAATATGCTGCATCATGGTACTCAAGTGGTTGATTTTATAATGTGAGTACCAGCCGTTGAAGGGAAAAAGGTATCAAGAGAGAAAAAACACAGGTTGAGTACCACTCAATAATAAATAGTTCATGGAATTCTTGCCCTATCCTGGTACTCAACTTACTTTCATAGGAAGATGAGTACCATCCGGATTGTTTTTATTGGTACTCAGGAGGTTATTTTGATTGGTTGAGTACCATACCAGACAAAAAAACAGGACGAAAGGCATGAAAAAACTGTGGTCAAATGAAAAACTAAATTCCACTCAATCGGTGAAAAGTGGGCTGTGAGAAGATTTTGACGAAGAAATCCGGAAAAATCTCCTTGGAAAGAATAAAAAAACATGATAAAATCAAGCCGTCAAATCTGTTTGTCTGCATGGCAAACAGACGGCTGGAGCAACTTGAGAAAAACTAAATTCCACCCGTCATTCATGGACTTTTCCTGTTGTTGGATGGTTATCTGTCTGCTCCGGTGTTATGCTCCGTGATTATCTTTCACGGTGTTCTATGAGATCCGGT
>JAGADM010000062.1 GCA_017613595.1 Lachnospiraceae bacterium | reverse complement strand
TTATATGACGGAACAGATGAAAAAGAAAGCCCTGATTGCGATGAGCGGCGGTGTGGATTCGTCGCTGGCGGCCAAGAAGATGATTGACCGCGGCTATGAGTGCATCGGGTGCACGATGAAATTATATGAGCGGCCGGAAGAGGCGGCAGAGGCGTTCGGCAGCATCGCAGGCAGCGGTAACCCGGCGGAATACGGTAGATCAGCCGGTAATTTCGATCTGAAGGAGAGCGCTGCTTCCCGCGAGCGTACCTGCTGCTCTTTGAATGACGTCGAGGATGCGAGACAGGTAGCATTCCGCCTCGGCATGAAGTATTATGTTTTTAACTTTAAGGATGACTTCAAAGAGAAGATTATCGACAAATTCATCCGCTGCTACGAGTGCGGCATTACGCCTAACCCGTGCATCGACTGTAACCGCTACATGAAGTTCGAGAAGCTTTACGAGCGGGCGGTAATACTCGGCTGTGACGTTATCGTGACCGGGCACTACGCGCAGATTGAGGAGAAGGACGGCAGGTACTTCTTAAAGAAGGCGGCCGACGAATCGAAAGACCAGAGCTATGTACTTTATTCCCTGACGCAGGAGCAGCTTGCACATACCTGTTTCCCGCTCGGCGGCATGAATAAGGCGGACGTCCGCAAAGAAGCGGAAGAGAGCGGATTTGTCAACGCGGACAAGCCCGACAGCCAGGATATCTGCTTCGTCCCGGACGGTGACTACGCGAAGGTCATTGAAACCTATACCGGCAAAGTTCCCGAACCCGGCAATTTTGTTGACAAGGATGGAAATGTGATCGGTCCCAACAAGGGTATCATCCATTACACGATCGGGCAGCGCAAAGGCCTCGGCATCTCGGCACCCGAACCGCTTTACGTATGTGAGATCCGCCCGCAGACACGCGAGGTTGTTCTCGGAAGCAATGACGATCTGATGAGCCGCGAGCTGACCGTAGCCGATTTCAATTGGATCAGCGGGAGCGCTCCGGCGGAACCGTTCCGCTGCAAGGCAAAGATCCGTTACCGTCAGAGAGAGCAGTGGGCGGAGGTAACACCGATCGGTGAAGACCGCGTACGCATCACATTTGACGATCCGCAACGCGCCATTACGGCGGGTCAGGCGGCGGTCCTCTATGACGGCGACATCGTTCTCGGCGGAGGAACCATACAGTAGAAACATTTCAATGACGGACGCCGTAATGCGGCGCCCGTCGCTTTTTCAATGGGGGAGAACAAGCCTTGTCTTCTTAAACAAAAAACGCTTTCCCGTATCTATCGCGGGAAAGCGTTTTTGCGTTTCAATATTTGTCTATTCCGCCCGGAAGCGGAGCCGGAAGCATATTCACGTACGCTGTTTATTCCACCGGGAAGCAGAGTTCGGTGACGTATTCGTCAGGGTTTGAGGTCTGCGCGGGGCTTACGTGGTAGATGTTGAACATCGGGCCGTTCGGCTTGTAGCCGTTCGCGCCGATCCACGAAACAACCGTCGCGGTTGCGTCGTTCATCTGGTCGTAGCTTCCTTTGATGATGCAGCTCGCAACCTTGACAGCGGGCATCGTCTGAAACTTCACGTGCTCTGTGTCTTTGTATGTGCCCTTTACGGTCATCCAGGCCAAAATCTCCACATTTTCCTCTTTGTACTCAGGGTCGAGGAACTGCGCGGCCGCCAGGCAGCCATCTGCAGGAACAAGCGGCTCACCGGCCGCAGCCGTCTCACCCATCATCGTATTCCAAAGCATTCCCTCATCCATATAGGTCGGGACAATCATCTGTACCGTCGCGGCATAGCGCTCCGGAATGGTTTTTACCGTAACATCGAAATTCATATTGTGCTCCTTTCTAAGCCTCTTACGGGCTGTTTCCAGAAGCGTCAGCCGATACTCCGTCTGTCTTGCAATCTCGTTCAGTTCCGTCTGCTTTTCGGCAAGAAAAGCATCCATCTCGGCCGGTTCGTTGTAGATGTCTAACATCTTCACGATATCCGCAAGGGAAAATCCCATGTCCTTCAATGAAGTAATCCGCCCGATCGTGAACAGCTGGTCCTCACGGTAGTAGCGGTACCCTGTGAAACGGTCGATTTCCGCGGGCTTTAAAAGTCCGATGTCGTCGTAGTGGCGAAGCATTCGGATGCTGACTCTGGAAAGTTTTGAAAAATCACCGATTTTAAGCATAATCGTGTGTGTCCTCCATGCATGTATTACTGAGCTCGATGTTACTGTAATCCCTGACACAGTGTGAGAGTCAAGGGCTTTTTACGGAAAATGTGAAAAAACTTTTCCATCCCTGATTATACCCGTAAAAACCATTCAACACAACTTCAAAAAAACTGCTTGACAACCAACTGTATTAGTTCTATAATACAGTCAAACCGTATTACACGGTTAATACAGTTTCGATTCTTAAAGGGAGCCGATCATGATTTCATTTGACACCTTTAAACCGACGGAGGGGACGCCGATCTATCAGCAGATTCTTCTCTTCATTAAGCGCGGAGCAGTAGCGGGCACCATCCGGGACGGCGACGAGCTTCCTTCGAGACGTGTTCTTTCCGCACTGCTCGGAATCAATCCGAACACGGTGCAGAAGTCGTTTCATCTGTTGGAGGAAGAGGAACTGAT
>JAGADM010000061.1 GCA_017613595.1 Lachnospiraceae bacterium | reverse complement strand
CTCTCCAATCAGATCATATTTCTCTGCCCCGTTGATCCGAACCGGGACAATATCGCCCGACATTAACGTGCGGGCGGTTTCCACATAAACCGTTCCGTCGATCCCCGGAGCATCCATGTACGTCCGTCCGACATACACGCCCTCCTCGGGAAGCAGTCCGTCAATAATGACATCGAACTTCTTTCCGATGCACTTCGCTCCGTATTCCGCGCAGATGTCGCGCTGCTGCTTCATCAAAGCGTTACGGCGTTTTTCCTTCACGCGTTTCGGAATCTGCGGCTTCATCAGTGCGGCCGCAGTATCCTCTTCCTTCGAATACGTGAATACCCCGAGCCGGTTGAACTTCATCTTCGCGGCAAATGCCATAAGCTTCGCGAAGTCTTCCTCGGTCTCCCCCGGGAAACCGGTAATTAACGTCGTCCGAAGCGTGATCCCCTTCACTTCCTTACGGAGTTTCCGGATGATCACGACAAGATCCTTTTCGCTCGTCCTGCGGCCCATCCGCTTAAGAATCGCGTCCGAAGCGTGCTGTATCGGCATGTCGAGATACCGGCAGATCTTCGGTTCGTTCTTTATCACTTCAATGAGCTCGTCCGTAATCTCCTCGGGATAGCAGTATAAAATACGGATCCACTCTATGCCTTCGATCCGGCAGAGCTTTGTAAGAAGGTCCGGAAGCATCTTCTTACCGTACAGGTCGACGCCGTAAACGGTCGTCTCCTGCGCGACTAAGATCAGTTCCTTTGTTCCGTTCTTCGCGAGGTATTCCGCTTCGCTTATAAGCTGCTCCTCGGGTACGGACCGGTAGGGTCCGCGGATCTTCGGAATAATGCAGTACGTACAGTGCTTGTCGCACCCTTCCGCAATCTTCAGATACGATACGTAACTGTCCGCGGAAAGAACACGCTCGGTCTTCGGCCGCGGCAGGTAAGAAAGGTCCCGTCTTGAGACGTAAAATGTGTCCGCCTTAAGCGCCTCCGGCAGGTCTTCGATCGCCGCCGTACCGATCACGCCGTCCACTTCGGGGATCAGCTCGCGGATCTCGTCGGCATAACGCTCGGCAAGGCATCCGGTCACGATCAGCTTCTTCAGGCGCCCTTCCTTCCGGTAGCGGTTCATTTCGATGATCGTATTGACGCTTTCTTCCTTGGCATCATGAATAAAACAGCACGTATTGATGACGATTGCTTCCGCCTCTTCCTCGCGGTCCGTAATCGTATGGCCGCAGTCACGCAGAAGTCCCAACATCACTTCGCTGTCCACCAGGTTTTTATCGCATCCGAGGGAAATGAAACAGATTTTCACTGCTGCTCCTTTACTGTTCCGCGCTTCTTACCACGTTGCACATCAGCATGGCGATGGTCATCGGGCCTACGCCGCCGGGAACGGGGGTAATCGCGGATACGTGCGGCTCAACGTCTGCGAAATCCACGTCGCCGCAAAGCTTGTTATCTTCCATTCTGTGAATGCCGACGTCGATGACAACGGCGCCTTCCTTCACATATTCCGCCGTAATGAACTTCGGCTTTCCGATTGCCACAACCAGAATATCGGCGCGCTTCGTTATGGAAGCGAGATCCTTCGTGCGGGAATGGCATACGGTAACGGTACCGTTCTCCCGAAGAAGAAGAGCCGCCATCGGCTTTCCGACGATGTTGCTGCGGCCTACGATCACGCACTCCTTACCGGCAATCTCGATTCCGGAACGCTTAAGAAGCTGGATAATGCCGGCAGGCGTACAGGACTCATAGCCCTTCTGGCCGATCCAGAGGCGGCCTACGCTGACCGGATGGAATCCGTCCACGTCCTTATCGGGATCGATTGCGAGAAGAACCGCGTCCTCGTTGATATGCTTCGGGAGCGGCAGCTGAACGAGAATGCCGTTCACGTCCTTCCGCTCATTCAATTCCTTTACCAGCTTAAGAAGCTCCGCCTCGGTCGTAGCCTCGGGCAGTTCGTATGCGAGCGACTTTACGCCGATGTACTCGCAGGCCTTCTTCTTGTTTCCTACGTAAACCGACGATGCCTTGTCATCGCCGACCTGGATTACCGCAAGCGTGATTGAAACACCCTTTGCGGCGAGCCCGGCAACCTGCACCTTCAGTTCGTCCTTAATCTCCGCGGAGATTTTCTTTCCGTCTATCAGTAATGCCATTTTCCTTCCTCCTCAGGCAGATTGATACTTTATTACGGGCGGGGCATGCCCTTTCATTCACTTAAAGCCCCTGTAAACAATACAACAGATACAGTAACATTGCAAGTAAACCGACGCAAAATGCGAGCAATCCGTACGAAAGACTGCGCACGACGTACTTGAACGTCTCGCTTGTGTCGTCGATGCCGCGGTTGATCTTCTTCACGTAGTCCTTCTGCTCTCCGCCGCTCTTTCGAAGCAGCTTGCGCCACAGGCTCCGGATGCCGTTCGCGATGCCGCCGGCAAATAAGCTGAACCGTTTGGTTGTCGACAGCGTCGGCGTCTCGCACACCGGCCGAAGCACGGTTCTGCGAACTCCCGCCGTCGCAAGGTCCGCGATGCGGTCGGCGAATCCGGCGATCAGTTTCGAGAATCCGAATACCATCTTTGCGATGCCTTCGCTTGCCATTTCAAGCGTGCGGCACGCTCCGCCGCATACGGTCGGAAGACCGGTCAGAAGAACCGGACGGTACAGCGCGTTCTCAAGGTCTATGTATGCCGGATAACGGTTCACGTATTCGATTACGTTCTTACGTCCCTTCCGCTCGGTTAACGGACGTACGGCGAAGAAGTATACCGCAAGGCCGATGGCTGCCGAAATGGCGCCGCCCTTCACATTTTCCGCCGTGAAGACACGGAACGACTCTTCGGCAGGAGCATAATTGAGCAGGTCGGAAGCCTTCTTCGCGGCCGGGATCATCAGATATTCGGGAAGCGTTCCCGCAAGATAGATGGCTGCGGCCGGTACGCTTAAAAGTATCTTCGCCCATAACGGCAGGTACTGTTTATTCTTATTGTTGAAAGCCTTTACGGCGTTCGACTGCGGACGGAAGAACAGCACGATGAACAGCTTGGTCATGTAGGCAAGCGTGCAGCCGCCAGCAATCAGGAAAAGCCACTCAACAACCTTGTAGATGCCGCTTCCGCTCTCCCCGGCCGCAACGACGATGGCCTCGTGGATCATTGACTTCGAAACGAATCCCGAGAGTCCCGGAATGCCCGCGATGCCGAGATACGCAAGTAAAAACGTTACCATAAACCACGGCTTTTCCTTACCGAAGCCGGACAGGTCGTTCAGGTTCCGCGAGTGCAGATTCTTAACGAGAACGCCCGCAAGCAGGAACAGCACAAGCTTAAAGAACGAGTGATTCATCATGTGAAGGATCGCGCCCTGTACGGCAAGCCACTGCTCTTCTTTTACGATGCATGCGAGGGAAGCGCCGGTCAGGATAAAGCCGATCTGCGAAACCGACGAGCACGCAAGCACATGCTTGATATCAATCGAGAACAGCGCGATAAATGCGCCGGTTAACATCGTGAGAACGGCGATCACGAGAAGGATCTGTCCGAAATACTCATCGCCGATGAATATTCTTCCGACAAGGATCAGAATGCCGTACATGCCGGCCTTCGTAAGGATACCGGAAAGCAGCGCCGAAGCGGGCGCGGGAGCCACCGGATGTGCCTTCGGAAGCCATATGTGAAGCGGGTAGGCGCCTGCCTTCGCGCCGAAGCCGAACAGCATGCAGAAGCCCGCCGCGTAGATCACCGTCTTATTGCCGCTCATTCTTGCGGCAAATGTAAGGTCGTCGATCATCAGCGTTCCGGTCTCCTTCCAGAGAAGGAACAGCCCCATCAGCATCACGAGTCCGCCGATCACGGCAACCGCGAGGTACGTTTTCGAAGCCCGTACGGCCTCTTCGTCCTCTTCAAAGACAACCCATACATACGAAGCAAGAGACATGCCTTCAAAGAAGATGAAAGTCGTCATAAGGTCGGCGGAAAGAAATACGCCGAGCGTCATGCCGAGTACGAAAAGCGTATAGCCGAAATACCGTCCCTGATGCTCCTCCCCCTTCAGGTACCAGAGCGCGAACGCCGAAGAAACGGCCCAGGCAAATGCGGCGACCATCGCGTAAACCGCGCGGAATCCGTCCATGCGGAACCGAAGGCCGAAGCCGCAGATCTCGGGTACGGTCAGCTCAAGAGCGGAGCCGGTAAGGGCACGGATGCCGTAAACGCAGCACGCAAGAAGCGTAACGCAAGTAAGCGCCGGAAACAGGAATTTCCCGCACGCCGTATACGCTTTGTTGTCCTTACGCTCTCCCGCCGCTGTCAGAAGCCCCGGCACCAATGCCAGGACGATCGGTATCATGACGGGAAGAAGCAGCCCTGCTTCACCACTCATATTATCTCCTGATGCCGGCCGCTACCTGCCGGATGAACTCCGCCAGAGGACCGGAATATAAACCGAAAAAGATGATTGCGATCGTCAGAACGATGAGCGGCGCGCTCATCTCCCAGCCGACCTTGATACGGCTTGTGTCTTCGCCCGGTACAAGCGCGTCGGCCATTACCACGTCGGTTGTGCCGTCGTCGCCGCCGACCGTCATCGTATCCGCCTCATTGGCCGCCTCGATCATCGGGCCGGAAGGTTTCGTTTCACCCGCGAACAGTACCGGGAACCATGCCCGGATCACAAGCTCCATAATATAGATTGCCGTCAGAAACGCCGAAATCATCAGCGCGCCGAGTCCGACGTACGCGAACGGGTTCTCCGACGCGATCGCGGCTTCGGCGATATGCCATTTGCTGATGAATCCGCAAAGCGGCGGAATGCCGATCAGAGCGGTTCCGGCGATCGTGTAAATCGTCATGATAAGCGGTACCCGCCGGCCGATGCCGTTCATCTCCCACAGGTACTTCTTGCCGGTCCGCAGCATGATAACGCCCATGCAGTAGAAAAGCGTAATCTTCATGAGACCGTGGAACAGCAGGTGTAAAAATCCCGCCTGCAGACCCGCTTCGGTCATCAGCGACGCCGCCAGAATGATATACGACAGGTTGCTGACCGTCGAGTAGGCAAGTCTTCTCTTACAGTGCTGCTCTTTCACCGCCTTCACCGAACCGTAAAGGATAGTCAGCGATGCGGCGCATATGATGATGTTCTGCGAAACGGTTCCCTTTAAGAAGTCCGTTCCGAAGCTGTAATACGTGATTCTGATGATGGCAAATGCGCCCGCCTTTACGACCGCAACCGCATGCAGAAGTGCCGTAACCGGAGTCGGCGCGACCGAAGCTGCCGGAAGCCATCCGTGTACCGGAAAGAGCGCCGCTTTGACGCCGAAGCCGAATACCGCGATCGTATAGATCAGCAGTAACAGCGTGCGGTGCTGCTGCATCGCATCGGCCCGCAGCACGCCTCCGTAAACGAAATCAAGCGTAGTGCCGTACTTCAGGATAACGATGAATCCGAGGAAGCCGAATGCCGCCCCGCCGAACGAATACTTCATGTATTTGCGCGCGGCGACAACCGATTTATGGTCGAGTTCGTGCATGACAAGCGGAATCGTTACGATCGTCAGCAGCTCATAAAACATATACATTGTCATGAAGTTGCCCGCGAACACGATACCGGACGTCACGCCGTACGTAATGACGTAAAAGGCAAGGAAGCCGTTCTTTCTGCGCTCAATATAGCCGAACGCATAGATGACCGCGAGGGGCCACAGGAATGCGATCAGACCGGCAAATATCATACCGCACCCGTCCAGACGGAAACGGATCTCAAGTACGCCCGCGAGCTGCAGGGTGAGATCGTCCGCGCCGGGCGGATTCAGCAGCAATGCCCCGATCATACAGGACGTGAGAAAGGTCACCGAAAAGACGAAGATGTTTCTTCGTCTGTCCTGTTTCATCGGATGTATTCCCAGAAAGGCGCCGCCGATGATCGGAAGCAGTATGGGAATCAGCAGAAAGTAAGCACTCATATTACATTACACCCTTAAGAATCGCTTTCAGAGCTTCGCGGATCAGGTTCGTCAGCGGGTTCGGAATGATACCGAATACGACTGCCGCAACCGCAAGGATTACAAGCGGAGCAAGCAGGAACAGGCTCTTCTCCGTAACGGGCTCGTGCTTCTCCGAAGCGGTGAGTTCCGTATCGTCCTGCGCCTCGGAAGCACCGCTCTGCGCGTCCGCTTTGCCGCCCTCCGCCTTCTCTTCGCTCTTTCCGAAGAACGCGTCCGCGGAAACCGTCAGCAGATATCCGGCCGTCAGCAGCGCGCTGACTAAAAGCACGGCAGGAACAAGGTAGGAAAAGACGGGTTTATCGGTCTCAAGGGCACCGGCCGCCAGATAAAACTTGCTCACAAAACCGCAAAGCGGCGGAATTCCGACAAGCGCAAGACCCGCAACCGTAAAGCAGCGCATCGTAACGGGCATCTTCTTTCCTATCCCCTTCAGCTCGTCCGCGCGCGTCTTGCCGGTCACGTAAATGATCGCGCCGACCGAAAGGAACAGCAGGTTCTTAACGATTGAATGGAATATCATGTGTAAAATCGCGCCCGTGAGAGCCGTCCCGCAAAGCAGATACACTCCCGTCAGACAATATGAAACCTGGCTGACCGTTGAGTACGCAAGCCGTTTCTTCATCACTTTTTCGCGGTAAGCAAGCATCGATCCGAGGAATACGGTGATCAGGGAAAGCGTGAGCAACGCATCCATGACCCATGTGCCCGACAGGTAATCCGCGCCCGCCGCATAATAAATCACACGGATGGAGAACAGAAGTCCCATCTTCGTAATGTTACCGGAAAGCAGTGCCGAAGCCGGCGCCGGAGCAACCGGATGCGCCTTCGGAAGCCATCCGTGAAGCGGGAACATACCGGCCTTGCAGGCAAGCCCCAAAAGCATCAGAAACAGAACCACCGGAAGAACGTCATAACCCGTTCCCTCCGCAAGGAATCCGCCCGGCATATACCCGAGAAGGCCTCCCGCGCGAGTCTCCGTACCGGCATACCGGCTTAAGAAGAAGATTCCGCAAAGTCCCAAAAACGCGCCTGCAATCGAGTAGAACAGGTACGTCATTCCGGCGGAAACCGCCTCCTTTGTCTGCTCGTGAAGAACAAGCGGGAACGTCATAAGCGTCATCAGTTCATAGAAAAGATACGTCGTAATCAGATTGCCCGAAAGACATACGCCGAGCACCGCGCCGAGCGACAACAGCGAGAATATCTGGTAACGCGTCTCATTTTCCTGATGATTCATGTAGGCAAATGAGAACCAGCTCGAAAGAAGCCACATAACTGCCGTTACCGCGGCGAAAATTCCCGCCAGGCCGTCCGAACGGAAGAAGACCGGATAGTCGTCCGAGATCAGCGGAAAAAGCGTCAGCGAACATTCCCCCTGAAGAATTACGGCAAGCACGGAAAGCCCCGCGGCCAGCGCAAAACAGAAGGTGCACGTACGGACGGCGCGCTTCGAGAAACGCTTCCGGAATATTGTCAGATAGCATCCGCCGATGATCGGAATGATAACCGGCAGCAATAAAATCCATTCCATATGTCACCCTCCTTTCAGGAAAACTGTTCAAGACCTCTCGTGATCCACTCAACAATCGGGTTGCTGAGGATTCCGAGAACCAAAACAATCAGAATAAATACAACCATGGACAGATGATACAGCGTACCTGCGCGGAACGAACGGTCTTCGTACTGCTCGTTCATCTCCGGCGTATAAACGCTGATCGTCATCCGGATAAAGTACATCGCGTTCAGGATCGTACTGATCGCAAGCGCCACAAGGGTAATGATCTGCTTGGCCCTTATGGCCTCAAGCGCCGCCGACGCGAAGTAAACCTTTGAAGTAAAGCCCGCGAAAAGCGGGATGCCGACCATCGAAAGCGACCCGACGATAAATCCGACGCCCGCCGACCGGTTCCGCATGCCGGACCCTCGCAGGTCGCGGTAATTCATGCTCTCTCCCGACACTTCGGCGAGTCCGTTCGCGGAAACAAACAGCATGGATTTGGCCGAAGCATGCGCTAAAATGTGGAACGCCGAAGCGACAAGCCCCGCTTCCACGCCGAGCCCGAAACCCATGTAGATATAACCGATCTGGGCGATGGACGAGTACGCGATCATGCGTCCCATATCCGTCTGCTGGATCGCGTCGATCGATCCGATCAGCATTGCGGCAATACCGAAAAGGAACATGACGTCGTCCGCTCCGGTCTTCTTCATCACGTCAAAGCCGATCACACGGCACATGAACTTCAACAGGAAGAAGATGTAGCCTTTCGAAACGAGCGAGGAAAGGATCGCGCTCGACGAACATGTCGAATAGCTGTAGGCATCCGGCAGCCACGAATGGAACGGGAACAGCGCGGATTTGATCGCGATACCGACCGAGAACAGTCCTACCGCGATGATCAAAGGCTCGGTATAGGTCTTCTGCTCTACGATCGCAAGCACCGACTCATGAACGTTGCTCATAAGCAGGTGTCCGGTAATCCCATAAAGGATTGCGATTGAGATCACAACAAGACCGGAACCGAGAAGCGACATGATCATATACTTGGTCGTGGCAAGGATGTTTCGTCCCCAGCCGCGGATCATGATCAGTCCGCACGCGGCAATCGTATTGATTTCGACAAATACATAGCCGGTAAACATATCATTTGTATAAATGAGCGACAGTAGCGAAGCAAGCAGCAGGTTGATCATGATGAAGAACAGGTTCATCTTCTCTTCCGGCACGTCTTTCTTCAGATACTTCAATCCGCCGGTCAGCGAAAGGAGCATGATCAGGCAGAAGAACGTCGCCATAAGGGCCTCGAGCACGCCGACGCGGATCTCGTTGCCGAACGGAGCCGGGAAACGTCCCATCTTGTAGACGAACGGCTCGTCAAGCTCGATCACGTACCAGAGCGTCAGGCTCGAAAGCACGCCGCATATCGAAACGACGGTAATGCTTACGAATCTCGCGACCTTTCCGGAAAGGATCGATGAGATCGGTCCCGAAACAATCGCAAGCATAATGCAGAAGAACGGAAAATTACGAAAGAAGTCCATCATTCATGCTCCTTTCGTACCATCGTCGTGATCTCGTCGAGATCCAGCGTGTGATACCGTTCGTAAAGCTTCACGGTAAGTCCGAGCATCAGCGCGGAAACACTGACGGATACGACGATACCGGTAAGTACCAGGCCGCTCGGAAGCGGATTGATGTACTTTGACGCTTCTACGGCACCTTCCGCGGGGATTGGCGCAAGCCGGCCTTCGATATAGCCGAGCGAAGCAAGGAACAGGTACACCGCGGTATCCATGATATTGAGTCCGATGATCTTCTTGATCATGTTCCGCTGCAGCAGGAGGTTGCCGAATCCGATGCCGAAAAGGATCATCGCACCGACACTGATATAATTGTCCCAAAGTTCGGCGAACATCAGATGCCTCCCTTCCGGAACAGCGAGTAGAAGGCATACATCGTGCATGCCACCTCCGCTCCCACTAAGATATTGATCGGAAGGATCAGACCGGAACTGATGATATTGCCGAGTTTTCCGAGGGGCACGATCGAATCGATGTCATTTGCCCCCGTAAACAGGTAATAGATGATCAGCAGGCTGTATAAAGCAAGCGATCCGACTTTCACGATGTCGTAAATCTTCTCATCGAAGAAACGTGCCGTAGCGGAAAATCCGAACGCTGCCGAGTGCAGGATCAGACCCGCGCCGATTACCGCGCCGCCGGAGAAACCGCCGCCCGGGGAAAGGTGTCCGTTCACAAGCACATAGAAGCCGAACAGAAAGATAAGCGGCACAAGTACGCGCGCGATCGTTCGTAAGATCATATCGCCGCCCACAGGCTCGCCGGCTGCCTCCTGAGGCTTATCCTTCTTCTTCAGTTTGAGAAGGATCATAACGGCGATCGTTGCAATGAAAAGGACATGCGTCTCGCCGAATGTATCAAAACCGCGGTACTGGAGGATGAGTCCGGTAACGACATTGACCGTACCGGTTTCCTCTCCCGCTTTTTCAAGATAACGCTCCGTCACTTCGTTGTTCATCGGCGAATCGGGATCTCCGAAACGCGGCATGAAAGTAACGTTATAGATCAGAACGACGCTGATCGCGATACAGAGAAGCACCGCCATAACGGAATAGAGTCTCCTGAACCAGCGGAGTCCGGACATTTCCGCATAGCGCTTCGCGTCGGACATCGGGTCCACAAGCGGCGGCACAAGGTAATGCTCGGTCGCCTTCTCGTCCTCTTCCTTCTCTACGTCAATCTGCTTCTGGAAGTCGGGCATGTAATTCTTCTCGGGAAGTTCGTCCTCTCCCATGATGTAGCGGAGGAAACGGGCCCGGAAAGACTTCTCGTAATTACTTTTTATCCGGCTCATGCGGTTCCTCCTTTCCGTCACCCGAACCGATCGCGTTGATCTTTCGGAGGGTGGCAAAGAACAGAACGGACGTGACTCCGGCACCGACAGCCGCCTCGGTGATCGCGAGGTCGGGCGCCTGCAGGAATATCCAGATAATGGACATGATAAGGCTGTAGGACATGAAGATAACGATGGAAACGAGAAGATTCTTCGTCCATCCGGCGCAGATTGCGCATACGATCAGAAACAGAACGAGTAACAGTACGATCGGCTTCGTCATTCTTCCTTACCGTCCTTTCCGGAATCCGTGTCGGATTCACAGTTTTCCTTAAATTTCGAAGAGGTCGCAACCTCAAAACCGGCAAGCAGATGGCTCGAAACCGGTCCGGCACACCATAAAAGGATGATGATAAGCGCCAGTTTTAAAGACACAAAGTTAAGACCGGTCGCAACGATCAGTCCGCACAGAACAAGCATGATTCCGAGAGTATCCGCCATGGCCGCCGCGTGCATACGGTTCAGGGCAAAGCGGAACTTAAAGAGACCGAACGCGGCAATCGCTGTAACGGCAAGACCGCATACGATCAGAATGGCAACGATACCGAAGAGAACCCATCCGCTCATGACTTCTCTCCTTTCCGCCGTTCGCGCTCCAGGTATACGCCCAGATAGATCCTCGTCAGGATCACAACGGCAAGAAACGAGATCATCGCGTAGATGATCGCCACGTCGAGAAGGTATCCCTGCGCAAGCTTTACGGCAAGAATACAGATGATCATGATCGTCAGCGTGCCGAGCATGTTAACGGCAACGATACGGTCCACGATCTCCGGTCCCTTTACCGCGCGGAAAAGCACCGCGAGCATAATGACCGCGAGGAACATGATCGCACCGTTATAAAGCAGATTGTATGCTTGAGACAGGCTCATTCCCGCTCCTCCAGTTCTTTGATCATCTCGACAAATACGGAAGAATCCAGTCCTTCCGCGAATTCCTTATCAAGCGCATGCACCGCGTAATTGTCTCCGTCAAGCTCGACCGTGATCGTACCCGGCGTCAGCGTGATGGAATTGGCAAGCAGTACCTTATGAGAGTCCTTCTTCATCGGCTTTTTGAAATGCACAAGAATCGGCTCGGGTTCAAGCTTCGGCGAAAGAATCAGCCTGATCACCGCAAAATTCGCCTTGATGATCTCCACAAGCAGCACGCCGATATACTTTAAAAGCCACGGAAAATGTTTCACCGTCTTCCATTCCTTCTTCGGCGTGTAGCGCATTACGAGGCAGAAAAAAAGATAAACGGGAACAGCCAGAACGAGCCCTGTTACGAGCACTTCCCGGTCCAATCTCCCGTTTAAAATAACCCACATGATCAGAAACAAAAAGAACATATGGCGCCTTCTTTCCGCATAAAGCCAAAATCAGGTTAAATGTACCACATTTATCCGAAAAAGTCAAAAAAACTGTCGGCCGGATAACCGGCCGACAGTCAATGTGCGAAACTGGTATTATTTCAGTCCGAACTTCTCAAGATTCTCTTCTCCGATCAGGATGACATTCCAGTCTTCCTCATCCTCTTCACGGAAGAACAGATAGTAATCAACGTACTTCTGGGAATCCTCATCGCCCTTGAAGCAGGAGTTGTTCGTTACAAGGTAAGCTGCATCGAAATCAACGGACTTCTTGAATTCCTTCTCGAATGCTTCCGTAAGATCCTCAAGCTTGCTGATCTTCTTGGCGGATACGATTTCCTCGGTAACCTTGAGGTCATCGCCGAGCTTCGAGATACCGTTGTCCTTATCGCCGTACAGATACTTAACAAAAGCGTCCGCACTGGTCTCGCCGTAAACGCCCCATACGAAGCTGCGTGCGTAGGACGGAATGCACTCCGCGTAAGCGTCGCCGTCGGTATCAATGATTGCCTGGTCCATGTTCTTTACAATCTTGGTGAAGGTCTTCTGCTCCTTCTCGGAAAGAGGAAGCTTGTCGCCCTCTTTCTTGAAATCAAGCATGGCAAGGATTTCGGGGCGATCCTCCTCATCTGCGAAGAAGGTCTCATAAACAATCAGTCCGCCGCCTGCAAGAAGCAAAACAAGAAGAACGATAATGATGATCAAAGGGGCCTTTGACTTCTTTTTCGGAACGTCCGGATACTGCTGATACAGCGGCTGCTGATATACAGGCTGCTGATACATGGGCTGCTGGTACACAGGCTGCTGAACCTGAGGTGCCGGCTGCTGAACCTGAGGTGCCGGCTGCTGGTACATGGGCTGCTGATATACAGGCTGCTGGTAAACGGGCTGTTCCACAGGTGCCTGCTGATAAACGGGCTGCTGAACCGGAACTTCCGGAACAGGTGCGGCTTCCATAACGGGTGCCGCTGCTTCCACGACGGGTGCAGCCGCCTCAACAACAGGTGCTGCCGCATTCTGCACTTCTTCAACGACCGGAGCCGCTGCATTCTGCGCTGCTTCAACAACAGGAGCTGCTGCCTGAACTGCCGCTTCCGCAAGCTTTTCGCCGCAGAAAGGACAGAAAGCTACGCCATCGGGTATCTGATTTCCGCATTTTCCACAAAACATGACTTCCACTCTCCTTTACTCATTTGGTTAAGGTCTGAATCTATTATATACCATTCAGCTTCGCATTTCAATAATCGGCGCACCATTTCCGTTAATATAATCCGCGGTTATGGTTACGGTTCCGATATAGCTGTCCTTCGGGATCTCATACATGATGTCAAGCATGAATTCCTCGAGGATCGAACGCAGGGCGCGGGCACCGGTTTCCTTGGCGATTGCCTTTTCCGCGATCAGGTCGAGCGCGTCGTCAGTGAACTTGAGCTGTACCTCATCCATCGCGAACAGTTTCTGGTACTGCTTGATGATCGCGTTCTTGGGTTCGGTCAGGATCCGCTTCATCGCCTCGCGGTCAAGTCCGCGCAGCGCGTAGATGACCGGAAGACGGCCGATGAACTCCGGCACCATGCCGAATTCCCTGAGGTCCTCCATCGTCGCTTTCGAAAGAATGTCCGGATCCTTGTCGAATTCGTCCTTCAGATAAGAGTTAAATCCCATCGTAAACGACTTCGTAAGCCGCGTCTTGATGATCTCGTCAAGTCCCGGGAAAGCGCCGCCGCATATGAACAGGATGTTCCGCGTGTTGACCATCGTCGTCGGAACCATGCCGTTCTTGCTCGAAGCGCCTACCGGCACTTCCACATCGGCTCCCTCAAGAAGCTTTAACAGACCCTGCTGTACGCTCTCGCCGCTGACATCGCGGCTTGTCGTATTCTTCTTCTTGGCGATCTTGTCGATCTCGTCGATAAATACGATGCCGTGCTCCGCACGCTCCACATCGTTGTCGGCATTGGCTAAAAGCTTCGAAAGCACGCTCTCCACGTCATCGCCGATATAGCCGGCCTCGGTAAGGCTCGTCGCGTCGGTGATCGCGAGCGGCACATTTAAAAGCTTCGCGAGCGTCTGTACAAGATACGTCTTGCCGCAGCCGGTCGGTCCGAGCATCAGCATATTGGACTTTTCGATGATGACATCGTCCTTAAACGCTTCCTCGTCCTGTCTGCGGACACGCTTATAATGGTTGTAAACGGCCACGCTGATCACCTTCTTGGCATGATCCTGGCCGATTACGTATTCATCAAGTTTTGCTTTGATCTCGTGCGGGGAAGGAAGCTTCGCGATATCCATCACGTCGCCGTTCTCCACGCTCTCCTGCTTCTCCGGTGCCTCCGCCTCTTTCTTCCTGGGCTTCAGCTTCATCGGCTCACGGTTCTGCGCTCCGGGGATGATGATCTTCAGGTTGCCCATCATCTTCTCGGGGTCGCTCGTATCGAGTGTCGATGCCATTAAGTCAAATGACTTCTGCAGGCAGCTTTCGCAAAGCGTCAGATTCGGCGGCAGATGAAACAGCTTTCCGCACACGCTTTCCGGTCTGTGACACATGGCGCAGACGTTTTCGTAGCCGTCCCGCCCGTCTTTATTGTTCTGTTCGTCCATAATACTCCGTTTCGATTGTAACTCCGTCCTTAATAAGCGTTCTTATTGACAAATCCGGTAAATACCGTCCAGAACGCGATCCGGATATCAAGGAACAGGGTCCAGTTCTCAATATAATATAAGTCGTAGTCGATTCTCCGGCTGACCGATGTATCCCCGCGAAGGCCGTGCACCTGCGCCCATCCCGTAATGCCGGGACGCACCTGATGCTTGATCATGTAGCGCGGGATCTCCTCTTTAAACTTTTCCACGAAGAACGGCCGCTCCGGGCGCGGTCCGATCAGGCTCATGTCGCCGCGGAGCACGTTCCACAGCTGCGGAAGCTCATCGAGGCTCGTATGGCGGATGATCTTACCGATCTTCGTAACACGCGCGTTATCCTCTGAGGACCACTCGTTCTCGTCCTCGCCGTCCTTTGCCTCCTTCATGGAGCAGAACTTGTACATGCGGAACGGCTTGTTGTGAAGGCCGACACGCTCCTGCGAGTAGATGACCTTTCCGTGCGTCGTGATCCGGATCAGCAGTGCGATGATCCCCATCGGAATCGCGAAAAGGATCAGTCCGAATATGCTGAAAATGATATCGAGGATCCGCTTGAGCATACGGTTGCCCCAGTTCGCAAGCGGCACGTTCCGGATGTTGATGACGGGAAGCCCGAAGAAGTCTTCCATCACCGGAATCGTCGGAATGATGTGGTTATAGTCCGGCACGAATTTCGTATGCGCGCCCGACTTCTCGCAGATTCCCGCCACGCGGCGGAGCTTGTAGTAATCGTTGATCGGAAGCGCGATGATGACCTCTTCGAACGAATTGTCCGCAAGGATCGTCTCCAGATTATTGATGGTACCGATCACGGAAATGCCGCGGTAGGCAAATCCGATCTCCTTCGCGTCCGAAATGATGCCGTGGATGTAATAACCCCACTGCGGATTGGCTTTGATGCGGTCGATATAGCCTCTCGCCGCCGCGCTGTAGCCGACGATCACGATATGAATGAGGTTCTTGCCCTTCTTACGATACGCACTCAGGATCGCGTAAAATACGAACCGGAAGCACACCTCAAACAGAAGCGTCAGGAAGAAGAATATTCCCAGGAACAGACGGGAAATGTCTCCTTCGTTGAATACCAGCAACAGGAATGAGAAGAACAGCATGCCGAGGCCGTTGGCTTCAAACAGGTTCCAGTATTCGAGCTTGCGGTTCCGCTTGGCCGCGTACAGTCCGCACGCGGAATAAATCAAAAGGTAGCCGATCAGTACGAAGATCAGATACTTTAAATATCCCCTGAGGGAATAAAACTGCGCTCCGTCCGGAAGCCCTAAAACGCCCGCGTTCGCAAAAACGGTAAACCGCAGATAATACGAAACGATGTACGCGGTAACAAGCAGCAGGGCATCGGCGATGAGGCTGATCGTACTCAGTTTTCTCTGACTTGTGTTCAGCATGGCAATAACGAAACTCTCCCCGGAATATCCTTTCACGTGTTTCAAAGGGTATACATAGTTTATTATATCCCATCCCTCATCCGAATTCAAGACAAATCCGACTGCGGCCCTTATGCGCGGAATGCACGCGAAATATCCGTTTTTCTTCAATTTTGCTTCACAATATTATCACAATCAGCCGTTATCGTATAAAGAGTATAAGGAACAGGTCCCGGTTCCGGTCAATCGGGCGGGACACATCCCCGATATTCCGCTTTTCGGAGGCTGTAACATGAAAGCTGTTAAGAAAATCATCTTCGGCATCACATTTGTCCTGATCGCGTGCGGAACCTTCTTTCTCGTTTATAAGGCTCCGGCGGCTTTAAAGAAGCTGCAGGCGATCGGTTCGAAGGAAGCACCCGAGCCCACACCCGAGGTCGGGCAGGTCAGGGTTTCCGCCAAGAGGATGCGCGAAGATCTGAATAAAGTATCGACGTTACATTATACGGACGAGGCTTCTGTGGCGCTGCTTGATGAGATTGATATCGAAAGCATTGCCGAGCAGGTTCTTCCTTCGATTGTAACCGTGGAATGCCAGATTGTTTCCACCGACTATTTCGGGCGCCGCATGGAAGGCACCTCGGCAGGAACCGGCATTTACATCGAAAGCAAGGAAGGCATCCTCTATCTCGTTACAAACCATCACGTTGTTGAGGGCGCGAAGACGGTGAAGATCACATTTGCCGACGGCGAAGCCTACTCCTGCACCGTGAAGAATTCCGACGCGGTTTACGATCTCGCGATCATGACGCTGAAGGAATCCGTACTGAAGGAATCCACCCGTAACGCCATTAAGCCCGCGACGCTTGCGGAAAGCAAGGAAGTACGCGTCGGCGAGATGGCCATTGCCGTAGGAAACGCGCTCGGCATCGGTTCGTCCGTAACCGTAGGCTACATCGGGGCGACCGACCACCGCTACTCTGCCGAATCGGTCAGCATCTCCCTGATCCAGACCGACGCGGCGATCAATCCCGGCAACAGCGGCGGCGCGCTTGTAAACATTGACGGCGAAGTAATCGGCATCAACTCTTCAAAACTGAACGCGACCGACATCGAAGGTATGGGATTTGCCATCCCAATGTCCGTGGCGGTACCGATTATCCGCGATCTTGAACAGAAAGAACGCGTCCGCGAAAATGAGCAGGGCTTCCTCGGCGTATACATTGCCGCGGTATCCGAAGATGAAATCAGCAATCTCGGATGGCCTGCCGGTATCCGGATCAACGAAATCATGGAAGGCGGCGCGGCGGCCGAATCCGACCTGAAGGTCGGCGACATCATTACCGGCGTCAATGACGTTCCGGTTGTAACGACCGAGCAGCTGCAGTCCCGCATTACCTCCTACCGCTACGGTACGGTGATCACACTGACCGTACAGCGTATGGAAGACGGTGCCTTCAAGACCTATTCGATTGAAGTCACCCTGAAAGAACGCAAGTCCGACTGATTTCACATAGAACCACAACCTTCCAAACCAAAAAGGAGACGTTACCGTCTCCTTTCAGACTGAAGACAAAGTCCGAGGCGCAAACCGCCTCGGACTTATCTTTTTTGATGGTTAAAAAGTGCCGAAAAGCCTTATATTTACTGGCTTTCCGGCACTTTTTGTGGTATAATGGAAGTATCAAATCCGAGGGGTAT
>JAGADM010000060.1 GCA_017613595.1 Lachnospiraceae bacterium | reverse complement strand
TCCGTGACGATCGCCACCGATGCAACCTGCCCCGAGCTGTCGACTGCAAGAATCTTCATACTCTCACCTACTTCGTTACACGCTTACTCAATACTGATCTTCCGGTAAGACAAGCCCTTCGAAAGATCCTTCGTGATCGTGATGCGGATCGCACCTTCCGGAATCAGTTCCGAAACGTTCTTCGCCCACTCGATCAGACACACGCCTTCCCCGTACAGGTACTCGTCAAATCCGATCTCGTACATTTCCTCCGGATCTTCAATCCGGTACACGTCAAAATGATAGAGCGGCATACGCCCGTCCCGGTACTCCTGCAGAATCGTAAACGTCGGGCTGCACACGGTATCGCTAATGCCGAGTCCCTTCGCAACGCCTTTGACGAAAACGGTCTTGCCGGCACCGAGGTCTCCGTCGAGACAGATTACCGCGCCTGGCTTTAACTTCCCGCCGGTCATCTCCCCGAGACGGAAGGTTTCCTCCGCCGAATAACTTTCCATAACCATAGCTTACCTCACAAAACGGTCAGGCGTTACATCTTCCCCGCGCCTTTAATGAAGCCGCGAAGTGCTTCGGTCTGGTCCCCTAAAAGGTCCTTTCCGAAGACAAATGCCGAGTTCTTCATCACGTAAAGATAAAACCGCTTGCCGGTTTCCTTCACCTTGCGGATCATCTCCCAGGTGATTACTTCGCTCCGGTCGCCCTGATCGTCCTTGATTGCGTCCCGGCCGGCACCCTGGCGGACCAGAATTCCGTTCCGGTTGATGACATACTCGCTTTCAATGCCCTCCGCCTTCAACATCGTCGTATATTGAAGCGTTCTCAATGCGGCATTAAGTGGCTGATAGATGACCAGAATCCCGAGAAGCACAAAAAGGATCACCTTGGTCTTGATCTCATAGCTTCCCCAAAACCCGATCAGAAGGCCTGCAATCAGCAATGTTACAATCCAGTACCCAAGACTGTTCAGGTTCAGGCTGAAATAGGCATATTTCACGCGGAACGCAAAAAGATCCCGGAAGCGAAGCGGCCCGCAAAGCCGCACCTCTCCCTCTTCATGCTCGAACTCCGGCTCTGCCTGATTGTTGCTCTCGTTCGGTTCCATCTACACTCTCTCCATGGGATTCTTCAGAACACGGCTGATACTCTTATAAATGATGATCGTGATCAGCGAGATCACGCCGAATTTCAAAAGGTTAAACGGTGCTACCGCGAAAAGAATAAAGGTCGGCAGATCCTTGATGATGGCATGCACTTCCGTACCTTTTCCGATGAAGTATTCAATCGGTGCACCGTACATTTTGCTGTATGCGGGAAGAAGAACGAACGCGTTCAGCAGGGAGCCGAACGTAACACAAACGATCGTGGAAAGAACCAGACCGATTACCGCTCTCTTCTTGGTCTTGCGGAAATAGTAGATCAGGGACGCCGGCAGAACGTAACATACGCCGACAGCGAAGTTGGCAATCTCGCCGATATACTTCGTATTGGTCCCGAAGAACAGTATCTTCAGGAGATTCTTCAATCCCTCGATAATGACACCTGCTACCGGACCAAGGGCAAATGAACCGATGATCGCCAGGAGATCGCTGAAATCGAGTTTGTAAAAATCGGGAGCGATGAATAACAACGGAAACTCCAGCCGCATCAATACGCATGCGATTGCGGAGAGGATTCCGATCAACGCGATCTTGTAGTTGCGGACAAAGGATTTGCTGTGCTTTGTGCCGCCTTTCTGTTCTTTCTTCACTGCTTCTGTCTCACTCATTATTTCTCCTTTTCTTCCCCAAAGTTAGAATCTTTAAATGCAAACCCAATGAACATTAATTTCTGCGGGATCATATCCCTGATGGAATTATAGGTATGAACATCCGTGCTGTTGCTGTAACGGTTGTAAACCTGCATCCTCCCGTCCTCGCCCTTACAGTAGAACACGAAGTGCGAACCCGAGAATACCGGACGTTTTGTCCAGAACAATAACACACCGGCACGGGTTTGGTCAATCTTCTTTATTCTCCATACCGGACGAAATTTCACGTGATGCCGCCAGAAGAAGATCATCATCAGCGTCGCCGATGATCCGAAACGGGCTCCGAGGGGCGCCGCGTAAATCTCCATTTCGCGGATTACCTTCGGCAGGGAGACCGGCTTTCCCATGTACTGCATGGCATTATACACGGCCAGCGGACCGCACCCCGCATCGTCAATCGTATTGCTTCCGAATTTCATCGGCCCGAGATTTCCCATGGACTGCCCATTCAGTAACCCCTTGGGAATCTCAACCTCACAATTGCTCTTGTAATTCTTCGGCTTGTACATCGCTGCCTCCTGCTGCGGCCGTTCCTATCTGCAGAGCTTTCTCGAAATCTCCCACAGAGAATTGTCGAGATCCTTCTGCATCTCAAGTGCTTCAAAGATGTCCATGTCGGTGAATTTACCGTCGCGGTAACATACAACGCGGTTCTTTCCGCCGCTCACGAGAATATCAACCGCCTTTGAACCCATAACCGAGGCAAATACACGGTCTCTGCAGGTCGGGCTTCCGCCTCGCTGGATATAACCGATGATGGTTGCTCTCGTCTCAAGGCCGGTTGCTTCCTCGATACGCTTTGCCATGCCGTTGGAGTCCCCGATTCCTTCGGCATTGATGATAATGTGCAGCTTCTTGCCGAGACGCTTACGTAAAGCGATCCGGTCGATGATAGCCTGTTCCTCATAGTCATAACGCTCCGGCACAAGGATTTCCTCGGCGCCGTTCGCGATACCGCACCAGAGTGCGATATGTCCGGCCTTACGGCCCATAACTTCGATGATGCTGCAGCGCTCATGCGATGCGGACGTGTCACGCACGCGGTCGATACATTCCATGGCGGTATTCAGCGCCGTGTCAAATCCGATCGAATAATCCGTGCAGGCGATATCCAGGTCGATCGTTCCCGGTACGCCGACAACGTTGGCGCCTTCCTCGGCAAGCGCTCTCGCGCCCCGGTAGGAACCGTCGCCGCCGATGACCACGAGGCCGTCGATTGCATTTTTCTTCAAGATCTCCGCCGCTCTGACAACGCCTTCCTTATGCATCATCTCGGCGCAGCGCGCGGTGTAAAGGATTGTGCCGCCGTGCTGGATGATATCGGATGTGCTGCGCGCGTCCATGTCCACGAAGTCTTCCTCAAGAAGTCCGGTGTATCCTCTGCGGATACCCTTTACCTTCAGTCCGTTGACAACCGCCGTACGGACAACACCGCGGATTGCCGCGTTCATGCCCGGCGCATCGCCGCCGCTCGTCAGCACCGCGATCTGTTTGATATCGGTTGTTTTGCCTTTCAAAAATGCCATAGTGTCGTATGATCCGAAAAAACCCCGGATCTACTCCTTTCCCTTAATATCTTCGGTCATTGAAGCCGCCGGACTTCTGGAAACGCACCGCGTTGTATTTCAGAGCCACACGATCCTGTCCGTACTCATCTCTGAGCCGGTCTAAGAACGCCGGCTCCCTTGTGATGCACAGATTCTGCGGCATCGGGAACAGCTTCTTCTCTTCGCTGATATATGCGATCACACGGCTCGTTCCTTCGCCTTCGCGGAGCACTTCCTCAAGATGCTCCCTGCCGCTTTGGAACGCTTCCATGTTTTGGAACATGATATAGACGTCGGCGTCAATCTCATCGAAAAGAACCACGTCCGTGAGAAGCAGTTTGGCTGCCTTATCCTCTTCTACGGAAACACGGCCCTTGATGAACATCTTCGCGTCCGTGTTCAGTTTCGCCCTCAGACGCTCGAAATCCTTCGGGAATACAAGTACTTCGATCGTTCCGACCATATCCTCAAAGGTAAGGATTGCCATCATCTGATTGCTTCGCGTCGTCTTCACCTGCTTCGCGGTGATCATGCCGCCGATTATGACGATCGACTGGTCCGTCACCTCTGGAACGCCGTCCGGGCCGGGTTCGAAGTCCGCCGAACTGCAGGTCGAGTTCTTTGTAAGAAGCTGCTGGTATTCCTGCATCGGATGGCCGCTGATGTAAACGCCGAGCACTTCCTTTTCAAACGCGAGCCGCTCCTCGGGGAGGAACTCGCCGCAATCCGGAAATACCGTTTCTTCAGGCCGGTTCTCCGGCTCCATCATATCGAAGAAGGACAGCTGTCCTTCGACATTCTTCTTTGTCTCGAACGCCACCCCGTCCATGATGCTGTTGTAAACCTGCATCTTCTGCTTTCTCGTACCGGGAAGGGTGTCAAATGCGCCCGCCTTTATAAGGTTTTCAATGGCCCGCTTGTTCACGCCCTTCGTGGACATTCTCTTGATGAAGTCCTTCAGGTCGGTGAACGGTCCGCCGTACTCACGCTCTTCGGCAACCGCGTCGATGATAGGGCGGCCGATGCCTTTGACAGCGGAAAGCGCGTAGACGATTGCGAGCTTTCCGTCCGCGTTCTCGCTGACGCCGAATTTACTCTCGCCCTTGTTGATATCGGGAAGCATCAGGGAAACGTTCATCGGCTTCAGATTGAGGATGTAGCCGGCTAATTTGCCCGAGTCATGAAGCACCGATGTCATCAGCGCGGCCATGAACTCAACGGGATAATACCGTTTCAGATATGCGGTCCGGTATGCCACCACCGCGTAGCAGGCGGCGTGGGATTTGTTAAAGGCGTACTTCGCGAAATCGGTCATGCGGTCGAAGATTCGGTTCGCCGTTTCTTCGGAAATGCCGTTCGCCTTACAGCCGGGAACGCCTGCCTCTTCGTTTCCTTCGATAAAGTAGACGCGTTCCTTTGCCATGACTTCGGCTTTTTTCTTACTCATGGCACGGCGCACGAGGTCGCTTCGGCCCATGCTGTAGCCGGCGAGGTCACGCACGATCTGCATAACCTGCTCCTGGTATACGATACAGCCGTATGTCGGCTCCAGGATCGGCTCGAGCTGGGGACAGTCATAGGTTACTTCCGCGGGGTGTTCCTTTCCGGCGATATACTGCGGAATGAAATCCATCGGGCCGGGCCGGTAAAGGCTGATACCGGCGATGACTTCCTCAAGGTTCTTCGGCTTCAGTTCCTTCATGAAACTCTTCATGCCGCCGCTTTCAAGCTGGAACACGCCGTCCGTCTTACCGGACGCGATCAGCGCGTAAACCTCGGGGTCATCGTAGGAAATATCGTCCATCCGGAAATCCGGAATTCTGCGTCTTACAAGGTCTTCGGCGTCTTTGATAACGGTCAGCGTACGGAGGCCGAGGAAGTCCATCTTCAACAGTCCGAGTTCCTCGATCGTCGTCATTGTATACTGTGTCGTCACAACGCCGTCGGGGTTACACGAAAGCGGGACATACTCATCGACCGGCGCGTTCGAGATTACAACGCCCGCCGCGTGCATCGAAGTATGCCGCGGAAGACCTTCGAGTCTTCTCGAGATGCGGATGAGTTCGCCGACCTCGGGGTCGCTCTCCACAAGTTCGGCAAGCTCATGATTGACCGTGAGCGCCTTGTCGATCGTCATGTCAAGCTCGTTCGGGATCATCTTCGCAACCGCATCCGCACGGGCGTAAGGCATGTCGAGTGCTCTCGCCACGTCACGGATTACAAGTTTCGCTCCCATCGTACCGAATGTTACGATCTGCACAACCTGTTCCTTGCCGTATTTGCGGTTTACATAGTCAATGACTTCCTGTCTTCTTTCATAACAGAAGTCGATATCGATATCGGGCATCGTTACTCGTTCCGGATTCAGGAAACGCTCGAAAATGAGGTTGTACCGGATCGGATCGATGTCCGTAATTCTCAAGCAGTATGCGACAATACTTCCCGCGCCGCTGCCTCGTCCAGGGCCGACCGGAATGTCGTTCTCCTTCGCGTAGCGGATAAAATCCCACACGATCAGGAAGTAGTCGACAAATCCCATATCGCGGATGACTCCGAGCTCATACTCGAGTCTTTCCGTATGCTGCTGCCAGGTATCGGGATAACGCTTTTTGATACCGTCTTCGCAAAGCTCGCGCAGATAGTCAAATGCGCTCTTTCCGTCCGGAACGTCAAAGCGCGGCAGCTTGTAGTGACCGAATTCGATCTCGACATTGCATCGTTCCGCAATCTTTTCGGTATTGTCGATTGCCTCTTCCGCATACGGGAAGAGCGTGCGCATCTCCTCTTCGGTCTTTAAGTAATACTGGCCGCCGTCGTAGCGCATGCGGTCCTCGTCGCTCACCTTTGCCTGCGTCTGGATGCAGAGGAGCACATCGTGGATCGCCGCGTCATCAGCGGTGATATAATGCACGTCGTTGGTAACAACCATCGGAATGCCGGTCTCCTTATGGAGCTTTAAGATCCCCTGGTTGACAACCTTCTGGTCCGGAATTCCGTGGTCCTGCATCTCGAGGAAGAAGTTATCCTTCCCGAAGATCTCCTGCAGCTTCAGAGCGCGGTCCTTTGCCTCATCGTAAAGGTGCGCGCGGAGTGCCGTCGCAACCTCGCCCGCAAGACACGCTGAAAGCGCGATCACGCCCTCATGGTATTCCTTCAGTACTTCATAATCGACTCTCGGACGGTAATAGAAGCCCTCCGTAAAGCCCTTCGAAACAATCTTCATCAGATTGCGGTAGCCCCGGTTGTTCTCGGCAAGAAGCACCAGGTGGAAATAGCGGCGGTCATTCACGGAACTCTCGCGGTCAAATCGGGAACCGGGGGCAACATATACCTCACATCCGATGATCGGACGGATGCCCGCGTCGCGGCAGGCCTTATAAAAGTTGATCGCACCGTACATTACGCCGTGGTCGGTTATGGCAAGCGAGGTCATGCCGAGTTCTTTCGCCCGCAGCACCATTTCCTTGATCTTGCCCGAACCGTCCAGAAGACTGTATTCCGTATGCAAATGCAAATGTGTAAAGCCCATTTCGTAACCCCTGCCGTGTGTCCTTTTCCGCCTCGGGCACATGAAAATGCACCCATTTTTACCCAAATTTTATCATATCACATTTTCCGCAAATCATAAAGGGTATTTTTCTGCCCGGAAAGAGACTTTTTTGCAAAAAGAAATACCGAACGCGGCGTGTCCCGCACTCGGTATTCCGATTCATTCAATGCCTGTTGTCAGACCGCTTCTACCGGCCGCAGAGGAAATCCTCGATTCCCTTCATGGCTTCCTGCTCGTCGGCACCGTCAGCGGTAACGCGGATATTGGTTCCTGCGGGAATCGCAAGGCTCATCATCCCCATGATGCTCTTGGCGTTCACCTTCTTATTCTCACACTCAACGTAAATACTGGAGTCATAACGGCTGGCAACCTGTACGAGAAGTGCCACGGGTCTTGCTTCCAGACCGCTCGGAATGCGGATTGTCATGTCCTTTGAAATCATATAATAACCCTCCTTGGTTTGGACCTCGCGCAACGCAGACGGATGCGCAGCTATTCAGACCGTAAACCTTCCGCTATGCTACATAGTTTCTGCAGGCGGTGGTTGATTCCCGACCTCCCGAGAGGCGGAACCGATAACTCGCCCAATTCCCCCAGCGACGCTTCCGGATGATTCAGCCGGAGTATCGCAGTATTTCTAAGATCCTCCGACAGGGTCCCAAATCCTATCGTATCACGGATCAGTTCGATATCCTTGATCTGCTTTTTCGATGCCCGCGCCGCCTTTTCGATGTTGGCGACTTCGATGTTGACCTTCCGGTTGATATTGCCCCGGACCTCCCGGACCGCGCGCTCACTTTCGTAAGTCAGCAGCGAACCGTGGGCCTCCATCACGTTCAGCATATCCGCGATGCCGTTGCCGTCCTTTAAGTACAGGCACGGATTCCCGCGTCGCTCGGTCCACTTCGGTACACACCCGAACGAACTCATATGCCCGGCAATCACCTTTCCGACCGGTTCATCGGGTACGGCGATCTCGAAATGGTAGGATTTCTTCGGGTCGTTCATCGTTCCGCCCATGCAGAACGCCGCCCTCAGGAAACTCCTCTTACAGCAGCTCTGTGAAAAGATGTCCTCCGAAAGGATCGTAAGCTTTCCTTCCCTCTGGAAATTCTCCCCGAGAGAAAGCCCCTTAAGAAGCACCGCAGCCTCTTCCGGGTCAGGTACGCGGACCACATATTCCGTCCTCGAATGCCCTTCCGCCTTACGTTTCACGGAGACCAATCCAATATTAAATGACTTTTTCAAAAATGTAAAGACCTTTTTTGCGATTGCGTCCTGTTCGGTTATAAATTCCGTGCTCCCGTCCGGCAGGATGGTTCCGCGGTAGACAAAGTACCCGCACAACTCCGCTTTTCTGCAATGCGCGGCCGAAGGCATTCTGGCAATCAGTTCTTCCTTTACATCCGCGGCAAATGACATGGCTTTCCTCCCGCTAAAACCCGAGGAATCTTACCTCCGGTTCCAATAATATGCCGGTCTCCTCGAGAACCTTCTTCTGTACGGCACCGATCAGTCCGAGGACGTCGTCCGCCGTCGCGCCGCCTCGGTTGATGACAAATCCGCAGTGCTTCTCGGATACCTGCGCTCCGCCGACCGTGAATCCGCGCAGTCCGCAGTCATCGATCAGCTTGCCGGCAAAGTTGTCCTTCGGTCTCTTAAACGTGCTTCCCGCACTCGGATATTCAAGCGGCTGCTTGTCCTTCCTCTTTCCGGAAAGCTCGTCGACCGTTGCCCTGATAGCCTCGGCGTCACCCTTTTTCAGGGCAAATTCCGCAGCAATCACAATATATCCGCGCTCCGTCACAACGCTGTGCCGGTAGGAAAGATCCAGTTCGGGACCGGTCAGCCGTAATACTTCCCCGTCCGGAGTCAGAACGTCTGCGTTTACAAGACAGTCCTTGATCTCGCCGCCGTACGCGCCCGCGTTCATCACGACCGCTCCGCCGACCGAGCCGGGAATGCCGGTCGCGAATTCGAGGCCGGTATAGCCGTCCTTACATACGCCTTTGGCGAATCCCGAAAGAAGCGTTCCCGCCGAAACACGGAAATGTGCCGTGCCGTCTTCGCCCGGAACCTCTTCCGTCCGGCTCCCTTCCATGCGGATCACAAGCCCTTCGATTCCCTGATCCGACACCAAAAGGTTGCTGCCGTTTCCGATGATGCAGTACGGAACGCCCTCCGTCTTACAGAAGCTTACGAGCGCGCGGATCTCGTCCGCGTCGTCCGTTACCGCATAGCACTCCGCCGGTCCGCCGACGCGGAACGTCGTATGCTTTGCCATCGGCTCATCGAAGAAAAGCCGCTCCGCGGGATGGATCGATTGTATTGCTGTCTTCCAGTCCGCCTGTGTCATGTATTACCTCTTCTCGATCATGCTCATCGCGCCGTAGATGCCCGCGTCGTTTCCGAGCTCGGCAAGCATGAACTTCTTGCCCTTCAGCGCGCGAAGAATGTTCTCGTTATAATGTCTCTCGATCGTTTCCGTAAGGATCACGCCGGCACGGCTTACGCCGCCTCCGATGACAAATGCCTGCGGGTCCGCCACTGCTGCCACATGCGTCAGTGCGAGAGCCAGATATTTTCCGAGTTCCTCGGTAAGCTCAATGGCAACCTTGTCGCCCTTCTTGGCTTCGTCGAAGATGTCCTTTGCCGTAAGCGGGACAAATGCGCGAAGCGAAGACTCAAGCGTCTCGTCGAGCAGCTTCTTCTTGGCAAGACGTACGATTCCGGTCGCGGAAGCATACTGCTCGAGGTGTCCGTGTCCGCCGCAGCCGCATACCGCGGTCTCTTCGGGATTTACGATGATATGTCCGATCTCCGCAGCCGCTCCGTTGCTGCCGCATACGATCTTACGGTTGATGACCAGTCCGCCGCCGACACCTGTTCCGAGCGTTACCATCAGAATGCTGTCATAGCCGCGTCCGCCGCCGAATACCGCCTCGCCGAGTGCCGCAACGTTGGCGTCGTTTCCGACTGCCACCGGAACGTCGATCATCTCCGCCATAACCTTCTTAACGTTAACGATCTCCCAGCCGAGGTTCGGGCAGTAGTTGACCGTTCCGTCCGCAAGTACCGGTCCGGGAACGCCCATGCCGATACCGATAATGTCCTTCTCTTCGATCTTCTTCTCGGCCGCTTTGTCACGGATTGCCTTTACGACGTCGCGCAGGATATTCGCGCCCTTGTCGGTACGGTCGGTCGGGATTTCCCATTTGTCCGTAAGCTTGCCGTCCTCCGTGAACAGGCCGCACTTAACCGTCGTTCCGCCGATATCGATTCCGAATAAGTATTTCATAACTGTTCTCCTTATTTACGCTGTTATATGCTTCCGCCGTACCGTAGTCCGGCTGCGGCGGAGGCTTCTTCATGCCGTTTACTGCATGCTCTTCTTTAAGTTGTTCATTACGCGGTTGTGAAGTTCCTTGGCCGCATTGTAGCCCATCTTCTTCTGACGGTAGTTGATCGCTGCCGCCTCGCAGATGATTGCGAGGTTACGGCCGGGACGTATCGGGATATCGTTGCAGACAACGCGGTTTCCGAGGAACTCGGTGTAGTTGTCCTCAAGACCGAAACGGTCGTAGTCCTTCTCGCGGTCCCATTCCTCCAGACGGATCACAAGGTTGATGGACTGTGTCTCCTTAACGCTCTGTACGCCGTACAGCGTCTTAACGTCGATGATACCGATACCGCGAAGCTCGATCAGATGTCTCGTCACATCGGGCGCGGAACCGACCAGCGTCTCATCGCTGACCTTCTTGATTTCAACAACGTCATCGCTTACGAGACGGTGGCCTCTCTTGATGAGTTCAAGGGCTGCCTCGCTCTTACCGATGCCGCTCTCGCCGGTGATCAGAACGCCTTCGCCGAATACATCGACAAGTACGCCGTGAATGGAGATACGAGGAGCAAGCTCAACCTGCAGCCAGCGAACCAGATCCGCTACCAGCGCGGTCGTTTCCGTGGCACATCCGAAGAGCGGAACGCCTTTCTCGATTGCCAGTTTCTTCATACCGTCGCTGACCGGCAGATTCCGGCAGAAGATAATGCACGGAACGCCGAAGCCCATCAGTTTCGAGAAACACTCATGGCGCTGCTCCGAAGTCATCTCATTATGATACATATAAGCATATTCCACGTTTCCGATCAGCTGGACGCGCTCCGGATCGAAGTCGCTGAAGAAACCTGCCAGCTGCAGAGCGGGACGGTTAATCTCAGGTGTGGAAATCAGTCTTCCCGTAATATCGATTTCCGGTGTAAGGTTGGTCAGATGCATTCTGTCAACCATCTTCTGTAATTCAACTGTGTACATATAAAACCTCCGTAACATCCGGACTTGTGACCGGACTGCATACAGTATACCCGAGATTGCCCTCCGTTGCAACGGCAATCCCGCAAAATAAAAGAAAAATCCGACGAAAATGACGTATATAAACGAAGAACCGCCCGGACGGCAATAACCCTGCCGTCCGAACGGATCGTGTTGTCAGCTGTGTTCCCGCAGATATGCCGCGATCTCCTCCGCGACCTTCCGGTTCATCCCGGGGAGCGCCGCGATCTCGTCGGTTCCGGCCTTGCGGATACTGTCGATGCTGTCGTAATACCGCATCAGCACGCGGCGTCTTTTGGGTCCGATTCCCGGAATATCATCGAGGGAGGAATGAATCTGTCCCTTTGAGCGCAGGCTCTTATGATATTCGATCGCGAACCGGTGCGTCTCGTCCTGGATCCGCGTCAGCAGCGAAAAGCCTTCGCTCTTCGTGTTGATCGGGAGCTCAACATCGTGAAAATACAATCCGCGCGTGCGGTGATTGTCATCCTTGACCATACCGGCAACCGGAATGGAAAGTCCGAGTGATGCGATGACCTCCTCAGCGATATGCACCTGTCCTTTTCCACCGTCCATCAGTATCAGGTCGGGATAGCGGGTAAAGCTTGACTCCTTGCCGGTCTGCCGTTCCTCTTCGCCGTGGCGGAAGCGTCTGGTCAGCACTTCCTCCATCGAGGCGTAATCGTTCGGTCCTTCGACACCCTTCACGCGGAACTTCCGGTATTCGCTCTTACGCGGCTTGCCGTCGGCAAATACGACCATCGATCCGACACTCAGAAAGCCGCTGATATTACTGATATCATACGATTCCATGCGGTGCACGTCCGTCAGTCCGAGCAGTCCGGCAATCTCCTCTACCGCCCCGCGCGTCCGCTTCTCCTCACGGGCAATCTTATCGAGATCCTGCCGCAACACCATCTCGGCGTTCTGCTTCGCGAGCTTGATGAGATGTTCTTTGCCGCCGATCTTCGGAACACGGATGTGTACGCCGCGGCCGCGCTTCTCCGTGAGCCACTGCTCAAGAAGCTCGCGGTCTTCGGGCTCGGTCTCGGTCACGATTTCCTTCGGGATATACGGAATTCCGTCGTAGAACTGCTTCAGGAACTCGCCGAGAATCTCCGAGTTCTCCTGTCCTTCGGTCTGTTCGAGATAGTGATGCTCACGTCCGATCAGCCTGCCGTTCCGCTCGAGAAATACCGAGATAACCGTGCTTCCTTCCTTGGAAGCAAGCGCGATGATGTCGCGCTCATCGGTGTGCGAGTCATCCGCCTTCTGCTCTTCATGAAGCGACTCCACACGACGGATCAGGTCGCGGTATTCCGCAGCCTTTTCGAAATCAAGCGCGTCGCTCGCTTCTTGCATCTTTGCCCGGAGCGTGCGGCACACTTCCTCATAATCATGGGAAAGGAAACGGAGGACCCTGTCCACCGTTTCCCTGTATTCTTCCTTCGAAATATACCCCATACAAGGGGCGTTGCATTGTCCGAGCTGATAGTAAAGGCACGGACGTTCCTTGCCGATATCCTTCGGAAGGGAACGGTTGCAGGTACGGATGTGAAACAGTTTGCGGATCAGTTCGATCATGCCGGTCACCGATCCGACAAGCGCGTACGGTCCGAAATACCGCGCGCGGTCCTTCTTCTGTTCGCGGGTCATCAGTACCCTCGGAAAATCCTCATCGACCGTAACCTTAATGTAAGGATACGTCTTTCCGTCCTTTAACAGCGTGTTGTATTTCGGGGTGTGTTCCTTGATGAGATTGTTCTCAAGGATCAGCGCCTCGAGTTCGGAATCGACAACGATGTATTCAAACCAGGCAATCCGGCTGACCATCATTTCGATTTTGGCGGTCCGGCGGATACCGGTCTGGAAATACTGGCGGACACGGTTCTTAAGAACCTTCGCCTTTCCGACATAGATGATCTGATCGTCGCGGTCATGCATCAGATACACGCCGGGACGGTCCGGAAGCTGTTTCAATTCCTTTTTCAGATCAAATTCCTTCACCGGGCTGTCCTTCCATATGTGCCGCCGTTTCCGTTACGGCATTGTCATTATCCTTCGAAGCCGTATCCGCGGACGTTTCCGTACCGCCGGCGGCTGTCTCTTCTTCGTTCTTCACAGGCTCCTTAACCGAGCGGAAGATCTCCATAAACTGCTTGCCGGTGATCGTCTCCTTCTCGATCAGGAATTCCGCGGCCTTCTCGAGGATCTCGCGGTTCTCGGAAAGCATCTGCTTCGCCTGTTCGTAGCTTTCCTTCATGACACGTCGTACCGCCTCGTCAACCTTGGCTGCCGTCTCATCGCTGCAGTTCAGTACGGAACGGCCGTCGAGGTACTGGCTCTCGATCGACTCGAGCGCCACCATTCCGAACTCATCCGACATGCCGTACAGCGTGATCATCTGGCGCGCAAGCTTCGTCGCGCGTTCGATATCGTTGCTGGCGCCGGTCGTGATCGAGCCGAACGTGATTTCCTCCGCCGCACGTCCGCCGCAGAAGGTACGGATCATCGTCAGAATCTCTTCCTTCGACTCCAAGTACTTCTCCTCTTCGGGAACCTGCATCGTGTATCCGAGCGCGCCCATGGTACGAGGCACGATCGTAATCTTCTGTACGGGCTCTGCGTTCTTTTCAAGGCAGGCGATCAAAGCATGGCCGACCTCGTGGAACGCGACGATCTTCTTCTCTTCCGGTCCGAGGATGCGGTCCTTCTTCTCCTTGCCGGCAAATACGACTTCCACCGACTCCATCAGATCGGACTGCTTGACTACCGTACGGCCTTCCTTTACCGCAAGGATTGCCGCCTCGTTGATGATGTTGGCAAGGTCGGAACCGACCGCGCCGCTTGTCGCGAGAGCGATCTCCTCGAGGTTAACGGAGTCATGCATCAGAACGTTCTTCGCATGTACCTTAAGGACTGCGAGACGTCCCTTCAGATCGGGCTTATCGACAATGATCCGGCGGTCGAAACGGCCGGGTCTTAAGAGAGCCTTATCAAGTACTTCCGGGCGGTTGGTCGCGGCAAGGATAACGATACCCTTTGACGTATCGAAGCCGTCCATTTCGGCAAGCAGCTGGTTTAATGTCTGCTCACGCTCGTCGTTTCCGCCGCCGTAACGGCTGTCGCGGCTCTTACCGATCGCGTCGATCTCATCGATGAAGATGATACACGGAGCGGCTGACTGCGCCTGCTTAAAGAGGTCTCTTACACGGGACGCGCCGACACCGACGAACATCTCCACGAAATCCGATCCGGACAGCGAGAAGAACGGCACATGCGCCTCGCCGGCAACCGCCTTCGCAAGGAGCGTCTTACCGGTTCCGGGAGGGCCTACGAGAAGCGCACCCTTCGGAAGCTTTGCGCCGATCCGCGTGTACTTTGCCGGATCATGCAGGAAGTCGACAAGTTCCATAACGGAATCCTTCGCTTCCTCCTGGCCTGCCACATCCTTAAAGGTGACACCGGTTTCATTTTCCACATACATCTTCGCGCGGCTCTTGCCGACACCGCCGACGCCGCCGATTCCGCCGTTCTTCGAGATGGCGCGGAATACCGCCCACATCATCAGATAGATCAGCGCGAAAGGCAGGATGTACGCGATCAGGAAATCAATAAGAGTCGTGCTCTTATCGACGATCTTTCGCTTGAATTTAATGTCATGTTCCAGAAGATACGCGGGCAGGTCATCGTCACCGACAATACCGGTGTAATACGACTCTACCATACGGTCCTCTTCCGATACCGTTATGGGTGTGATGATGATCCGGTCGTAGTCAGTCTGCAGTTCGACCTCCTTGACGTTCCCGTCCTCCACCATCTTAATGAATTCGTTATAGGTGATCTCTTTATGCTTTAACGAATCCGTATAATCGCGGATGATGATATAGCCGCCGATGAACAGAAAGAACACGATCACCGTCGATATGATACGGACGATGGTGCCTTTCTTGCGGTCATTCTCATTGCCGCCCTTCTTGTTGTTGGAATTATCTTCCACGTTTCACCTCCGGATGTGTATTATTCTCCCCTCACTCGCGGTCTTCTTTCAGACCGTCCACTGCTTCGCGCAGCACTTTTGCGATATCGTCATGAATGACAAGCCCTGCCATTGAATCGGCGGGCGTTTCGCTCTTATTGATCAGAACCAGCTTCTTTCCGCGGAAATACTGGATGAGTCCCGCTGCCGGATATACGACAAGCGAAGTTCCGCCGATGATCAGCATGTCGGCGTTGCGGATTGCCCGCACGCTCTGACTCATCAGCCAGTCCGAAAGTCCTTCTTCGTAAAGAACGACATCCGGCCGCACCATGTGACCGCACGCATCGCACTTCGGAACGCCTTCGCAGTTCATCACGTAATCCGCGTCAAACTGCTTGCCGCAGGAAACGCAGTAGTTCTTGTGAACGGTTCCGTGAATCTCGTAAACTTCCTTCGAGCCGGCCATCTGGTGCAGGCCGTCGATGTTCTGTGTCACAATGGCTTTCAGCTTGCCCATCTCCTCAAGCTCCGCAAGCGCGTAATGCGCCGGGTTCGGCTTTGCCTCGGGATAGACAAGATACTTTTTGTAAAAATCGAAAAACTCCTCGGTGTGACGTACAAGGAAAGTATGCGAAACCATCTCCTCCGGGGAGCACTGGCGGTTCAGCTTGCGGACATACAGGCCGTTCGAGCTCCGGAAGTCCGGGATATTGCTCGCCGTCGAAACGCCGGCACCGCCGAAAAATACAATGTTATCCGACTCTCTGAGCCATTCCGTGAGTGTTCTGATATTCCCGTCCATGATTTCTCCTTTCCGTCAGCTGACACCGGATATTATGTACTTCCGGGCACCGCTATTCCTCTTCTTCCATAGCCTTCTTACGGTACTGCATCGGAGACATACCGAAATGCTTCTTGAACAGTTTGCTGAAATGATATACGTCGTCGTAGCCGACAAGCGCGGAGATGCTGCGGATGCTGCCGCGGCCGTCCTCCAGCATGTCCTTTGCCTTCTCGAGACGCATCTTTATGAGGTAGTTGATCGGCGAGTCGCCGGTCTTCTCCTTGAAGATCTTTGAGATGTATACCGGGCTTAAGTACATGTTCTTTGCAATCTGGTCGAGGGAAATGTGCTGCGAATAGTTCTCGTTCAGGTACTCGAGAAGATTCTTCGCCACATAGCCCTTCGAATAGCTCTCGAAGTTCATGCCCTTCGTGTCGCTCTTACGGTTGCCGTACAGCGTACGGAATATGAGCACGATGATACGCATCATCTGCGCCTGGATCATGTAATAGCGTCCGGGCTCGTTCGAGTTGTATTCCTCGATGATCTCATAGCAGCAGCGGCTGACTTCCCTCTTGTTCTCGCTTGAAAGCGCAAGGATCGGCGTACCGCCCGGGGGAATGATCGTATTTTCCGGCATGTCATGAAGATGGATGTCGGAGAATCCGCATACAAATTCGAGCGTCGGATCGTTCGGATCCGTTATAATGCTCTGATGCATTACGCCGGGATTGCATACGAGAAGGTCGCCCTGCTTGACGTCGTAGGTCTTTCCGTCAACGAAATACTGCCCCTTGCCGGCAAGGACAAATGCGATTTCGATGCATTTGTGCGAGTGGTAGTGCGCGAACCGTGAATCGTGTACCCGGCTCGCGTACCAGATGGTAGGGTGCAGGTCGTGATAGGAAATGTCCGAATAGATTTCCGCCATAATATCCCCCTGTGTTAAATGTTTTCGATCTGCCAATCAATCGGTGCAAGCCCGTGCTCCGTAAGGAACTCGTTCGTTTTCGCGAAATGGCCGCAGCCGAAAAATCCCCGGTATGCCGAAAGCGGACTCGGATGAGGCGCCTTCAGGATCAGATGGTTCGGGTTGTTGAGCATCGCCGCTTTCCGCTGCGCGGGACTGCCCCAGAGCAGGAATACGATCGGCCGGTTCTCCTTGTTAAGAGCGGCGATCACGGCGTCCGTGAACGTCTCCCATCCGATATCGCGGTGGGAAAATGCCTGGTGCGCCCTTACGGTAAGCACCGTATTGAGAAGAAGCACGCCCTGCTCGGCCCATTTGACGAGATACCCGTTATTCGGGATTTCGCAGCCGAGTTCGTCATGCAGTCCCTGATAAATGTTTTTAAGCGAAGGCGGGATGTCCACGCCCGGTTTCACCGAGAAACACAGGCCGTGCGCCTGTCCCGGTTCATGGTACGGATCCTGCCCGAGAATCACAACCTTGACCTTCGAAAGCGGACTCAGCCGGAATGCCGTGTAGATGTCCTCTTTGGCCGGATAGACAGTGTATTTCGCGTATTCGCTGTTTACGATCCGTCCGAGTTTCCGGTAATAGTCCTTTGAAAACTCTTCGCCGATGGCCGGAAGCCATTCGTCAATCGGTCCCATTTGCGGTTCTCCTTTCGGATTTATAAGCGGACGCTGACTCCTCTTCCGCGGAGGTATTCCTTCAGCTGGTCGATCTCCATCTCCTTATAGTGGAACAGCGTCGCGGCCAGAGCGGCATCCGCTCCGCCGACGGTGAGCGCGTCATAAAAATGCTCCATCCGGCCGGCCCCGCCCGAGGCGATAACCGGAATCTTAACGGCATCCGAAACCTTTCTGGTAAGCTCGAGGTCGTAGCCGTCCTTCGTGCCGTCACAGTCCATGCTGGTTAAAAGGATCTCTCCGGCGCCGAGGCGTTCCGCCTTCTTCGCCCACTCGATCGCATCCAGTCCCATGTCAATGCGGCCGCCGTTTTTGAACACGTGGAACGTGCCGTCATCCGAACGCTTCGCGTCGATCGCGCACACCACGCACTGGCTTCCGAACTTGTCCGCAGCGCGGCTTATGAGTTCCGGATCCATAATGGCCGCCGAGTTTACGGCAACCTTGTCCGCGCCCTCGCGGAGGATCATCCGGAAGTCGTCCACGGTACGGATTCCGCCGCCGACGGTAAAGGGAATGAATACCGTCTCGGCAACTCTTCTTACCATCTCCGCACGAATCTCACGGGCATCCGAGGAAGCCGTGATATCGAGAAACACAAGCTCGTCCGCATCGGCTTCGCCGTAGGCTCTGCCGACCTCAACCGGGTCGCCCGCGTCGCGCAGATTCACAAAATTGATACCCTTGACCACGCGTCCGTTGTGAACGTCGAGGCAGGGAATGATACGCTTCGTAAACATACTGTTATCCTCTCGCCGGCACCGTTTCCGTGTACCGGACCGTTATCCTTTATCGTCCTACAGGTCTCCGAAATTCTTCAAAATGCGGAGGCCGACATCACCGCTCTTCTCCGGGTGGAACTGGCACGCGAAGATGTTTCCGTGCTCCACCGCCGCATGGATGTGCGCGCCGTATTCGGTCGTTGCCGCTACGTCACTTTCGTTCTTCGCCTCGAGATAATAGGAGTGGACAAAGTACACATAGCTGCCTTCCGGAATGCCGTCGAACAGGCGTCCCTTCTTCGGGAAGGACAGATCGTTCCATCCGATATGCGGGATCTTGCGTCCGCCGCCTTCCGGGATCCGTACGATCTTACCCGGGAGTAACGACAATCCCTTTACGCCGGGCGTCTCTTCGCTCTCATCGAACATAAGCTGCAGTCCGAGGCAGATTCCGAGAAACGGCTTTCCCGCCGCGACGGCTTCGCGGATCACGTCCGTAAGTCCGTAGTTGTTCAGTTTATCCATCGCGTCCCCGAACGCGCCGACGCCGGGAAGGATGACTTTATCGGCTTTCCGGATCACCGCGGGGTCGCGGGTAACAACGGCGGGAAACTTCAGCGCCGCAAGGGCATGCTCCACGCTCCGGATGTTGCCGGCATCATAATCGATCACTGCTATCATTTTCGTCTCCTCTATTGTTTCGGACGCACAGCGCCCGCGGGTTCCTGCTTTACTGTTCCGGACGATCAGCGCCCTCGTATTTCCGACACGGCTGTCCGTCCATCGCTTTCTTCTTACTGCCTCGGCCGCTCGTCGTCCGCCGATTCCAGTTCGAACCAGAACTCGACGCCGCCTTCGTGGTTGATCACGCCGCACTTCTGGTTGTGCGCGTCCATAACCGCCTTAACAACCGAAAGGCCGATTCCGGTGCCGCCGTATTCCCTCGTTCTCGCCTTGTCCACTTTATAGAACTTAATCCAGACTTTATCGAGGTCTTCTTCGGGAATACGCTCACCTGTATTATACACGGAAACGCGCACGACTGCATCTGTTTTTTTCACGGATACGGCAATCTCTTTCGAGAGGCCGACATGATGGAACGCGTTGCTGATGTAATTGGTCACGACTTCCTCGATCCGGTACTCGTCGGCCCATACATAGCAGGGTCCTTCGCCGTACAGCGTCACCTTTACGTTCTGCTGTTTTTCAAGGATCTCCGTATCGCGCAGAACGCCGCGCAGCACGTCGAAAATATCAAAGCGGTCGTACTCGAGCGCCTGCTCGCCGTACTCCAGCTGGTTCAGCGACAGGAGCTTGCGGACGATACTGTTCATCTTGCCTGCTTCGTCGATGATAACGTCACAGTAATAGTTGCGGCTTTCCGCGTCGTCGTTAACGTTATCCTGCAGACCTTCCGCGTATCCCTGGATCAGGGCGATCGGGGTCTTCAACTCGTGCGAAACATTGGAAATGAAGTCGCGCCGCATTGACTCGATCTCCTCTTTCTTCCTGATGTCGCGTTCGAGTTCGTTATTTGCCTGCTTCAGGTCGGCAATCGTCTTCTCAAGACGTTCCGACAGCACATTCAGCGACCGGCCGAGTTCGCCGATTTCATCGTTGCGGTCCTCCGGACAGTGTGCGTTGAAATCGAGCCGGCACATCTTCTCGGCTGCCTTCGACATGTCTTCGATCGGACGCGTGATGATCTTACAGAGAAGGAAGATTACGAACGCCGCCACGACAAGAATGCCGACCGCGACCTTGAACTGGAAGTTCGTCGCGATACCGGTCGCTTTCGAAATACTTTCGTAATCGCTGCTCAGGTAGACGTAATAAGCTTCGCCTTCTCCGACGATACCGAACAGATCGATATAGGTTCCGCCCGTCTTTTCACTATGCTGGGATGGCTTCGCGCCGCTTTCACTGCTGCTGTTGAACACCCCGTCTTCGTCTTCCTTATCGGCGGCAACCATCTCGTAAATCTCATAGCTGTCCGTCTTACGGAGCATCTTCTTGTCCCAGGACGGGTCCCTCTTCAGTCCGAACGGATTCCGCTCGAGCAGAATTTCGTCCAGGCGGTCCTGCACGCGCCTTGTTCCGTTCGAATAGAGCGGATTGGCCATGATCACGCGCTTGCCGTCCTTTATGACAAGCATCATATTCTTGCCGGCCATGAGACTGTCGAGGCTTGACGCCGTATCATCGCCGTACCCGTCGCTCTGCATAAGTATGGCTTCCACGGTCTCAAACGTGCTCGTCAGGTCGTTCAGCTTGGATTTCAGATACACCTTCGGCAGAACGAATTTCGTCATCAGCCACGTCGCAAAAAGAAGCGCGGACGTGACCAGGACAAATGCGACTACCATTTTCACACGAAGTGTTTTCGCTCTTGCTCTGTACATGTTACCTGCTTTCCCGCAGCCTTATAAGACTGCTTCTGAAAATCGAAAAATGCCCTGTTGTTACACAGGGCAGAAAAGGCTGACGGGGATTCAATAATCGAACTTATATCCCATACCCCATATGGTTTTGATATACTCGCCCTTCTCTCCGAGTTTGCTGCGGAGTTTCTTGACGTGTGTATCGATCGTTCTGGCATCGCCGAAATAATCGTAATTCCAGACGTTATTCAATATCTTCTCGCGGGAAAGGGCAACGCCGCGGTTCGTAACAAAGTAGGAAAGAAGCTCGAACTCCTTTACGCTTAACTCGATCGGCTTGCCGTCGATCGTAACCTGATGAGCGGTCTTATCGATGACGATCCCGCCCGCCTCACAGTTTTCTTCTACAGAAGTAGTACGGCGTAAAATCGCGTCTACACGCGCCATAAGAATCTTCGGGCTGAACGGTTTCGAGACATACTCGTCAACACCGAGTTTGAACCCGAGCAGCTCGTCGCGCTCTTCGGATTTCGCGGTCAGCATGATGATCGGTACCTTGGAATACTGCCGGATCTCCTTGCAGACCTCCCAGCCGTCCATCTTCGGCATCATGACATCCAGAAGAACGAGGTCGATGTTCTTCTTTTCAAAGAACAGTTCGACGGCACGCGCGCCGTCCTCAGCCTCGATCGTAATATATCCTCTCTTCTGCAGGAAATCGCATACCAGTTTCCTCATCCGGGCCTCATCATCCACTACAAGAACACGAATCTCATCCATATCGGTTTCCTTTCCGCATATCCATCTGCATTGTCTTACTGTAAAGATAATAAATGCCTATGTTCAAAATGTGAACAACACCGTAATAATCTGCGAAACGCCTAAGTATTCCGCGGCCCGGCGGGGTTTCTACTGCACGGTTTCGACCGTGATCGATTCAATGAAGATACCCGGGTTCGGTACGCACTGCGACGTCACCTTTGCCTCACTGATCGTATCTAAAACGTCAAAGCCGTCCACCACCTGTCCGAAGACGGTCTGGTGTCCGTAAAGCCACGGCGCACCGCCGTATGTATAGAAGAAGTTCAGCTGCTCGTCCGTCAGCTTCGTATTGTATGCTTCCTTCAGATAGTCGGAAAATGTCATCTGGTACCGCGCATCGAGCGGCTCGCTCAGGTTTCGGAGCACGGAAGCCTTCGTCTGTACGATGAAGAACGAGCTCGTGTTGGTTCCGTCCTCGCCGGCATCCGCCATGCAGAGCGCACCGCGCACCGGCATCAGCTTGTCGGATGTTTCGACTTCGAATCCGCCGCCGTATATGCTCGATGTATAGCCCTGCGCCGTTCCCGACTGGATCATGTAGTCGGCGACAATGCGGCTGAATTTGATATTGTTATAGCAGCCCTGGTCCGCGAGCGCCTTAAAGTTCTCTACGGCCTTGGGGGCCTCTTCCGGAAACAGCTTGATTGTGATTGTTCCGTATTTCTTCACGTTGATCTTCACGAGAATATCTCCGGTCTTCGGAGCGGCAAACTGGTAAATCTTCTGCGCATCCGCGGTCTGCGAAGCCTCCGACGGCGTCCGCTGTTCCTCAGTCGGAACGGGCGTCGGCGTTCCGGTCGGTTTCTTTTTCTTACCGCATGCGGAAAGAACGATGCAGAGAATAAGCATTGTCATTAAAAACAATGCTCTCACGCGCTTCGATTGTCCGTTGTAACGATTCCTCATATTCCGTTCCCGTAACTTCGTATATTCCGTTTTATTATACCACAAACCATGAAACGCCGCAAGCGCGGAGGCGCATCGGAAATCAAAAACCGGACTCCCGCAGGAATCCGGTCATTTAATCACCTCACCGTTCAGACGGACTTCCGTCAGACGGTCGTCTTTCGTATATACCAGTTTCAGCGAGAAGAACGGCTCCTCGTCCGCTAACAGCCGGAAGAACACCTTATCTCCCTCCCAAACCGGCAGTTCACAGATGCGCTCCTTCTCCACCCATACGAGATTTCCTTCGTCGCATTCCCGCATCTCGCCGTCCCATGCGTCGGCCGTATAAAGATGCATATACTCCACGACGTCATCACCGTAGACAAATGTGACAATCCCCCTTGCCCGGAACGAGGTAAGCGTCAGTCCGGTCTCCTCAAGCACTTCGCGGCACAGGCACTCATCGGGGCTCTCCCCGTACAGAAAATGTCCGCCGACACCGATAAATTTGTCCTTATTGATGTCGTTCTCCTTCTTCACGCGGTGCAGCATCAGATACTGTCCTTCCCGCTCCAGATAGCATAAGGTTGTGAGTTCGGGTGTCTTCATCGGTTCCTTCCTCCGCACCGTCTTCGTATTTTCGATACACGGGAATTATACCACGATGCTGCCCCGCAGGCAAGAATCCGGGTGTTTTTACTCTTGCATTTCCCGGCTTATCATTGTATAATAAAGTTCGCTTCTGCACTTGTAGCTCAGCTGGATAGAGTAGCAGCTTCCGAAGCTGATGGTCGGGGGTTCGAATCCCTTCAGGTGCACGGCTTAAAGACCGGCGTACGATTTCGTACGCCGGTCTTTTCTCTTACGCGGACAATCCGAGCGCCTGTACGATCTTCCTTCGAAGGATGCCGTAGCGGTATACGCCGTCCGCAAGGAAATCCTCTTCGGGCACTTCCTTCTGATTGACTTCCCGCACCATGTTGATGAGACGGTCTTCCCCGGGCGCTGCCGACACCGGTATCAGGATCAGTTCATGCACACTCGAAGGCAGGATGAAGAAGTCCTCCTTCAGTTTCTCTCTCACTTTGTCCATGAACGAAATATTCAGTATCGATGTCGCTCCGAAATGGTTCAGCGAATTGGAAAGAACATACATCGGGAGCCCCGCGCGGTTCTTCTGTTCGAGTACCTCGTCGATGATTTCCTTTGCCCTCTCATCGCTGTCCTCCTCTTTCATGCTGTAATCCGAAAGCAGCAGTCCCGCGAGGACATCCTCGATCGGCTCCACCTTTGACGGAATCAGGTTGAACGTATTGACGGAGGCAAGCCGGATCATGGTTTCGAGCGTAATATCCCATTCCTTTGCCATGCGGTCATCGACCCGTACCGCTCCGACATGACCTCCCTCACGCGCGATCACGCACTCAAAGCAGACCGCCCACTCCTCGATGCGAAGATGCGGCATTGTCTCTAACATCTTCCGGTTCTTCTCATAATTCACAACGCGGAACGCAATCTTGTTCTTTACGCCGCCGAATGAGAAATCGATCCCGTCCGGCCAGGGATTCCGGTTGTTCTCATAAACGCGCACGAGTTCCTCAACCACCTTGCCCATCGGCATCCCGTGCTTATATTCCTTGTAAAATGCCTCCAGATAAATGGTCGGCAGGACCGTTTCCTCTCCTCTTCGTATTGTGATACTCCGAAACTCCGTCCCGTTATTCTTGACGATGCTCCGCAGTTCCGCTTCACAGTCCTCGAGCTGTTCCTCCACACGCCGTTTCAGTTCTTCGCAAAAACTTGTAAAATCCATAATGATATAGTTCTCCCCCGTGTTCAGGCATAATGATTCCATAATATCCTCCATGACAGCGGTCCCCAAAGGCCGCACTTCTTCTTTGCTGATAATGCCGGATTCCCGATTCCGGTTCCTGCGCGAACGGATCAGAAACGGCCGATGCCCGATAATCCGGGCAGAGACGGGGCGAACCCCGGTAAGAAATAAGAACTGTCAACCGACATATTCATCGTAGCATTTTCCGGCTTCACAAGCAATCGGGAACCGCCCTCCCGTGTGGAGAAAAACAGCCCGGAAAACCAACGTATTGCACAACGCGGAACGCGGAAAATGCCCGCCCCCATCGTCACATTGTACGCCCGGACCGCGAAGATTCGTGCAGAATGACGGGATGGCCGGCGGGAGTTTCCGGCATGTTCTGTATCAGGCCGCCGGAAAAGCACAAAAAAATGACTGCTGTCATACTTAACAGCAGTCCTGATCGAGGCGACGTGACTTGAACACGCGACCCCCACGTCCCTAACGTGGTGCTCTACCAAACTGAGCCACGCCTCGAAAAAATATAACCCCTACGGGAAAGCTGGAAATCAGATTTGAACTGACGACCCCTTCATTACGAGTGAAGTGCTCTACCGGCTGAGCTATTCCAGCAAATGTCATGTATCTGCGAAGCAGATGGATGACCTGCGCGCATCGCATCGGCGAAGCCGATTTCTAATGCGATGTGCTCCTTCTTGTCAAATATCCGTGAAGCGGATGGATGACCTGAATCGAGGCGACGGGATTCGAACCCACGACCTCTGCGTCCCGAACGCAGCGCTCTACCAAACTGAGCCACGCCTCGATTGCAACTTTGCGTGCTTGTCTATTATGCAACAAGAAAGCCGAAATGTCAACACTAAAAATTCGGTTTTCGAAAAGGAGCGGGAATTCGGTATTTTCATAGGATTCCGCCCGCCGCGGCGGCCTTATTCTGCTTCCATCTTCCGAAGCAGCGCCTCCTGCAGAACCCGGGAAAATTCACACCCATCTCAACGGTTTCTTCCGCTCTGTGGAATACAGCCGGATAAAAAAGTCTGCTTTTCCTTTTCCCCCTTCTGCTATTCTTCATACAGCAGGATACGTATTATTACGTATGTAAACGGCAAATGTCATAAAAATGCCGCTGTACATGAGGTACAGCGGCTTATCATCTTCACGGATTCTGCTTACTGCTTATCCGCACCGGTCAAAAGCGTCATAATGCGGGTGCTTCGCTCCATGAACTTCGTCATGGCTTCGGGTGCGAGAGGCGCGTGCGCAAGCATCGCCAGATCAAAGAGCTGCTCGCAGATCATGTCGGTGTTCGCGTCGTTCGGGTTCTCGAATACGAACTTCACGAGGTTGTTGTTCGCGTTCAGGATAAGCGTTACTTCGGGCTTGAACGCGTCGTCCATACCGCCCATGCCGTACATCTTCATCATATCCTGCATACGGCGGCTTTCCTCGGAAAGCGTTACCACCGAAGCGATTCCGGCGTTCTTCAGTTTGTCGACCTTCACCTCAAGCTTGTCGTTCGTAAGAACTCTGCGGAACAACGCGGTCAGAGCATCGGTCTCACCCTTCAGTTCGTCCGCGTCGGTCTCTTCCTTAAATGCCTCGGTGACGTCCGCGTCAATACGCATGAAGCGGCACGTATCGTTGTCCTGCTCGAGCTGCGTGATGAACGGCTGGTCGATGTTATGCGTCATGATCAGCGCATCGGTGCCGGTCTCTTTAAACATATTGATGTACTGGCTCTGCTGGCGCTCGTCGGTTACGTAGTAAACAATCTTCTTCGCCTTTTCCTTTGCCTCCTCGGCATCGGTGATCGGCGTATCAGACGGCTCCTTTGTCTCCTCGGCGCTCTCTTCGGCCTTCGGCGCGGCAGCCTTCTCAAGGTACTCCGGAAGCGTGATGTATTTGCCTTCGAGGTTCTTGAAGATGATGAAATCCTTCATCTTGTCGCGGAACTTCGTATCCTTCAGGCAGCCGAACTTGATGAACGGACAGATGTCATCCCAGCACTTCTCGTACGTCTCGCGCTCGGTCTTATACATGCCGGACAGCTTGTCGGCAACCTTCTTCGAGATGTAATCGCTGATCTTCTTTACGAAGCCGTCGTTCTGCAGAGCGCTTCTCGAAACGTTCAGCGGGATATCCGGGCAGTCGATAACGCCCTTAAGAAGCATCAGGAACTCCGGAATGACTTCCTTGATGTTGTCGGCGATAAATACCTGGTTGTTGTACAGTTTGATCGTTCCCTCGATGCTGTCGTACTCCGTATTGATCTTAGGAAAATACAGAATACCCTTCAGATTGAACGGATAATCCATATTCAGATGGATCCAGAACAGAGGCTCCTTGTAGTCATGGAATACCTTGCGGTAGAACTCCTTATACTCGTCCTCCTTGCACTCGCTCGGATTATGTAAGAACAAAGGATACGTCTCATTGACGGGTTCGGGCTTCTTCGGCTCCTCTTCCTTCTTGTCGTCGTCCTTCTTCTCAGCTGCCTTCTTAGCGGCCTCCTCGGCTTCCTTCTGCAGCTTGATCTCATCTTCAAAGAAGATCGGAACCGGCATGAACGAACAGTACTTCTCAAGTACGCCCTTGATGCGGTATTCGTTCGAAAACTCGTAGCTGTCCTCGTTCAGATAAAGCGTGATCTCGGTACCGCGCTCCGTCCGGTCGGAATCGTCCATGACAAACTCCATTCCTTCCTCGGACTCCCAATGCACGGCCTTTGCGCCGGGCTTAAAGGAAAGCGTATCGATCGTAACCTTGTGGGCTACCATGAACGAGCTGTAAAAGCCGAGACCGAAGTGACCGATGATCTGGTCCTCGTTGGCTTTGTCCTTATACTTTTCAAGGAAATCGGCAGCGCCGGAAAATGCGATCTGGTTGATGTACTCCTCAACCTCGTCCGCGGTCATACCGATACCGTTATCGATAAATGTGATCGTCTTCTCCTCGGGATTGGTGCGGACCGTAATCTTCCACTCGTTGTCGTCCGCAAGCTCCGCCTCGCCGATCAGCGCCAGCTTCTTGAGCTTCGTAACCGCGTCGCAGCCGTTCGAGACAAGCTCTCTTACGAAGATATCATGATCGGAATAGAGCCACTTTTTAATAATCGGAAATATGTTTTCGGAATTAATGGATAAACTTCCCTGTTTCATAAAAATCGCACTCCTGTCCAGCCTGAAAAGGCATCGAAATATTGCCGGAATTCCGGCAGCAAGAACAGTATAGTCCCCGCAAATGCAAATGTCAATAAAAAATTAGCACTCAGCGACGCCGAGTGCTAATAATTCACATTTTATTGCATTTGTCTTCTAACCGTTGCCGTATAATTTGCCGTAGCGGATAATGGCAAGCAGGCACAGAACAGCCAGAATTACAAGGTAGTACATGTAGAAGGAAATCTTGATTCCCGGACGGTTCTCCTTATCATAACCGAGCCTGCCGTGGTAATAGCGGAACAGGAACGGCGGAAGGCACGCGCCGACTGCGTAGTAGATACGACCGTCATCCGGTCCCATGAGCATTCCGAAGGTCAGTCCGATGATGCCGCAGACGAGCGCCTGCAGATCCGGCTTGCTCTTTAAAAGGATTACGGCAAATACAAGCATGAGCGTCAGGATCGGCGACTCCGCAATCTTCAGCGACTGCAGTACGAAAGCTGCGAGAAACCCGAGCGTAAACAGAAGCACCATGCACGCTCCTAGAAGACCTCTCCAGGCTATCCCGGTGTTCGGCGATACGAACTTCCGGTAAAGAAGATCCAGAAGCCATATGAACAGCAGCGCGAACATAACCGTAAAGACATAATTGAGTACCGGAAATTCACGCCATTTCAACAGATACTCTACCTGGCCGGCCTCATCAAGACCGTCGAAGTATTCGATGTTCATCTGCGCATTTCTCGCGTTGTCATAGGTGCACAGATAATTCATCGGAAACTGCGCGAGAACGGCACAGATTACAAGACGCAGCAGATATTTCGGCTTGCTTGACGTCCGGTAATAAGCTTCCGCCGTAACGAATACCGCGAGCGGGACGCCCATAATGGCGATGCCGCGAAGCACGTGACGCATCTTCTGAGTCGGGTCGAAATATACGATACCCGCAACACCGACCGCCGTAACCAGCAGAAGCAGGCATTTCAGCATGGCAAGATTAATTGCGATCTTCCGCTTCTTCGGAGTTTCCGCAGCAGCCGCAGCCTCGTTCCTCTCCCGCTGACGCTCCTTTTTGATCTGGTCTTTGGAGACCTTCTTCGGAACGTTCTCGTTCGGATTCGGCCGGTTCTTATTCTGCTTCCGGAGTTTTTGCTTTCTTTCGCTTACGTTGTTCTGTGACATTATTTTCCTCACTCTGCAGTACTGCTATCGTTCTGGGCGCGACCGTGAGTCTCGCCTCATTTACCGGTCCTTCCGGTGTGTCGGGGCAGGTCGAAAGGACAACCTTCCACGTCCGGCCGCCGGACAGATGCGGTATTTCAAATACCTGCTCTTCCCAGTACATATTGAAGATCAGGTAGAAAGAATCGTCATGTTCGGACTTGCCGCGCAGGGCAAATTCGCCGCCGAGCAGGATTCCGACACTCCGGTTATACGGGCTCTCGTCCGGTCTCCATGCGGTCTTACTGTGAACGGACACATCCGGGCATCCGCACGAAAGATAATCGGTTCCGCGAAGTCCGAGCGGATTATGCAGTGCCGGGTGCTTTGCCCGAAGCTCCGCCATGCGCTTTACGAACGCCGTCAGTTCCGTATTCTTCCTCGCTTCCTTCCAGGATACCCAGCCGACCGGATTGTCCTGGCAGTACGCGTTATTGTTGCCGTCCTGCGTGTTGCCGAATTCATCGCCCGCAAGGATCATCGGAACGCCCTGCGCTAGGAACATCGAAAGAAGCGCGTTCTTGCGCATCCGAAGCCGCAGGTCGCGGATCCGCTTGCGGCGGTCCGGTCCTTCGCTTCCGCAGTTCCAGCCGTAATTGTAATCGCTTCCGTCGAGCCCGCGCTCGCCGTTCGCTTCGTTATGCTTCACGTCATACATATAAAGGTCGTTAAGCGTAAAGCCGTTATGATCCGTAATGTAGTTGATGACCGCCGAACGGTCCGGGCGCCGTATGATGCGCGAGGCAAATGCGCCCGCCATCCCTTCATCGCCCTTGAGGAATTTTCTCGCGTCGGTACGGAAACCGTCATGGAATTCCGCGAGCGTAACCGTAGACGGAACACGGTCCTTCGGATAGATTGCGGGGATGTCCCATCCCGCTCCGATCAGTTTCGTACCGGACAGATAAGGGTCGCCCGCGAGAAGCAGCGGATCGGTCTGCTCGAGATTGATCCGGAAACCGTCCACATGGTATTCCTTGACCCAGAAACGAAGCGCGTCCACAAGCATGCAGCGGTTCGTTCCGACCGGGATATTCATCTCCATCAGCACTTCGATCCCGCGCTCATGAAGCTTTTTGACCATAGTCTTGAATTCCGCGTCCGCACGCTCCGGTTTCGAAGCGTAACCGGCCTTCGGCGCGAAGAAGAAATAGTGGTTCGTATAGCCCCAGTAGTTGATGCGGTACTTCCGGACATCCTCGGGAGCGTCTGCCTCCGTCGATGCCTGTTCCACCATGTTTTTGTATGTACTACTTCTGTAGAATGTTGAGGAGAAGAAGGACGGAATGTCCTCATTTTCCTCGGGTTCGTCGATTTCATTGAACTCGGTGCACGGCATTAAGAGTACCGCGTTGACGCCGAGGTCCTTCAGGTAGTCGGCCTTCTCCGCGACGCCGAGATACGTGCCCTTATGCGAAACGCCGGCTTCCATCGTAAAGCCGCGCACATGCAGCTTATAAAGCACCATGTCGGTGTAGGCGATCGCCGGATGACGATCCTCCTGCCAGGAGAAGTCATGGAAGGCAACAAGCGAGCGGAGTGACCGGCGCTCCTTCTGCGACAGCTTGTGTCCGAACACGCCGCGGCCGAGCACCAGCTTCGAATACGGATCGAGGAAGTGCTCTCCCTTTGTCTCGTATAGATAGGTGCGGTCTTTCGCCGTGTCGGCAACTTTTACGGAGAAGATATCACCGTAGCGGTCCTCCTCCCCGAGGCGGATCGAATAAAGCGGCGCCTTGCCTTCGCCGTCATAGACATGCAGTACGACTTCCGAAACGGAAGGAACCGCAACCGCGAAGTTCACGAACCGGCCCGTAACCGTCGTTCCGAGTACGGACGGGTCGCCAGCCGCAACCGTTATGTTGTAATCCCCAAGTACCTTCATCGGTTTTCCTTCCTGAAAGTTTATCGAATAAGCGGTTGAACAATGCGCGTTTTAGTCGTCCTCTTCCGCGTTTACAACAAGCTTCTGACGCTTTCTTGCCATCTCATCGTTTGCGAGATACTCATCGTATGTGGTTACCTTATCGATCAGCGTTCCGTCCGGAATGATTTCCATGATACGGTTCGCTACCGTCTGGATGAACTGGTGGTCAAGCGCGGTGAAAAGTGCAACGCCCGGGAACTTGATCAGACCGTTGTTGAGTGCGGTGATCGATTCCATGTCAAGGTGGTTGGTAGGCTCGTCAAGGATCAGGACGTTGGCGCCCATGATCATCATCTTCGAAAGCATAACGCGCACGCGCTCGCCTCCGGAGAGTACGTTAACGGGCTTCACGCCGTCATCGCCTGCGAAGAGCATACGTCCGAGGAAACCGCGGACATAGGTTACATCCTTCTCAGGGGAGAACGGCATCAGGAAGTCAACGATCGACTCGCTTCCGCGGAACAGTTCCGTGTTGTCCTTCGGGAAGTATGCCTGTGTCGTCGTAACGCCCCATTTGACTTCACCGGAATCGGGCTCCATCTCGCCCGCGAGAATCTTAAAGAGCGCCGTTGTCGCAAGCGTGTTGCCGCCGACAAATGCGATCTTGTCTTCACGTCCCGCAACGAACGAAATGTCATCGAGAAGCTTTACGCCGTCGATCGTCTTCGATACGTGCGAAACCGTCAGTACTTCATTACCGATCTCACGCGCCGGGCGGAAATCGATATAAGGATATTTACGGCTTGAAGGACGGATGTCGTCAAGCTCGATCTTTTCAAGGGCACGCTTACGGGAAGTCGCCTGCTTGGACTTCGAAGCGTTCGCGGAGAAGCGCTGGATGAATTCCTGCAGTTCCTTGATCTTCTCCTCTTTCTTACGGTTGGCTTCCTTCATCTGACGGATCATCAGCTGGCTGGACTCGTACCAGAAGTCATAGTTGCCGGCGTACAGCTGGATCTTCGAATAGTCGATGTCGGCGATGTGCGTACATACCTTATTGAGGAAGTAACGGTCATGGCTGACAACGATAACAGTATTGTCGAAATTGATCAGGAACTCTTCGAGCCAGCTGATCGCGTCGAGATCGAGGTGGTTGGTAGGCTCGTCGAGAAGCAGGATGTCGGGATTTCCGAAAAGCGCCTGCGCAAGCAGAACCTTAACCTTGTCGTTGCCGTTCAGCTCGCTCATCATCTCGTAATGCATCGCAGTGTCGATTCCGAGACCGTTCAAAAGCGTAGCCGCGTCGGACTCCGCTTCCCATCCGTTCAGCTCGGCGAATTCGGTCTCAAGCTCGCTTGCCTTGATTCCGTCTTCCTCGGTGAACTCCTCTTTCGCGTAGATGGCGTCCTTCTCCTGCATAATGTCATACAGACGCTTGTTGCCCATGATAACCGTATCGAGAACGTTAAATGCGTCGTATTTGAAGTGATCCTGCTGCAGGAAGGAAAGTCTCTGACCCGGAGTGATGACAACCTCGCCCTTGCTGGGCTCAAGCTGTCCGTTCAGAATCTTCAGAAAGGTGGACTTTCCGGCGCCGTTCGCGCCGATGATTCCGTAGCAGTTGCCTTCCGTAAATTTGATATTCACATCTTCAAAAAGCGCTTTCTTTCCGATGCGAAGGGTAACATTGCATGCCTGTATCATATATTCCTCTCCATTCAAAAGTTTATCCGGGCAAGGCGTTCCCAAAGGAAGCGCCCCGTCCGGCATCCCTCATCGTTTCTTAAATCTCATACAGCAGTTCGCCGTAGGTCGGAACCGGCCAAAGGGCATGGTCCACGATCGTCTCAAGCTCGTCCACGGGCTCGCGCAGACGGTCCATGGCGGGAACTACCTTTTCGCGGAAGAATACCGCCATCTCGCGGCCTTCCTGCATTCTGCCAGCCTTTTCGTCAAGGCTCTTCAGCTCATTGAGAGCATCCTGCGCTTTCCGAAGAAGAGCCGACGTCTTCGCAACAAGTTCTGCCTGTACACAGGTATCCGCCTCGGGACAAGCCGCCTTCACTTCGTTCAGCGAAGAAGCCACATCCTTCAGGTAACGCATCGCGGCGGGAATGAACTTGGTCGCGGCCATCGAGATCATCGTGCGTGCCTCGATGTTGATCTGCTTTGCGTAAATCTCATAATAAATCTCGGAACGGCTTCTGAGCTCGGTTTCGGTCAGAACGTTCTGGCGGGTAAATACGGTGATCGCCTTCTCGGTCGTAAGCGCCGGGATTGCTTCCACCATGGAGTGAAGGTTCGGCAGACCTCTGCGCTCCGCTTCCTCAACCCATTCCTTCGCGTAGCCGTTTCCGTTGAAGATGATGCGCTCATGCTCGGTAAGCGAATCCTTGATCAGGTTATGTACCGCCTGCTCAAAGTCGGGCGCTTTCTCAAGAATATCCGCGAACTTCTGCAGCGTATCCGCTACGATCGTATTGAGTACGGTATTGGCATCCGCGATGGACATCGAGGAACCTACCGAACGGAATTCGAATTTGTTTCCGGTAAATGCGAACGGGCTCGTACGGTTGCGGTCGGTCGCGTCACGTCCGATCGTCGGCAGCGTGGACACACCTGTGTAAAGACGTCCGACCTTCTTAAGACGGGCCGCCTCACCGGTCTCGATCAGCTGTGTCACAACGTCATCGAGCTGCTCGCCGAGGAATACGGATACGATTGCCGGCGGAGCCTCGTTGCCGCCGAGACGGCGGTCGTTGCCGGGATTGGCCGCGGAAAGACGAAGCAGATCCGCGTGTGTGTCAACAGCCTCCAGCACTGCTGCCATAAAGAGCAGGAACTGGATATTTTCATTGGGCGTCTTGCCCGGATTCAGCAGATTCTTTCCGGTATCGGTCACAAGCGACCAGTTGTTATGCTTACCGGAACCGTTCACGCCGGCGAACGGCTTCTCATGAAGGAGACACTCAAGGCCGTGACGCTTTGCCACCTTCTTCATGCACTCCATGATGAGCTGGTTGTGGTCGGTCGCGATATTCGCGGACGTATAGATCGGAGCAAGCTCATGCTGCGCGGGAGCCGCCTCGTTATGCTGCGTCTTCGCGTAAATACCGAGTTTCCACAGCTCACGGTTCAGTTCCTTCATAAAGGACGCGACACGTTCCTTCAGACTTCCGAAGTAGTGGTCGTCCATCTCCTGTCCCTTCGGAGGCTTCGCACCGAAAAGCGTGCCGCCCGTGAAGATCAGGTCTTCTCTCTGCATATAGGAACGGTGGTCAACCAGGAAATACTCCTGCTCGGCACCGACCGAACAATCGACTTTCTTGACATCTTTCGCACCGAAAAGGTGAACGATGCGGACCGCCTGCTTGCTGACGGCTTCCATCGAACGAAGCAGCGGCGTCTTCATATCGAGCGCTTCGCCGGTATACGAACAGAACGCGGTCGGGATACAGAGCGTTACGCCTGCGGCGTCTTCTCTCAGAAACGCGGGAGACGTGCAGTCCCATGCGGTGTAGCCTCTTGCCTCGAATGTAGCGCGGAGTCCGCCGCTCGGGAACGAGGATGCGTCCGGCTCGCCCTTAATGAGCTCCTTACCGGAAAATTCCATCAATACCTTTCCGCCCGGTGCGGGAGTGATAAACGAGTCATGCTTCTCGGCCGTGATTCCGGTCAGCGGCTGGAACCAGTGCGTATAGTGCGTTGCGCCGTGTTCGATGGCCCAGTCCTTCATGGCACCCGCGATCACGTCAGCCACTTCACGCTCCAGCGGCTCGCCGTCCTCCATTGCTTTCTTCCATGCGAGAAAAGCCTCCTCGGGAAGCCTCTCCTTCATCACCGTCTCGTTAAAGACGTCAATTCCGAATATGTCCGTCAAGCGTTCCATATCTGCTCCTATCTGTGTGCGTTCTTTCGTCCGTCATTTCAGCCGGCCGGGATCTTACTTCTTCCCGTCTGCCTGCGCGGGATTCTTGATCTCCACGTCAATCTGGTGGAACGGAATCGTAAATCCGTTCTCAATAAATGCGTACCGTACCTGTTCCTGTGTTTCGAAGAAGCATGACCAGTAGTCTTCCCTCTTCACCCAGAAACGGAACACGAGGTTGATACTGTCCGCACCGAATTCCTTTGTCAGTACATCGACCGAATGATGCTTCAGAATCTTCGTCTGCTCTTCCGCGATATCGAGGAGCACGCTCCGTACGGAACGGATGTCGTCGCTGTACGAAATCGGGATGATCATATCGATTCTTCGCTCCGGCTCCGCGGAAACGTTAATGAGGTTGCTGTTGCTGAGCGTGCCGTTTGGAAGTACGACCATCCGGTTATCCGGCGTGTTCAGCTTTGTGTAGCAGACGCCGATGTTCTTTACGGTTCCTTCCATGTTGCCGACGATGATGTAATCACCGATTGAGAAAGGCTTGTTCACAAGAAGAAGCACTCCTCCGGCGAGATTGGAAAGGCTGCCCTGTAAGGCAAGGCCGATTGCCAGTCCGGCGGAGCCGAGGATTGTCACAAGCGATGCCGTTGAGAATCCGAGATACTCGACGATCGCGAAGATCAGCACAAGGTTCAGAAGCACTCCCGCGGCACTCTGTAAAAAGCCCGCCACGGCCGGTTCCAGCTTCGGCGTCACCGCGTTAACGATAATCCTGCGGGTCCAGCGGATGATCTTACGTCCGATGATGAAGATCACCACTGCCATGATCAGCTTGAAGATCAGCGGCCATACGATTTCGGCCGCGCCGCTGATATCGCCCTCTTGTAATAATTCGATAAACTTAACCATATTTCTTTCCTATTTGCCGGACGGCGTGCACGTGAAGATTGCGCATCCGAGCGGCGGGATCGTGATCGTGACGGAATTGTCGCGTCCGTCCGTACGGACGGCTTTCGACTGCTTCGCGCGCGGATTCGTGTTGCCCGCGCCGCCGTAGATAACCGCGTCACTGTTGAATATTTCCTTGTAACGACCTGCGAACGGAACACCGAGTGCCTGCTTCTCGTAAACGACCGGAGTGAAGTTGCACACTACGAAAAGCGTGTCGTTCGGGTCTTCGGTCTTGCGGACAAATGTCACGATGCTGTGGTCCGCGTCGAGGCAGCTCATCCATTCAAAGCCGTCCGGATCCTGGTCAAGCTCGTAGAGAGCCGGATGCGAACGGTATACCGCGAACAGATCCTTCATCATGTGGTGGATCTTCGCGTTGAGCGTGCCGCCGCGGTCGCCCTCGACCGTATCGGTCAGAAGGTGCCACTCAAGGCTCTTCTCCTCGTTCCACTCGGAAATCGGAGCCATATCCTGTCCCATGAACAGAAGCTTCTTGCCGGGGTGTGTCATCAGGTAGCTGTATGCCACACGGAGGTTCGCGAACTTTTCTTCGTATGTGCCGGGCATCTTGCCGAGCATCGAGCCCTTGCCGTGAACAACCTCGTCATGGGAGAACACAAGGATGAAGTTCTCGCTGTAGGCGTAGATCATGCTGAAGGTGAGCGATCCGTGACAGCCTCTGCGGAACAGCGGATCCTGCCGCATGTAGGTCGTGAAATCGTTCATCCAGCCCATATTCCATTTGAAGTCGAAGCCGAGACCGTCGTCATTGAGGTCGCCGGTGATCTTCGGCCATGCGGTCGACTCTTCGGCAATCATGAGCCGTCCGGGCAGTCTCTTCTTAACGATCGAGTTCAGATGCTTCAGAAGTTCGATTGCTTCGAGGTTTTCGTTGCCGCCGTACATGTTGGCAACCCATTCGCCGTCGTTCTTTCCGTAGTCAAGATAAAGCATCGAAGCGACAGCGTCCATGCGGATACCGTCGGCGTGGTAAACGGAAAGCCAGAACAGCGCGTCGGCGATCAGGAAGTCGGAAACCTCCGGACGGCCGTAGTTGAAGATCAGCGTGCCCCAGTGCGGGTGGCTTCCCTTTCTCGGATCCTGGTGCTCATAGAGACAGGTTCCGTCGAAATTCGAAAGGCCGAACGTATCTCTCGGAAAATGAGCCGGCACCCAGTCAAGGATAACGCCGATGCCCTGCTCATGCATATAGTTCATAAAGAACATGAAGTCTTCGGGCGAACCGTAGCGGGCGGTAACACTGTAATAGCCGGTTACCTGATAGCCCCAGGAAGCGTCGAGCGGATGCTCCATCACGGGCATCAGTTCGATGTGCGTGTAACCCATTGACTTCACATAATCCGCGATCATTACGGCAAGTTCGCGGTAGTTGTAGAAGCTGCCGTTCTCGTCCGCGGGCTTCTTCCACGAGCCGAGATGCACTTCATAGATATTCATCGGGGACTTCTTGAAATCCTTATCCTCAAGCGCCTTCAGGTACGCTTCGTCGGTCCACTGAAAACCGCGGAGATCGGCAATCTTACTTGCCGTTCCCGGACGGAGTTCGGAAGCGTTGGCGTACGGATCGGCCTTCAGGTAGGTAAGTCCGCCTTTCACTTTCAATTCAAACTTATAAAGCTGTCCGGCCTGCGCCTCGGGAAGGAACAGTTCGAACACACCGCTTCCGCCGAGCCGGCGCATCGGATTGCGGCGGCCGTCCCAGTGGTTGAACTCGCCGACCACGCTGACACGAAGTACGTTCGGAGCCCATACGGCAAAGTATACGCCATCCACGCCGTCGATCGTCATCGGATGTGCGCCGAGCTTCTCATAAACGGTGTAATGGATACCCGCGTTGAACGCGTGCAGGTCGTCCTCCGAAATCTGCGGAGCAAACCGGTAGGCGTCCTCACAGACACGCTCTCCTTCTTCGTAGGTGAAGCGGAGCGTGTAGCGCGGAATCTTCTTTCCGGGGATAAGCGCAGCAAAGAACCCGCCGTCATCCTCCTTTTCCATCGGGATCTCTTTCGAACCCGTGCGGACATACACGCCGTTCGCGTCGGGGTCAAATGCGCCGATCAGTACTCCTTCCGGTGTTACTCTCGGTCCCAAAACCTGATGGGGATTATCATGTTCCGAATAAACGACAGCCTCAATCTCGGGCCAATTCATCAACTTATACAGTTCTTCGTTCATATCGGGTTCTCCTTCCGTCTTCCTCCCGGTCTTATAGTCCGGTGAAGTTTATTCGTAGTACCAGGCTTCCTGCTCGTTCTCGCCGGCATCTTCCTTCTTCGGCATGTATTTGCGGAGCACTCCTTCCATCGGGAAGGACAGAACAAATACGTACAGCACCGGAGCGAAAAGGAACAGCGGGCTTAACTGGATATATTTCAAACAATAGAACGCAACCACCAGACCTGCCACACCGACGATCGTCGTGGGGATGTGGCGGATGGACATATACATGGCCATACGGATGATCGGGAATATCTTCATGTCAAAACGGGAAAGTATCGGATAGATGTATACGCTGATCATCAGATAGAGAAGCGTCGTAACGATAACAACCCAGTAATAAACCTGACCGACATAGGCATCGGGATTCATACTGATCGCGAACTGATAACAGATATATAAACCGACGCCGAAGACGATCTGCAGGATTCCGAGGATCGCAGCCGGTTTAAAGTTGGTTTTGAACGAATGGAAGAAAGATCTTGCCGTATAGTCCCTGCTTCTGCGGATATTCTTAACGGTGGCGTAATAAAGCCCCGTGCAGGCAGGTCCGATAAATGCGACAAGCGTTACGAGCCAAAGGAAATTCAGCACCATCATATCGAACACTTTCGACAGTGTTGAAAAGAATTTATTATCTGCGTCAAAAATCTTACTCATGTCATCCTCCGATGAAAGCATATACATAATTATTGTATCATATATCGGATTATAACGCAATTATAAGATACAGGCATTTTCAAGCATTTTCGTCACATTTTCCGCCTGTCGGGAACCTGTTGTCAACATATCCCCGGCATGGTATAATAAAGGGGAGGATAACGCGTTCCTCAGTTTTCATCAGGGAGGATTAATTATGGAGAGAAAGAACTACGGGCTCGTCCTCAGCGGAGGCGGAGGAAAAGGAGCCTACCAGATCGGGGTCTGGAAAGCGCTTCGCGAGAAGCAGATGGATACATGGATCAAAGCCGTTGCCGGTACTTCGGCAGGTTCGCTGAACGCGATGCTGTTCCTTGCCGGCGATTTCGAAAACGCCGAGAAGATCTGGACCGAGATCCGTCCGGTGCAGTTTCTTGACGTCGTACCCGAGGGCTACTGCTCCCGCGACGGTCTTATGAAGCTGATGCGCGACCGGATTGATATCGGTGCCATCTCAAAAAGCCCGATCCCCGCTTACATCAGCGTAACGAACGCTTCGCCCGCACCCGACATGATCGCCGGAAAGGTTGCTTCGGCTGTGTCAAGCCTGAGCCAGGATTCCTACGAGCGTACCGGCGAGTATCTGCTCGTGAACGGCCGCTCCAAGGAGGACATCACGAAGATTCTGCTGGCATCCACCGCGATTCCGCTCGTGTACGATCCCGTCGAGATTGACGGGCAGTATTTCCGCGACGGCGGACTGTACGATAACATTCCGATCCGTCCGCTTCTTGAAACCGGCTTACGTAACCTGATCGTGGTCAAATGCTCCGCCAGCCAGGAATGCAACCCGTACCTGCTCTCACAGGCCGAAACGGTCCTCGAGATCGAGCCGAGCGTCGACATCGGTTCGCTTATTACCGGAACACTTGATTTCGACGGCCGCAATGCCGTATACCGGATGCAGATCGGCTATTACGATACAATAAGAGCGATTGAATACTACGACCGTAGAATGAACGGTTTTCCGCCTTCCGCGGAGGAAAAGGCACAGCGTATCGCGCAGGACCGCGAACGTGCTCTTTCGAACTCCCGCATGTATAACCATGTGGAAAGCATTAACCGGAGCCGCAGCAAAATCGATGATATTCTGAAGAAGTACGGAATTTAGGGATTCCGAAATTTACAACGAAAAGCATGACAAAGGGCCTCCGAAACGGAGGCCCTCAGACTGAAGACAAACGCGGTTTTGGAAAACACCCAAAACCGCGTATCTTTTTATGCCATAAGAGTTTTTAGCTGCCTTTTGAGCTTAAAAGGCCCATCCGGGCCATCCAACAGTCCCATTCTATCCAGCATCTTTGC
>JAGADM010000059.1 GCA_017613595.1 Lachnospiraceae bacterium | reverse complement strand
TTCTGTACCTGCATGGCCTTCTTAAAGCCGTCCATATCAACGGAATAACCCTTCTCCTCAAGGATCTCAACCGTAAGGTCGATCGGGAATCCGTAAGTATCGTAAAGACGGAATGCGTCATCGCCGCCGAGTACGGTCTTGCCGGCAGCCTTCATATCCTCTTCAAGACCCGCAAGGATGGAAAGACCCTTGTCGATCGTCTTGTTGAACGCTTCCTCTTCCTTCGTGAGGTTCGTAAGAATAAATGCCTTCTTCTCCTCAAGCTCCGGATAACCGTCCTTTGAGCATGCGATTACGGTCTTGGCAAGCTCTGCCATGAACAGTCCGTCAATGCCGAGCTTACGGCCGTGTCTTGCCGCACGGCGGATGATTCTTCGAAGAACATAGCCGCGGCCTTCATTCGAAGGCATAACGCCGTCCGAAATAAGGAACGTTGAACTTCTGATATGGTCGGTGATCAGACGGATGGATACGTCATAATCCTCATTGGTCTTATAGGTCTTGCCGGACAGTTCGCAGATACGGTCGCGAATCGCCCGCATCGTATCAACGTCAAATACGGAATCCACATCCTGTACGACTACCGCGAGACGCTCAAGACCCATACCGGTATCGATGTTCTTGTTGGCAAGCTCGGTATAACCGCCCTTGCCGTCGCCGTCAAACTGGGTGAATACGTTGTTCCATACTTCCATGAAACGGTCGCAGTCGCAGCCGACCTTGCAGTCCGGCTTTCCGCAGCCGTACTTCAGGCCGCGGTCATAGTAAATCTCGGAACAGGGACCGCAGGGACCTGCGCCGTGCTCCCAGAAGTTATCGCACTCTCCGGTAACGGGATCACGGTAGAAACGCGTGATCTTCTCGGCGGGAACGCCGATTTCCTTTGTCCAGATGTCAAATGCCTCGTCATCCTCGCCGTAAATGGAAGGATACAGACGGTCCGGATCCATGCCGATCACCTTTGTCAGGAACTCCCAGCTCCATGCAATCGCTTCATGCTTGAAGTAGTCGCCGAAGGAGAAGTTTCCGAGCATTTCGAAGAACGTAAGGTGTCTTGCGGTCTTACCGACATTATCGATATCGCCGGTACGTACACACTTCTGGCAGGTCGTTACGCGCTTCTTCGGCGGAACCTCCAGTCCGGTGAAGTAAGGCTTCAAAGGCGCCATTCCGGCATTGATCAGAAGAAGGCTCTTGTCATTCTTCGGAACAAGCGAAAAGCTGTTCATCTTCAAATGGTCCTTCGATTCAAAGAAATCGAGATACATTTTCCGTAATTCGTTTACGCCATAGGCTTTCATTGTGCGTTAACCTCCGCAAATATAATAAACTATTTTATTCCATGCTTAACATATTGGGATCCTGCATGACGCCGTACCATGCTTCCTTCTTCTGAAGGCCGCCCATCAGACGGAACAGCAGCGGACTTTCGCTCGAGCGCCAGGAAATCGAATCGTATAATCCCCAGAACGTGACGGAATCAATATTGATCTCGCCGTTCTTCTTTGCTTCCTCGATGAATTGGAAGATTGCCTTATACTTCATGGCCTGAATCTTCTCTCCGCTTTCGCCCTTCGTCCCGAGCCCCATATCGAGCTCGGTAATCTGCACCTTGTAACCCTCGTCAGTGAAGTACTTGGCGGTACGGTATACGGCGTTTCTCGTGTTATCGCCGGTACTCAAATGGCACTGCATGCCGATACCGTCGATATTACCGGCTTCCTTGATCGGCGCGAGTATCCGTACGATATCCGCCTTCTTACCGGCACAGCCGTAATCGTTATAGTAAAGGTCTGCGGTGCCGTCGCTGTATTTTCTCGCGAAGGCAAATGCGAACTCGATAAAGTCCGGTCCGATCGTCGCATACCAGTTATTCTTCTCTTTGCGGATCCGGTTCTCGTCGCCGGTTCCCTGATCCACCGCTTCGTTTACAACGTCCCAGGCATAAACAAGTCCCGGATAATTCTCCTGACAGTAGGTCATAACCTGCTTAATGTAGCTCTCAAGACGCGCGATCATGACTTCTCTCGAGCAAAGCGGGCTTCCCGACTGGTAATCAACGGTGAAGAACCATGCGGGCGTCTGGGAATACCAGCAAAGCGTATGTCCGCGCACGCCGAAACCGTTCTCCTTCGCAAAATCAAGACCTTTCTTGATCCCGCCGAAGTTCAGCACGGGTTCGGTATTGGTTCCGGGATAACCCTTCTGCGTTGCCTCTCTGTTGAGAAGTGCGTCGGGCTTCATCTCGTTTTCGAACGTCATGCTGTTGAACTGCTCTTTCACAAGTTCCATATAGGTTTCGTTGCGGATAACATTGTTCGGAAGCGCCACGCCGATTTTAAAACTGTCCTTGTAGCGTTCTTTCAATGTCATGGCATCGATCTCGGGCGAGTGCTTGCTTCCCGCGGGTGTCGGTGTCGGACTCGGAGTCTCCTCCGCAGGGGTTGTCTCCTCCGTTACGGAAGGTGTTGCCTCCTGTCCGCCGTCCGCGGCAGGCGTAGGCGTACTCTTCTTTCCGCAAGCCGTAAGAAAAGCCGTAATCAGCAGAAAGGCCAGTACTTTTCTGACATTTTTCTTCATAGCATACTCCCCGTCGAATGCTTCTTTTGATATAAAAGAAGCGGATTCACCAGAATCCGCTCCACTACGCAGCTTGTGGGGGAATCGAACCCCCGTTTCCGCCGTGAGAGGGCGGCGTCTTGACCGCTTGACCAACAAGCCAAATGCTGCATAACGAATGATACCAAATGTCATTCGAAAATGCAAGCATTATTTTAATGATTTTTCAAAAAAAGTTTGCAGGCCCCGAAATGCCTTGCCTTGCTATACAAGCATATCCATGAAACTGAGCTGGTTCGTGGCGGAAAGGCCTTCGAGAATTCCCATGGACGAAAGCAGTTCCACGACACTCTGTCCGATATGACAGCGGAACATCATATCCTCTTTCGAAAGGAATGGTCCGCCCTTCGCTCCCTCTTCGATCTGGCCGGCTACGCTCTCGCCGAGCCCGTCGATGGACGTTAAGGACGGCATGATCTTACCGTCGATAATCTGGAACTTATTCGCTTTCACGCGGTAAATGTCAATCGGCATGAACTCATACCCGCGCGCGTACATTTCCTGACAGATACGCATCGTATAGAACTGGTTCTCTTCCTTATCCGACAGTTTCTTCTCCGGGTCGTTCGATTTCGACCTGGTCCGGTACATCTGCAGGCAATTCAGAAGTTTCTCCCTGCCCATGCACATCAGCTCATAACTGAAGCCCTTCGCGCGGATGGAGAAATATGCCGTGTAATATGCTAAAGGATAATGAACCTTACAGTACGCGATACGGAATGCCATCATGACATACGCGCACGCATGCGCCTTCGGGAACATGTATTTGATACGCTTACAGCTCCACAGATACCAGTCCGGAACGTTCTTCTCCTTCATCGCGTCTTCCATTTCGGGGGTAAGTCCCTTACCTTTACGGACGCTTTCCATGATTTTAAAGGAAAGGCTGTTCTCAACGCCCATCGAGATCAGATAAGTCATAATATCGTCACGCGTACAGATGGCGTTCGAAAGGGTACATTTGCCCTCTTCAATCAGTGTCTGCGTATTGTTGAGCCATACGTCGGTACCATGGGAAAGACCGGATATGCGGATCATATCGGAGAAGCTCTGCGGCTTCGTATCCCGAAGCATCTGCATAACGAATTCGGTACCGAGCTCGGGGAGTCCGAGGGAACCGAGATCGCAGCCGTCGAGGTCGTCGGGCGTAATGCCGAGCGCTTCGGTCGACGCGAAAAGCGAAACAACCTGGGGGTCGTCCATCGGAATGCTCTTCGCCGGAACACCGGTCAGGTCTTCCAGGAAACGAACCATCGTCGGATCATCATGACCGAGAATATCAAGCTTTAACAGGTTATGGTCAATCTTATGATAATCGAAGTGCGTTGTAATCGTGTCGGTATCGTTATCATTTGCCGGCTTCTGAACAGGTGTAAACGAGTAAATTTCCTCGCCGTGCGGCAGTACGACGATTCCGCCGGGATGCTGGCCCGTAGAACGCTTTACGCCGGCACAGCCGAGGATCAGACGGCCGATTTCCGCGCTTCTCTTATGGATGCCGCGGTCTTCGTAATACTTCTTGATAAAGCCGAACGCGGTGTTCTCGGCAACGCTCGCAACGGTACCGGCGCGGAACGTGTGGCCTTTGCCGAACAGTACTTCGGTATAAGCGTGTGCTTCCGACTGGTTATCTCCCGAAAAGTTCAGGTCGATATCGGGCTCCTTATCGCCCTTAAAGCCCAGGAACGTCTCAAACGGGATATTCTGACCGTCCTTCTTAAGCGGCGTTCCGCATACCGGACAGTTCTTATCGGGCATATCAAAGCCCGATTTCTGGGCAAATGCCTTAACTTCGTCGGAATCAAAATCGTAATAATGGCACTTCGGGCAGTAATAATGCGCCGAAAGCGGGTTAACCTCGGTAATACCGGACATCGTCGCAACGAAGGACGAGCCTACCGAACCACGCGAGCCTACCATATAGCCGTCTTCATTTGAATGCTTAACAAGGCGCTGCGCGATGATATACATAACGGCAAATCCGTTCTTGATGATCGACTGCAGT
>JAGADM010000058.1 GCA_017613595.1 Lachnospiraceae bacterium | reverse complement strand
TAACGAAGACTTCATCATGGCTCATCCGGAAGCTTCCTTCGCAGCTACCGTACGTGTATACGAGCTTCTCGGCGCAGAAGTATTCCTGTACTTCTCCGTTGATGATTACGATATCACCGCTCGTGTTGATCCTCGTACGACCGCTAGACCGGGCGACACCATCACGATCGCTATGGACCTTGCTAAGATGCATATCTTCGATAAGGAAACCGAGCAGATCATCACTCACTAATCGATTAACCGGATATTTTTCCGCAAGCCTGCCGATCATCGGCAGGCTTGTGTTATGTAAGAACAAACGGGCGGAATGGGGGATTCCGGCCGGAAATGTAATAATATTGTGTGAGGAGAAATACTATGTTCAGTATCCCATTTAAGAGGGCGGCAGCACTGGCCCTTTCAATCATTTTACTTTTGACAACAACTGCCTGCGGCAAGGACAACGGCAAAGGCGATAAGAGAGAAAAGCAGAATTATAAAGACGTATCGGCATATGATCTCGCGATGTCCATCCGGGAAAGCCAGAAGGATTTCGCAAGCGGTTCTATTGAAATGTTCGACCTTCTCGAACCCGAAGACCGTGACGCCTATTTTGAGATCTGCTATAACGTGAAGAATTTTTCGGGAAGCGGGATGGTTTCGGATTTCCAGTATATCGGCAGCGCGACCGCCAACGCGGACGAGATAGCGGTAGCGGTTGTTCCCGATGAGCACTACCGCGATAAGGTTCTCGAAATGTACCGTTTTCGTGTAGAGGACCGTATCGAAACCTTTACTGGGTATGCGCCGGAGCAGGTCAAAAAGCTGAAGAACGCCAAGTTCATGTCGTATGACCGTTATATTATCTTCCTTGTATGCGATGACCCCGAGTCTGCCATTGAGACGATTGAGGAGGTTCTGAGAACCGGCAAGGCGAAGTATAAAGCCGATCCGACCGGAACCGCCACGCCGACACCCACGCCGACGCCGAGTCCTTCGCCGGAGCCTACCGGTGAGCCGGTTATCGGCCCGATCATCGAACCGACCTCCGAACCTGGACAGGATGTTTCGGATTTGTACACGGTTTATTACCGCGGCAAATACGAAAGCGGCTTCAATCCCGACCTCGTAACGGCACTTCGTACACACAACCGCAATATGCTCACGGACCCGCAGGATCTGCGGCTATACGACTATTGTAGAAAAGTGTTGATAGAGCTCTTTGCGGGTAAGATGATGGACTCGGAGGAGGCCGAGAAGAAGATCTATCAGTATATCGTGGAACACGTGAATTATGACTATGATCATTATTCTTTGCAAGGTCAGAAACTGAACTCCGACAACCCGTACGGCGCGTTCTTCGGCGGCGAGGGGATCTGTACCGGCTATTCGACATCGTTCCGCCTTCTCTGCACCGCGATCGGACTCGAAGTTATCGACGTAGACGGAACGGCCTTCCGGGAGAGAGAAGCTCACGGCTGGAACATGATCAAACTCGGACCCTACTGGTATTACGTTGATCCGTGCTGGGGGTGGGACGGAAGCGGAGCCGTCGATTGGTCCTATTTTAACGTGACCGCGGACTACATGACCCGGACGCAGCACTACTGGGAGATTGCCGATTATCCGGAGGCTGACACCGTCAGCTTCACGGAGCGGAAGAAGCTCGGTTTGCCGAGTCAGTCAACGGACGAATACACCATACCGACCGAACGCAAACAGTGGTATTCGGAGTGATTTTTTGAAAATGTGTTCATTCCGTGAAGATTCTTTAATAATTGTGTCACACAAGCATTTTTGGCTTGCCTTAAAAAGTCTGAAATGTTAGAATAACAATAGGTTTATTTGGGCTGAAAAGGATTATTCCGGGCCCGCGGAGCAGTACAGTTTTACAGAATTAACCTGATACAGGAGAAAGGTTCGGTAACCTCATGATTTCAAACCAAATCCTTCAGAATACGATTGACGGAATGAAGTCGATCACCCGCGTGGACTTTTGCGTAATGGATACGGAGGGAAAGCCTCTTGCGTCCACGATGAACAATACGGATGAATATGAGGTGACCGTTGCCGCATTTGCCGATTCCCCGGCGGACAGCCAGGTGATTTCGGAGTGCCAGTTTTTCAAGGTTTACGACGACCATCAGTTAGAGTATATCCTTCTGGTGCGCGGCGAGTCCGATGATGTCTACATGGTCGGCAAGATCGCTACGTTCCAGCTGCAGAGCCTTCTTGTTGCCTACAAGGAGCGCTTCGACAAGGATAACTTCATCAAAAACCTGCTCCTCGATAACCTGCTTCTGGTGGATATTTATAACCGGGCTAAGAAGCTGCATATTGAGACCGATACCCGCAGGGTGGTTTATCTGATCGAAACGAAGAAGGAAAAGGACACGAACGCGCTTGAGACGGTCCGCGTGCTTTTCGCCGGCAATCCGCACGACTTTATCACGGCGGTTGACGAACGCAATATCATTTTCGTAAAAGAGCTGAAGCAGTCGGATACGTATGACAATCTGATGAGCACGGCCAATCTGATCGTAGACAACCTCAACACCGAGGCCATGAGCAAGGTGCATGTGGCATACGGTACGATCGTAAATGAGATTAAGGACATTTCGCGTTCCTACAAGGAAGCGAAGATGGCGCTCGATGTCGGCAAGATCTTCTACAGCGAGCGGAAGGTTGTTGCGTACAACAATCTCGGAATCGGACGTCTGATCTTCCAGCTTCCGATGCCGCTCTGCAAGATGTTCATCCGCGAAGTATTCGACGGCCGCTCGCCTGACGACTTCGACGATGAGACGCTCGGCACGATCAACAAGTTCTTCGAGAACAGCCTGAACGTATCGGAAACTTCGAGAGAACTGTATATTCACCGGAATACGCTGGTATACCGTCTGGACAGACTCCAGCGGAGCACCAATCTGAACCTTCGTGTATTTGACGACGCCATCACCTTTAAGATTGCGCTGATGGTCGTAAAGTACATGAAGTATATGGAAAGCCTGGAAAATTAGTACATACAATGCCCTGTGGCATTGCGGAGGAACAATGACGGACGAAAAGGACATTCTGCCGGTTCAGCCGGCAGCGGATGACGTTTCTGCGGTTGAGAGTGCTGCAGACAGCGTATCCGAAGCAATTGAGAACACAGCGGACGAAGTGAAGGAAGCTGTGGCGGAGGTTGCGGAAGCGGTTGAAGACAAGACCGGCGAAGCAGCCGAAGCGGCTGCGGAGACCGTTTCACAGGCGGCGGAAGCAGCGGATGAGGCTGCGGATGTAATCGCCGATACGGCGGAGAAAGCAGCGGAAGCAGCAGGTGAGACTGCTGACAGGATATCCGATGAAATTGCCGAAGAAGCCGGAAAAGCTGCGGACGCAATCGCGGAAACAGAGGAGCAGACAGAGGAAGCTCTCGATAAGCTGACGGAAGCGGCTCCCACGGATCATTTCAGCAGTATTATCTCGGCAGCGGAGCACTCCGCGGAGGTAACTGCGCAAAAGCCGGCCAGGGACGATGACATCTATTTCAAGATGCCGGGCGAGGAAGCCGAAGAGGAAAGCGCGGACGACGAACTGCAGGATACTGCAGGATCCATGCCGGACGAGACGCCGGTTATCGTTTTTGAAAATGTGCATAAAGAGTACGAAGGCCAGATTGAGGACAGTGTAGCGCTTACGGACGTTTCATTTTCCATCAAGAAAGGCGAGTTCGTATTTATCGTAGGACCGAGCGGATCGGGTAAATCCACTATGATCCGTCTGATGATGAGAGAGATTTCTCCTTCTTCGGGCAAGATCCTGATTGCCGGCAAGAATCTGGCGAAGCTCCGTAAGCGGCAGGTATCCAAGTACCGCCGTAACATCGGAATCGTGTTCCAGGATTTCCGCCTTCTGCCGGACCGCAGCGTTTACGACAACGTCGCATTTGCCCAGAGAGTTGTCGGAGCTTCCAAGAGAAACATTCCGAAGGAAGTTTCCAAGGTGCTTCATCTCGTAGGACTATCGCAGAAGTACAAGAACTTCCCGAACGAACTCTCCGGCGGTGAGCAGCAGCGTGTGGCTATTGCTCGTGCGCTGGTCAACAACCCGATGATCATTCTCGCCGACGAGCCGACCGGTAACCTGGACCCGCAGAACTCCTATGAAATCATGTCCCTTCTCGAAGAAATCAACCGCCGCGGCACAACGGTTGTTATCGTTACCCATGACCGCGAGGTGGTAAACCGCATGCAGAAGCGTGTAGTCGCGCTGCAGGAAGGTGCCATCGTAGAGGACAAGAGAGGAGGATACAACAACCGTGGATAGTTTTTTCTATAATATCGGGCAGGGCTTTAAGAATATCCGCAGAAACCGGATGTTCTCCTTTGCCTCCGTCCTGACGATGACCACCTGTCTGTTCCTTCTCGGAATCATGTATTTCGTTGTGGCAAACCTTCGCTACATGATCCACGAAGCCGAGTCCAATGTCGGCATCACCGTTTTCTTCTATGACGGCACGACCGAAGAAGAGATCAACGATCTCCGCCTGAAGATCATCGATATGGAAGGCGTGAAGAGCGTGAGATACATCCCCGCATCTGATGCGTGGGAAAGCTTCAAGAAGAACTACCTGACCGATCCCCAGCTGCTCGAGTCGTTCGGCGATGACAACCCGCTTGAGAATTCCGCTTCCTTCGAAGTGTTCTTCGAGGATGTGGAGGACCAGTCCAAGCTTTCGTCCTCGATTCTGAATTTGCACAAGGTCCGCCAGGTCAATGACACGAGACAGCTCGTAAAGGCGCTCACAAGAGCCAACCGGATCATCAGCTTAAGCTCCAGCGTGCTGATTGTCCTGCTCCTGATCATCGCGCTTTTCCTGATCAGCACGACCATCAGCGTCGGTGTCTCGGTACGTAAGAATGAGATTTCCATCATGCACCTGATCGGTGCGACCGACCGTTTTATCCGCTTCCCGTTTGTTGTGGAAGGTGTAACGCTCGGTATCATCGGAGCGGCAATCCCGATCGGCATCCTCTATCTTGTTTACTACAAGGTAATCGAACTGCTCGGTGCCAAGTTCTCCGTTTTGTTCGCATCCGGTATGGATGTGGTTTCGGCAAATGACATCTTTGCCCGTCTTTCTCCGTTACTGGCAGTGATCGGTATCGGAATCGGATTCCTCGGCAGTTACTTTACGATGAACAAGGAACTGCGCCGGATCCGTCATCTGTAGGATGTCTCACTAAAGGAAAGGATTTTGGTATGAAGAAAAGACTGAAACTGCTTCTTGTCGCGGTGGGCGTGCTCTTTACCGTCGGACTGGTTCTTCCGGTCGCCGTTCTCGGATTTTCCGTGAAGGGTCTCGGTAATGTGGCAGACGCTCAGGCCCCCGGTCTCGGCGCAAGTCCGGTTCTTCAGGACAAATACTCCGACAAGGTTAAGGAAACCGAGAAGAAGCGTAACGAGCTTCGTGACCGCAAGAATGCTCTTGAACAGGAGACGAAACAGCTGCAGCGTGAAGCCGATGATATCCTTGAATACCTGAAGGTTATCGATGAAAAGCAGGCGGAAACAATGCTCCAGATGGAAGCCGCTCAGGCCGAGCTTGACCGTGTAACCGAAGAATTCAATCAGGCCACCGACGAACTCGCGGCTGCCGAGGTTCAGCTTGCGGAGCAGTACGAATCCATGAAGAAGCGTATCCGTTACATTTATGAGAACGGACAGATCGAGCAGCTTGAGATGTATCTTGAGTCAAAGAGCATTGCCGATATTCTGAACGCTTCCGAGTATATCAAGAGAATCAACGAGTACGACCATAACCTTCTTGTTAATTACGGCCGTATGAAAGACGATGTAGCCGCACGCAGAGAAATCCTCGGATTGCAGAAGGAGTCCATGGAGGTTGCTACCGAGATGTATCGTATCGACGCGGAATACTGCGAACAGATCATTGAGGCGAAGACCGAAGCTCTGGGCAAATACGAAGAGAAGATCGGCGCGTACGAGGAGCTCCTCGAAGAATACATCGAGGAACTCGCAACTGCGCAGAAGTCTTACGAGCAGGCGGTAGCCGCTCAGAAGGCATACATTGCCGAGCAGGAGCGTATCCGTAAGCAGAAGGAAGAGGAAGAGCGTAAGAAGGCAATGCAGAACGCTGCCAAGAATACGACCGTCACTACTTACTCGAACGCGAAGGATGTTCCGCTGACCGGCGAAACCAATATCAATAATATGATCTGGCCGCTTCCGGGAGACTATCGTACCGCATCGCTGTTCGGACCGCGAAAACCTCCGTGCCCCGGCGCAAGCTCATTCCATTCCGGATGGGATATCGGCGGAGCACTCGGTGCGCAGGTAGTAGCCGTTCTTGCCGGTAAGGTTACCGCTGCCGGATATAACAGTTCCTGCGGCAATCACGTATACATTGACCACGGAAACGGTTATTCGACGAGATATCTGCATTTCTCGGCAATCAAGGTTAAGGTCGGCGATTATGTTCAGCAGGGACAGGTAATCGGTCTTGTCGGCAGTACCGGTATTTCCACCGCGCCGCATCTGCATTTTACGCTCTGCAAGAACGGAACCGCAATCGACCCCGCTCCTTATCTGAAGAAGTTTAAGTAAAATAGAGGGGATTACTTCCATGACGAAGTTAGTGAACCGTATCGTTGCGCTTGGACTTGTGTGTCTGCTGGCGTTCGGCGTCTTGTCCTGCTCCGTACCGGATGATGAGAACAAGCTGTCGGACATCACCGACGCGCCGTCGGGAACCGTAACGACACTCGACAGAGATGTATATAACGTAAAGCTTGAAATGATCCGCGGCGTCCTGGAGAAGTATTACATGGGCGACATTGATTACGGTAAAGCAACCGAGGGGCTGTATGCAGGCTTCATCAACAGCCTCGGTGATCCGTATACCGTGTACTTTTCCGCGGAGGAATATAAGAAGTTCTCGGAAACGACCGACGGCAACTACGCCGGTGTAGGCTCGACCGTAACGACCAATGCGGAAGGCTACGCCGAGTTCGTAAAGCCGTTCAAGGACGGTCCCGCATATAACGCGGGAATCCTTCCCGGAGATCTCATCATGGAGATTGACGGGGAAAATGTGGTCGGACAGGATCTCGATACCGTTGTTTCGAAGGTCAGAGGACCGGCCGGAACCAAAGTAAAGATTAAGATTTACCGTCCGAACACCAAGGAATACCTTGAGATTACGGTTGAGAGAGGCAACATCCAGACGCCTACCGTAGAGTATAAGATGCTCGCGGACAGTATCGGATACATTGCCGTTACCGAGTTCGATAAAGTGACGGAATCGCAGTTTAACACTGCTGTCGATGACCTTACGAATCAGGGAATGAAGGCTTTGATCGTAGACCTTCGTGATAACCCCGGCGGCATGCTTACCACGGTTGTTTCCATGCTGAGCCGTATCCTTCCGAAGAACGAGCTTCTTATATATATGGAAGACAAAGAAGGACACCGTGAGGAGCACTTCTCCAATTCGAACAAGACGGTAGATGTTCCGATTGCGGTTATGATCAACGGCAACAGCGCGAGCGCTTCCGAAGTGTTTGCCGGTTGTCTGCAGGATTACGGCAAGGCAACGCTTGTCGGAACGAAGAGCTTCGGTAAGGGAATCGTGCAGTCCCTGATTCCGCTCGGCGACGGGTCGGCAATCAAGGTGACGACCTCAAAGTATTTCTCGCCGAAGGGCCGTAACATTCACGGTGTCGGTTTCGAACCCGATATCAAAGTGGAACTGGATCCTGAACTGAAGGGCAAGGCGACGATTGAGCCCGAGGAGGACAATCAGATCCAGGCTGCCGTAGACCACCTGAAGACGCAGATTAAATAAGGCTTTGTGTTTATCCGGAAGCATAAAACAGTATAAGATACGACAACCCATGCGGAAGAAATTGCGTATTGCAGTTTCTTCCGCATTATGTTATTTTGAACTATGGATGGAAGAGTCCAATAAAGCGTGATCGCTGAGAAGCCCTTGCAGTCTCTGCGTTACGCCGTGATTAAGAGGATCATGCTATATGAAAAAAGGTGCAGAAAGAATACTTTTCGCGTTGCTGATGATTGCCGTATGGTCAATCGCCCTTTGCGGAAAAGGTGAGGCTTCATCCCAGGAAACCGTAGTGGAAGAGGGCGAGTGCGGTGATGACGCGACGTATACCGTTTCGGGAACACCCGGCAACTACACACTGACGATCAGCGGAAGCGGAGTGGTAGATGAGAAGCCGTGGATCACGGGAGACAATTACGACAAAGGCCGGCTGTATCGCACGAGTATTGTTAAGGCAGTCGTGGAAGAGGATATCGAAACGCTTCCCGAAGAGTGTTTTACGGGAATGCAGGGATTGGCAGATGTTACGCTTCCGGATTCCCTTTATGCGATTCCGAGAAGAGGCTTCGCCGGATGTACTCTGTTGGCATCCGTTGACTGCCGCGAGGCGGAGATAATTGAAGCATACGCATTTCAGGGATGTCTGTCGCTGGAAAACGTTACCTGCAATTCGGTAAAAGATATCGAATTGTGCGCTTTCTCCGGGTCGGGACTTCGTGAATTTACGGTTCCCGCATCTATCACGGATGCGTCTCTGTTAACCGGGTATTCTTTCGCGGGATGCAGCGATCTGACAGCAATCCGATGCGCATCCGGGCAGAAGGTATTCAAATCCGCAAGCGGTATATTATATTCGAAAGACGGAAAGAAACTGATCGCAGTTCCCGGGAAGAAATCCGGAACGCTTACGATTCCTTCCGGTGTAACAAGCATTGCGTTTTATGCCTGCTTTGAAAACAAGAATATTACAAAAGTTGTGATTCCGGATACTGTGGTTTCCATTGACTCCAAGGCATTCTACGGCTGCACCAAGCTGACAAGCGTGGATATGGCGGACAGCGTTCTTGTTATCGCTAAGGACGCTTTTCCTTCAGCCAACCTCATTCCGTCGCATTTTATTCTGAGCGGCAGCTACTACCGTATCTTTGAGGATGTCACCATCAAGGTTACGGAGCAGTATGATCTTGCGAACCAGCTGCTGCAGGTAATCAACGCGAACAGAGCATCACAGGTGAAACTGAATACAACGCTCTGCGACTCGGCAATGCTCCGTGCGGCGGAGTGTGCCGTATACTCGGACGGAACAAGCCGTATCCGCCCGAACGGAACGAAATTCTCTTCTTCGGCAGAGTGCGTGGCTGTCGTAGCATTGGACAGTGTAACCGCGCAGAACCTTTATGACGCGTTTACAAATGCCAACAAAACAACCATTTCAAGAGCCAAAGGCATCGGCATCGGCGTCGTTGAGACGGCCGGACGTTACTATTGCGTAGTGGAGACACAGGGCTCAGCAGGTACCGAAACATCTTATAAGAGCGGAACAGCCGCTAAGACTGTTCCGATTACATACGCTAAGGACCTTGTTCCGAACGCGCAGCTGATTCACACAACCGAGCCGGACAGCACAGCGGGAATGCCCTGTTCGACCGTACTCTGTTTTGGAAACGGAACAGCGGCCTGCGAGGTGGATCCGTCTACGGTATCATTTGTCTCAAAGAATACGGCGGTTGTTGCGGTCGATGAAGCGGGGCAGCTTTATGCAATCAAGGCCGGCACGGCCGAGGTTGTCGCGAAACTCGGCATGCTCAGCTGTCAGTATACGGTAACGGTTAAGACGGGCAGTACATCGTCGCCTGACAACGCAATCGTTACGCACGCCTGCGTGGTCGGTGATTCGTTCGGCATCAAATACGCCGTTCCGAAGTCGGTCTGCGATTCCTACACGGATTTCTATCTGACGATTACGAAACCGCATTATTCGGGCAATACGGTTGCTTCCTATGAGAATGCGATTGTTCGTGAATACAGTGAAGAAACGATCGACTCTGTTGCCTGCTACGTATTCCGCTATGAGGGAATCGCGGCAAAGGAGATGACAAGCGAGATCAAAGCGTCCCTGACCGGAACGAAGGGCGGTAAGGTATATAAACATAAGGAAGATACTTACAGCGTCGGTCAGTACGCGACGGAAATGCTCGCGTCGAGCACCGCTGACGCGAAGCTGAAGAAGGTTCTCGTTGATATGCTGACCTACGGCGGCAAAGCCCAGCAGTACTTCAGCTACCATAAAGCGGCATCGGCCGCGTCGCTTATCACATCGGAGACACAACAGTACGGAACACAGCAGAGTTCCATCAAAGTTTCTTCGGCACAGTATGCGGAAGAGACGGCAGCGGTGGGAGAATGGTTCCTGAGCGGCTTCTCTCTTTCCTTAGAGAATATGATCACTTATAACATCTATCTGAGCGGCACGAAACCCGCGATGTATGAGACGGCTGAGATCACGATCGGCTCGCAGGTGATCAACATTCCGGCGGAGGCTTGGGAGCAGACCGGAACCAATGCTTACCGTATTCCTGTAACCGGAATAAATCCGAAAGAAGCAAGGACTCCGGTGAGTATAATAATCAAGAAAAACGGGGCAAATGTGAGCGGCGGCATGACAATCAGCATGGAAATCTATGCGGCTCTCGCGGCGGAAAGAAGCCTCGGTTCGGCTGCTTTGACGAAGGCGCTTGTCGGATTCGGTGATTCCGTGATGGCATATCTTAACTGACGGAGAAAAAAACACAATAATACGAAAATGCAGTGTTTTCAGGGGTTTAACGAAGGGTGAGGAAGTGTTTTTTTAGCATTTCCTCATTTTTCGTTTGAAAAAATGTGTTTTCTTATACAATGGATTATTAAGGGGTTGACAATCCTTGGTAGTTGTCGTATATTATCATTGTTTGTGCATGAAATTCTATGCGTTATGAAAATAGCAATCGGCTACTAAGAGGAGCGCGTAGTTTGGGCCAGAGGGGCCCAGGAGGGGTATTATATGAAAAAGCTGTTTTTCAAAAGGGTGATTTCTGCCATTATGATGGCAGTAATCGTGTTATCTTCCGTTTTAGGCAACGGAAACTCAGCATCCGCTGAGACCACAGGACAGGACTATAGTAAATTACTGTACGGCGGCGATACAACCGAGTACTATCTCGGGATCGCGGCCCATTTTTCGTTATTTGGGATGAATGTAACGATTCGTTCCGGTAACGACGGCAATTACTCCGACTGTGACGGACGTATTGCTGCCGACGAGTTCAGTGTGGAATCCTGGTCGAACGGCCGCTGGGGCTATCCCATTAAAGGCCTTCTGTCCTCTACGGATTCTGCCAAGAGTTCGAAGTCGGCAGTGAACGGCGCAGCATCTGTTATCTGCAACAATGCAACGTCCAAGACTTTCGGATACATCGATCCCGCATACAACGAGCAGGGTTCCAAGAATGTTTATGTAGTTTCCGATCAGGTAACTTCGCTTCGCGCACTTCCGAACGGCGTATCGGGTACTCAGGAGTATTACAACCAGCTGAACGCGAGACTCGTTAAGGTTCCCGCGAACTCGCTGATCAACTTCGCAAGCGAGATGAACAATCTTCGTGAGAAGAGCTCCGAGCTTGCAGCAACGACCGCTAACGGTACCGTAAAGAGCAGCAACGGCCGCATCGTTCTCGAAGGCAAAGGAAACAACGACGTTTTCTATTTCCGTATGACGGAAGCTCAGTGGAAGACCGCGAACAACGGACTTACGCTGAACATCCCGAACGGCGCATTTGCCATTATCAGTGTGGAAGGTAAGAACATTACCGTAAGCGGCGGTCAGACCGACATGCTCTATCTCGGCGGCAACCAGGTTACACAGAACGGAACCGAGAACGGAAGAATCCTGTTCAACTTCTTCCAGGCTGAGACCGTTACGATCTGCGGCGGAGCACGCGGATGCATTCTTGCTCCGAACGCAAGCATTTCCGATAAGAATCAGTACTGCCACCATGCAGCACAGATCATCGGTAAGAATCTGAATATCAAAGGTGAAATGGGCCGCTTCGGTTTCATGCTTCCCAAGAAGTGTCATCAGGAGCCTACCTACACCGCTCATTATATGTATTACGGTACCGACGGACAGATCCATGAGATTCCTTCCGCGGTTTACAAGCTCTTCATCGGCAAGAACAAGGCTCCGATGCCGAACAACGGCGTAGCAGGTTACAAGAAGGGCAATTCCGTTACCGCTAACAACGGCAGCAATCTTGAGGCAATCAAGGCTGCATTTGCCGCTTCCGATATGGCTTACTACGCAGAACTTCTCGAGAACGGCTGCAGCCTCAGGTTTGAGGTTTATGAAGACGGCAAGCAGTGGCAGAACGCTTTGTCCGGTTCTGCTCTTACGAATTCCGCCGCATACGACGCACTGACCCGCAAGAACGATATCGACTGGACAACGAAGTACACCTTCGGAAATTCCAATGTATACTTCATTCTGTATCCTACCGCAAAGGTTACCGTGGATGTTAAGTGGGATGATAAGCAGAATAAGAACGGTGAGAGACCGGCAGCAGACAGCTTCGGTGTTGCTCTTAACGAGAAGGCCGGTTCTACCGTAACGAAGCGCGACAGCGTACAGCCTCTTAACGAGAAGGTCGCCGCTGTTACCGAGTACGACAGCTCCATTAAGAAGAATGTAGTATACGATCAGTTCACAAGCAAATACACCTACGAGGTTCCGATTCTCGGCAAGCAGGCTAAAACCGGCGCTTCCTACAGCGCGGCTGCTGAGAACTTCGGTGAGAACGGTCTGTTCGACATCACTTACACCGTACCCGCAGGTTACAACGATACTACCGTTACCAAGGTTACGGCAGACGGAAGCATTAAAAACGGTGTTGTGGCACAGTACCACATCGTACTTCGCAAAGAGTACATCGCTACGTTCTATATCATCGATCCCGACGGAAACCGTACGGAAGTATACAAGCAGAATTTCTACAATGAAGAGTCTGATGAATATGTAGGATATCTTGGACCCGAGACAACAGGAAGACTTCCTAAGCTCAGCTATGACGAAATTGCAACCTGTCTCGGTGATGACGCTACCAACAGCGAATACACGATCGTATGGCATGATGTTAAGACCGGCAGACTTTATACACCCGGTAAGGACAAGTACACATTTGACTATGAAGACGCAGAGTTTGAGACACAGCTTCGTCTGACCACGATCACCGAGGGAGATATCCCGTGGATTTACTGCCACATCATTTCCTTCCGTGAGAATTACCTGATCCCTGGATCGGCGGTTTACAGCCGTCTGACTGCTGACCATAATGCGGATGATTATCAGTTCATTCAGAAGAAGAATGACGGAACCAGAAGAGCCGTATCGGAGCCTATCGCTTATGACGACGAACTGAAAGAGGGTATCTACAGCGACGATGAGTTCATGATGATTGCTATCGCGTATGGTGTGGATAAGGATCGCGCGGCATACAGCCGTCTGACGATTTCCAACGAAGGTTTCGGAAACGACGCGGCAATCTTCTACGAGACACAGAACAACACCATGTGTGAGGATTCATTCATTGATATGCCGGGCCGTAAGGCTTCCGAATCGGTTCCGGTGGCGGAACTGCTTGCATCGGATCCGTATGTTAATGATTATGAAGGACTGGACATTATCCGCTTGGTTGTTCCGGTAGAGTATATTGATGATACGCTGTACCTGACTGCATATTATACGGATGAGAACGGACATGAGTCCGCATGGTTCTACTATCATTTCAACATCAGAAATAATATTTTCTGGGAGATTAAGTAAGCGGCAGCGAAACATATATCACTGTATAAGGAGGGTTTTATGAAAGAGCAGTTTGATGATGTGGTTTTAAGCGTTGTATCGATTGAATCCGTTGATGTAATTACGGACTCGTGGAACGGGACCGGCAATAATACCGGTACGGAAAATCCTACGGGAGAGCCTTAATTGGAATAGGGATAAGGTATTTATCGAGTTCATTCCGGGCAGTCTTCGGGCTGCCCGGTTTTCTTTTTATCCTGTTTCAACGGGTGTTCTTCACATGGTTTTTTGTGCTTTTTTGAAATACAGCGGATAAAATCAGTAAAATCATGCATTTTCTTATCTTTGCGGGCAGCATTTTTGACGTAAGGGTTGACATTTGGTGCAAAGTAGTGTACGATTACAATATTCATACTATGCGTGTAGAAAAGTAATATTTTACGCGCACGCGTGTATAGGAGCAGATGCTCCGGAGGAGGGCAAATATATATGAAAAAAGCTTTTTCGAAACGTGTAGTCTCCGTATTTCTGGCGGCTGCAATGGCTTTATCTGCCGTATTGCCGGGCGGATTGTCGGCAAAGGCAGAATTGAGCCGGGAGGAAAGTGACACACTTCTGTACGGCGGTGATACCACGGATTATTATCTTGGAATCGCGGCCCATTTTGCTTTGTTCGGAATGGATGTGGAGTTTCATCCCGGTCATGAGGGAGGTTACGCTGACTGTGAGGGCCGTATTGCCGCTGACGAGTTCAGTGTAGAATCATGGCCGGACGGTTCATGGGGATATCCGGTTGCGGGACTCCTCACGCATATGGCAGCTGATCAGGGAACAATCGAAGCGGTTCAGGGCGCGGCAGCCATTATCTGTAATAACGCTGTTTCCAAGACGTTCGGGTTTGTCGAGCCGAACTATAAAGAGACTGAATATGTGCATCATACCTTCGTGGTTTCGGATGAGGTGGAGAACATTCGTGCTTTGCCGGAGGGTGTTTCGGGAGCAGATGATTACTATAACAAAATGAACGATAGACTTGTGAAGGTTCCGGTTAATTCCTTGATTAACTTTGAGCAGGAGATGGATATCCTTCGCGAGAAGAGCCGCAGACTTGCCAATACCGTGTCGAACGGTGAGGTTGATTTGGAAGGTCCCGATCGGGTTAAACTGCGTGCGAAACCTACGCCGGGAACGGAAACGTCAGTGTATTATTTCCATCTCACAAAAGAAGAATGGGATACGGCTTGTAACAGAGGAATTCAGATTGACGGACTTCCGCACGATGGCTATGCAATCATCAGCGTAGAAGGAAAGAACATCGAAATCAAGGGACAGCATTCGGACTCCTTCTACATGGGACCCCGGCAGGTTGCACAGAGCGATTCGGACAACGCCAGAGTATTGTTCAATTTCTATCAGGCTGAGCAGATCGACCTCTATGTCGGCGCGCGCGGATGTATTCTGGCGCCTGTTGCCGATGTGATCGACCACGCGAGCGGCTGTCACCATGCGGCGCAGATCATTGCCCGTAATATCGATATTATGGCGCAGATGGGCCGTTTTGGATTTAACCTTCCTGGTAATCTTGTTACGGAAGACCCTGCCGAGTATTATACCGCGCACTATATGTACTACGATACGGACGGAACGCTGAAGGAACTTCCGGCTGCCGTATATCAGCTTTTCATCGGACAGGAAAATCCTCCGATGCCCGGTGAGGGAGAGGGTTCCACAGGCTACAGCGCGGGACAGACGCTTACTCCGTTCGACGGATCGGATGAAAGCCTTGATGCGGTGAAGCAGGCGCTTTATTCCAACGGTATGGGCTACTACGCTGACCTGATCAGTAAGAACTGTAATCTCCGGTTTGAAGTTTACGAAGACGGTAAAATATGGTTCGGCTCGCTGTTCGGAAGAGACCTTCTCGATGACGGCAATTACGCTAAAATGACCCGCACGGACGATATCAGCTGGGCGGATACTTACACATTTGACGGCTCCAACGCATACTTCATCATGTACCCGGCTGCGAAAGTTACCGTAGACGTCAAATGGGACGATAAGCAGGACGCGGCGCAGGAAAGACCCGATGCGGAAACGTTCATCGTTTCCCTGACGGAGAATCTGAAAGACGGAACGACCGTTACTCCCGAGGATCGCGACAGCGTGAAGCCTCTCGGCGAAACCGCCGAAACCGTCGAAGTGTATGACAGCGAAGTCGGCAAGAACGTTATTTACGATGTATATACGAATGTTTATACCTTTGAGGTTCCCGTGCTCGGTAAGCAGACGCTTCCGAACGGCGAGAAGGGCGAATCCGCTTACGGTTTAGCGGGCGAGAATTACGGTACTGACGGACTCTTTGATATTTCTTATAAGGCTCCTTTAGGGTATAAGGACACAACGCCTGTCAGAGTGGATGCCGGCGGTTATGTGGACAATGACGGTGTTGTTGCAAAATACCACATCGTTCTTCGAAAAGAATATTTTGCTTCGTTCTATCTGGTTGAGCCCGACGGAAGCCGCACGGAAGTTTACAAGACCGGCTTCTATGACAATACGGATGACGATTATGAAAGCTTCCTCGGGGCAGCAACGACCGGTACGCTTCCTGGCCTGACACAGCAGGAGACGGCGCTGTGCCTCGGTGACAATGCGACCGACAGCAGCTACACGGTTCTCTGGAGAAATGTGGAAACCGGCAAGCTGTATGTTCCCGATAAGGCAAAGTACACATTTGACTACGAGGATGTTGAATTTGAAACCGTTCTCCGCAGCACGACCATGCTGAACGGAGTCATCCCGTGGGTTTACTGGAATATCATTTCCTATAACGAAAAATACTTTATCCCCGGCTCGGCGGTATATTCCCGTCTGAAGGCCGACAATAACGCCGATGAGTATGTATTCATCCAGAAGAAGGATCAGAGCGGTGTGACCGCCCCTTACGCTTACGATGACGAACTGAAGGAAGGCATCTATAAGGATGATCTCTTCATGCTGATCTCACTTGCATACGGTGTTGATACGGACCGCGCCGTTAAGACGCGCGTGACAATCTCGAATGAGGGATACGGCAAGAACGCGAAGGTATTCCATCAGACCGAGAAGAATACGATGTGTGTGGATTCCTACACTGCAATGCCCGGCCTCAACACGGATGTTATTTCGACGGCGACGCTTCTTGCGGGCGACCCTTACGTGAACGATTATGACGGACTGAATGTGATCCGTATGGTTGTTCCCGTTGAGTGCATAGATGATGATCTGTATTTGACCGTTTATTATACCGATGCGGACGGCTATGAATCGGTATGGCTGTTTTACAAGCTCGATATCGACACCAACAAATTCTGGACCATTACGGAACAGTAGAAGGACGTCAAGCAATCAGGAGGGAAATGAATGAAAGAATCTTTTGAGCCGGTCTATGCGGACATAGTGCTTCTGAATACTTCGGATGTGATCACGACATCGGACGGATGGAATACCACCGGCGGAAGCGATGAGTCGGATCCCAACACCCAGGGCGGAAATCCGTAGTATTTTCCGTAAGACAATATCACACAGGATTCAGAAAGCAGGCAATCGTAATGCGGTTGCCTGCTTTTTCGTTTGTGTAAAAAAGGTTGCTTTTCCGATACTTTTGTGATAGAATTCTGTTATCTCGTGGACAAATGTATGCGTACGGAATACAAAATCACATCGGAACCTGACGGGAGGAGGGTACATTCTTGGGAACGGAAGAGTACTATATCGTAACTAAGACAGCTTTGCCCGAGGTTCTTTTGAAAGTGGTAGAAGCAAAGCACCGGCTTGCCTGTGATGAATCCCTGACCGTTCAGGAAGTAACAGACGCGATCGGACTCAGCAGAAGTTCGTTTTACAAGTATCGTGACGCGATTCTGCCGTTTCATGAGAATTCGCGCGGCAAGACGTTAAATATCATGCTTCAGGTGGATGACCAGCCCGGCATTCTTTCGCGGATCCTGCAGAAGATCGCCGGCAGCAAGGCCAATGTGCTGACCATCCAGCAGAGCATCCCGACCGGCGGAATCGCCTCGGTTGCGCTCGGTGTCGAGATTCTTCCCGAGACCGAAGCCACGGAGGACCTTCTTTCCGGCGTGCGGAATATAAAGGGTGTCCACTATCTGAAGATACTCGGAAGCGAGTAGAGAATAATAACGGGCCGGGACGGTCCGAAGGAGATTGAATACGATGTATGTTGCTATTTTAGGATACGGTACGGTTGGTTCGGGCGTATTTGACGTTCTGACGCAGAACCGTGATATTATCGCAAAGCGCGTGGGCTTTCCGCTTGACGTGAAGTATGTGCTTGATCTTCGCGAATTCCCGGGAGATCCCGTGGAGCCGTATCTGACGCATGACTTTGAAGATATTCTGAAGGATGACAGCGTTGAGATCGTTGTCGAGACGATGGGCGGACTGAAGCCCGCTTATGAGTTTACGAAGCGGGCACTGGAATCCGGCCGCAGCGTATGTACGTCCAACAAGGAACTGGTTGCGAAGCACGGCGCTGAACTGATTGAGATTGCTCGTGAGAAGAGCATCAACTATCTGTTCGAGGCAAGCGTAGGCGGCGGTATTCCCGTAATCCGTCAGCTGATCCGCTCCATTACCGCCGATGAGGTGGAAGAGGTATGCGGTATCCTGAACGGCACGACCAACTACATGATGACGCTCATGCGTGAGCAGAACCTGAGCTTTGAGGAAGCCCTCAAGGACGCGCAGGGCAACGGCTTTGCCGAGCGGAATCCCGCGGCGGACATCGAAGGCCATGACGCCTGCAGAAAGATTGCAATTCTTACCTCGCTCGCTTACGGGCGCCAGGTTGACTTTGAAGATATTTATACGGAAGGCATTACCGGCATTACCGATATCGACGTAGCGTACGCTAAGGCGATGAAGCACGGCATCAAGCTTCTCGGACGCAGCTACATGAAGGACGGTATCGTTTATGCAATCGTAGCGCCTTACATGATCCGTAAGACGAACCCGCTGTACCCGGTTAACGGCGTATACAACGCCATCATGATCCGCGGCAACATGCTCAATGACGTAGTATGCTACGGCAAGGGCGCGGGCAAGCTTCCTACTGCAAGCGCAGTAGCATCCGACGTAATCGATGCCGCTAAACACAGGCATGTGAATATTCCGATCCTTTGGGAAAAGCAGAAGATGATCCTCGGCAGCAAGGGCGATATGGAGAGCAAGTTCTTCGTACGTGTTCCGATTGCCGAAGCGGAAAAGGCGAAGGAAATCTTCCCGATCCGGAAGGAAATCTCCATTCTTGAGTGTGAAGGCAGAGAATTCGCATTTGTCACCGAAGTTATGAGCGAGAGAGATTTCGCGGAAGCAGCGGCGAAGATTGATATTATAGGCCGTATCCGTTACGAAATCTGATCATAACGGGATGACCGGAAAGGCCGACAATGAAATATGTTGTAGTGTTGGGCGACGGCATGGCCGATGAGCCCATTGAGGAGCTTGGCGGCAAGACTCCCCTTGAGTACGCGGAAACGCCCGTGTTGGACGAAATGGCCGCATACGGGGAGATCGGACTGGCAAGCACGATTCCCGCGGGAATGAAGCCGGGCAGCGATACGGCGAACCTTGCGGTACTCGGATATGATCCGAAGAAGTATTATACGGGCCGTTCTCCTTTGGAGGCGCTGAGCATCGGCGTGGATCTCGCGGATACGGATATTGCGATCCGGTGCAATCTGGTGACGGTTTCCGACGACGGACTCCCTTATGAGGAGAAGACGATCATCGATCACAGCTCTTCCGAGATTTCGACGGAAGATGCGTCAATTTTGATCGAAGCAGTACGAAAAAAGCTCGAATGGCAGGGCTTCCACTTCTATGTGGGGACCAGTTATCGTCATCTTTTTGTATGGAATTGCGGAAAAGTAGTTGACCTTACGCCGCCACATGATATACTGGGTAGTAAGATAGGTTGTTATTTACCGAAGGAAGATGTGCTTCGGGAGATACAGAAAAGAAGTTTTGACATCCTGAACGAGCATCCGCTGAACGTGGAGCGCGCGAAGAAGGGTCTTAATAAAGCCAATTCGTTATGGTTCTGGGGCGCCGGTACCAAACCGGGGCTCACCTCATTTGCCGGCAAGACCGGAATGAAGGGCGCGATGATCTCGGCAGTGGATCTGCTGAAGGGTATCGCGGTCGGCACCGGGATGCACAACATTGAGGTCGAGGGAGCCAACGGCGGGCTTCATACCAATTACGAAGGCAAGGCAGGGGCTGCGGTTCGTGCGCTTACCGAAGAAGGTTACGATTTCGTATACATCCATCTGGAGGCACCGGATGAGATGGGGCACCAGGGAAGTCTGAAGAATAAGATTCAGGCGATTGAGTACCTGGACGAGAGAGTGATCCGTATCGTCAAGGAAGGGCTCGATAAGGCAGGCGTCGATTACCGGATGTTAGTCATGCCGGATCATCCGACACCGATCTCGAAGAGAACCCACACCTCGACACCCATCCCGTATCTGATTTACGACAGTACGAAGCGGGATGTTAAGAAGTGCCAGAGTTATAATGAGAAAGAGGCTGAGACCTCCGGCAATTTCTTTGCTGAGGGCTATCGGCTGATGGACCATTATCTGGAAATAAAGTAGTACCAAAAAGGGAAAAAGAGTCCTCAACAATGGATGAGGCAGAGAAGCAGACAACGGGGACGCCTGTTGTCTGTTTCTCTTTCTTTTTGTTTTCAGGCAAATGTAATGTCTCCGTCCACGGAAGAGAAAATCCGATCCCGGGGAATACGAAAGCATGGAAAAAGGACCGCTGCATCCGCAGCGGTCCTTTTCATAAACAACCCAATACGATACGCGCTTATTAAGCCTCGGGATCAACCGGATCCTCGGAAGGAGTGAAGTCGGCAACAGTCTCTTCAACTGCGTCCTTAACATCCTCTACGGCGTCAGCAACAGTATCGGCAGCGTCTTCGATAGCAACTTCAACGGACTCAACAGCCTCTTCCGTCTCGTCCTTCTTCTTGAGACTTTCTACCTTCTTGCCAACGTAATCCTTAGCCTCTCCGGCCTTCTCAGCAACGATCTTAGCGAAAGCGGTAGCTTTCTCGGAAGCCTTGCCTGCAAACTCGGAAGCTTTCTTCTTGTAAACGTCGAACTTCTTCACGTTCTCTTCGCCGGCCTCTTCGCAAACCTCATCACAGGTCTCCTCGGGAGCGAAATCCCCCTCGAACAGTTCGTCATCGTTCGCTGCAGTCTCAACGGCAGGCTTATTCTGTTTGGACTTGATGAGATAATAAGCACCGCTGGCTACGGCAGCTACAAGCGCAAGTTTTGCAAATTTCTTCATAATAATACTTTGCTCCTTTCCGTATTATGATTCAACCGCGGTTGTGTAAATCATATTATACATAAAACATCGGAAAATGAAAAGAGAAGATTATATAAATTTTCCGGCGGGAGACCGAATAACAGAATTTCCGTCAAAAAAGTGAAAAATAATGCTTGCAAAACGGAAACAGTTACAGTATAATAACCGTTGTGTCAGGGAAACCTGATAAAAAACTATTGGGCTATCGCCAAACGGTAAGGCAACGGACTCTGACTCCGTCAGTTCAAGGTTCGAATCCTTGTAGCCCAGCTTTGAAGACCGCAACGATTGTTGCGGTCTTTTTCGTTGTCGGAAAATACTGATTTTTCCGCGCGGTTTTCAACGATTCGGGAACAGGCGCGGAATTCGTTTCAGCTTGGCATTGACAGACCGAGCGGCCCTCCCGTATAGTAGTATTGTGGGCGTATATGGGAACGCCGCGTAACTGAGGAGGAAATATGAAGAACGGAAAGAAAGCCATTGTCTTCGCGGCAGCCGCTGCTCTGGGGGTGAGCTTGCTTTTTACGGGCTGCGGACGAAAAGGAAATAAAGGCAATCCGGATATCACCACGGAGATAACCGGACTGGTTCAGAATACAGCCGATGTTCAGCCGGGCGGAGAAGAGCCGGCCGCTTCGCCGGAGCCTTCCGGGGAAGTAACGGCAGCGCCCGTACCGACCGCGGAGCCTACCGGGGAGCCGGGAACCGACGTGACACCCGAACCGACAGGTGATTCCGCCGTGACACCGACGCCGGCGGGAACCAACACACCGACCAAGAGCGTGTCCACCGGCGCAGCAACACCGACGCCGACCAAGCAGCTGGCGCCGCTTCCGCAGACGACACCCGAACCTGCCGGAACATCAACTCCGGTACAGGGAACGACGAAGTCGGGCGCGATGGACCTTACCATTTACCGTTATAATGAGACTACCTATGAGGAACCGAAGGACGGCGTGATCCGGATGGTTTATTATCTGCGTGAGCAGCCCGGACGTACCGGAAAGCGCATTGTCAAAATGGCAATCGGAACGCAGGTTCAGGTCCTTTACTCCTGCACCAATCTGTTCCATGAGCCGTGGTACCGTATCCGTACGACGATCAACGGCGTAGAGTACGAAGGCTATGTGCAGCAGAGCACGACCGAACTCGGCACCAAAGTGACGAAGACCACAATGGAGATGCCGCTTCTCGTTGTTCCGATGAATGAGGAGCCGACCGGGACACACGGCCCGGACCGCAACGGCGACGGCATCTATGTGGTAGTGCTTGACGCAGGGCACGGCGGCGTATTTTCCGGCGCGTCGTATTACGGAACGAACGAGAAGACGATCAATCTGAAGGTTGCGCAATACTGCAAGGCTTATCTCGAGGCCAATTACGACAATGTTGTCGTTTATATGACGAGAAACGGCGACTATGAATTCGACCCCGAGGACACGGACGACGACATTGAATACCGTGCGCGGTATGCCCGCGACCACGGCGCGGACATTCTGTTCAGCATCCATTTTAACGCTTATGACGGCAAAGGACACGGCGCAATGGCGCTTGTCGGCAAGAAGGCGTCCGTACATGACCGGCAGGTTCTGCTTGCCTCTTACGCGCTGAAGGAACTGCGGGAACTCGGGATTCCTTCCGTCGGTATCCGCAGAAAGGAAAGCGCCTTTACCAAGTATCTTGACGGAACGCGGATGGACGGTTATCTTCTGATCCGCCTCTGTTCCGAACTGAATATCCCGTCTACGATCGTGGAGCACTGTTATATGGACAGTTCCAAGGACCGCGGCTACTGGAACTCCGAGGATAAGCTGAAGAAGCTCGGCACGGCGGACGCGACCGCGATTGCGAAATATCTCGGCCTGCCGGCAAAGGGGAACGGCCAGGCGGCCAATCCGAACACGAACAATGAGCAGCAGGGCGGCACACAGCAAGGCGGAACACAACAGGGCGGAACGCAGCAGAGCGGTACCCAGCAGAGCGGCACCCAGCAGGGTAATACGCAGCAGGGTAATACGCAGCAGGGAGGAAACCAGCAAGGCAACACACAGCAGGGCGGTACCGAGAATCCCTCGGGCGGTCAGTCCGGTGAGCAAGGCGGCAATCAGCAGGGAACCGGCGAACAGGGCAACACCCAGCAGGGCGGCACGGAGAATCCTTCGGGCGGTCAGAGCGGCGAGCAAGGCGGCCAGTCCGGTGAGCAGGGCGGTAACCAGCAGGGTTCCGGCGAACAGGGCAACACGCAGCAGGGCGGTACCGAGAATCCTTCGGGCAGCCAATCCGGCGAACAAGGCAGTCAGAGCGGCAATCAGCAGGGCTCCGGTGAACAGAGCGGCCAGACCGGCAGTCAGCAAGGATCAGGTGAGCAGGGCGGCGGAACGCCTTCCGGAGACCCGGATCAGGGCTGACGGCAGCGCTTTATAAACCATAACAAAAGGAACATATCGGATGTATCGTTATCTGTTAATCGATTTTGACAACACGCTGATGGACTTCACGAAGACGGAGCATCTGGCACTGATCAAAGCCGTGAAAGACTGCTGCGGGCGCGACATCGGCGCGGCCGAGACGGCACTCTATCACCGCATCAACGACAGCTACTGGAAGCGCCTCGAGCGGAGGGAAGTCACCCGTGAGCAGCTGAAGTTCGGACGGTTTTCGGATTTTACCCAAGCCATCGGAATTACCGATACCGACGTTAACGTATTAAACAAATACTATATGGACTGCCTTTCGGGGACGAGCGTGGAGTACCCGGACAGCTTCGCGGCATGCCGTGAACTGGCGGAGCGGTATGATCTTTACATCATCACGAACGGCACGACCTATATTCAAAAAGCAAGACTCGAAGGTACGACCTTCAAGAATTACATAAAGAAGATGTTCATCTCGGATGAGATCGGTGCCGACAAGCCGGCGCCCGCATTCTTCGAACCTGTCGTAAAGGAAATCGGCGACACGGACCTCAGACACTATCTGGTAGTCGGCGACAGCGTGTCTTCGGACATTCTGTTCGGCAGGAAAGTCGGAATCGACACCTGCTTTGTCGGGCAGGAAGGAAGCGGAGCGGACTATACGATCGCAGGGATCGGAGAGCTTCCGGAACTGCTTCGGCGCATCGAAGGAAAGATGTAGTTTTCCATTCATTCATGTTAAAAAAATGGAATAAATCCGCAACAGACCATTTACCGCTTGACGCATTTTCCTTCGAAACCTATAATTGAACCGAATACGGACGGACCATCGGTACCGCCCGATTAAGCGTATACGAAAGGATAAAAAACATGAATTACGGTTATTTTGACGAGAAGGCGAGAGAGTATGTCATCACCCGTCCGGACACTCCGTCCGCATGGGCTAACTACCTCGGATCGCCGGAGTACGGCGCAATCATCAGCAACAACGCCGGCGGCTACAGTTTTGTAAAGTCGGGAGCTAACGGACGTATTATCCGCTATCGTTTCAACGGCGTGGCGCTTGATCAGCCCGGTCGTTATATCTACCTGAAGGACCACGAGGACGGCGAGTACTGGTCGGCAGCATGGGCTCCGGTCTGCAAGCCGCTTGAAAGCTATAAGAGCGAGTGCCGCCATGGTACCGCTTACACCATCATCAAGTCCGAGTATAAGGGCATCAAGGCGGAGACCGCCTACTATGTTCCGAAGGACGCAACGTACGAAGTATGGAACGCTGTTGTGACCAACGTGAGCGACAAGCCGCGTAAGCTTTCCGTAACCGGCTACTGCGAATTCGTCAACGATAACAACTACGAGCAGGATCAGGTTAACCTGCAGTACACCCTGTTCATCAGCCATACCTATTTCTGCGGCAACATGGTTCTGCAGAAGGAAAATGAGAACTTCCACGACCCCAACAAGGAGCGTTTCTTAGGTCTTGCGGGTTCGAAGGTTGACGCTTTCTGCGGCGACCGTGACCGGTTTGTCGGCAACTACAGAAGCTACGCGAATCCGGTAGGTATCGCGGAAGGTCTGAAGGGCGACCTCAACTACTGCGATAACTCCTGCGGCGCTCTGGAGAGCATTGTAACGCTTGCACCCGGCGAATCCCGCCGTTTCACCTATATCCTCGGTCAGAAGCCCGAAAAGACGGCCAAGGAGATCATTGCGCGCTATGAGAAGGACGGCGTCTGCGAGAAGGAGCTTGCCGAACTGAAAGAGTACTGGCACTCCAAACTCGACAACCTGCAGGTTCATACGCCCGACGAAGCGTTCAACAACATGGTTAACGTATGGAACGCGTACAACTGCTTCATCACCTTTACCTGGTCGAGAGCGGCATCCTTCCAGTACTGCGGACTCCGTAACGGTTTCGGCTACCGTGATACCGTACAGGATATCCAGGGTATCATCCACCTCGCACCCGAGATGGCAGCCGACCAGATCCGCTTCATGCTTTCCGCACAGGTAACGAACGGCGCGGGACTTCCGCTCGTAAAATACAACCATAAGGCAGGTCAGGAGGACACTCCGGACGATGCTTCCTACGTAAAGGAGACCGGTCATCCGAGCTACCGCGCGGACGACGCTTTGTGGCTCTTCCCGACCGTATACAAGTACATTTCCGAGAGCGGCAACATTGCCTTCCTCGATGAGGAAATCTTCTACGCGAACAACGGCGAGAAGGGTACCGTATACGACCATCTGAAGAGAGCCATCGACTTCTCGATGAACAACCTCGGCAACCACGGTATGCCGGCAGGCCTGCATGCGGACTGGAACGACTGTGTGCGCCTCGGTAAGAAGGGTGAGAGCACATTTGTCGCATTCCAGCTTGTATACGCTGTGAAGATCCTCCGCAAATACGCGGTTCTGAAGAATGATCAGAAATACATCGAGTACCTTGATTCCATCAACGAGAAGATGGAGAAGATCCTTTCCGACTGCTGGAATGAGGACCGTTACATCCGCGGCTACAAGGAAGACGGCGAGGTTATCGGTAAGAGAACCGATCCCGAGGCTTCGATGTGGCTGAACCCGCAGTCCTGGTCGGTAATCGCCGACTTCGGAACGAAGGAGAAGCAGGAGCTCGCCATGGATTCCGTAGAACGCGAGCTGAACACGCCTTACGGCGCGATGGTAATGTATCCGGCTTATGAGAATCATGCGTTTGACGGCGCTTTGATGGTATGCTTCAACAAGTGCGTAAAGGAAAATGCCGGAATCTTCTCGCAGCCTCAGGGCTGGCTGATCCTCGCCGAGTCCAAGCTCGGACACGGCAACCGCGCATTCAAGTACTGGTCCGAGGCGGCTCCGGCCAACTACAACGACCGCATTGAGACCCGTATCCTCGAGCCTTACGTATTCGGTCAGTTTGTCGAAGGTAAGGACAGCCCGTTCGCGGGACGTGCGCATGTACACTGGCTCACCGGTACCGCTTCGACGGTTATGGTAGGTACGACCGAAGGTATTCTCGGACTCAATCCCGAGGCAGAGGGTATCGTGATCGATCCGTCCATTCCTTCCGCTTGGAAGCAGTACACGATGCGCAAGGTATTCCGCGGCAAGGTGCTGAACGTAACCGTTAACAATCCGAACGGCAGCGAGCACGGCGTTAAGAGCGTGACCGTAAACGGCACGAAGATCGAAGGACTTCTGATCCGTGACAGCATTTTAAAGGCGGACAACGAAATCGTAATCGAGATGTAATTCTTAAGGTCTTTTCGGCGGGGCAGCGATGCTCCGCCGATTCTTTTTGCGAAAAAGGAAAATATGACCGCCAAATGCACGGTAATCCGACAGAAAGCGGGCATTTTCCGCGAAAAATGCTTGAACGAAGGGGCGATTTTTGGTATAGTATTGGAAGTATTATTTGGGGTGAAAAGGTTCTATTCGAACAGCGGAGGTATTCGGGGTGTACAGAGTAATGATAATCGACGATGAGCCCGCGATTTATAAGCTCCTCACGAAGATGATCGACTGGGAGTCTTATGAAATGGAAGTGGTCGGCTCTGCGTCCAGCGGAATCGAGGCCATCAACACAATCGATGAGATTCAGCCGGACATCTGTTTTGTGGATATTCAGATGCCGTTCATGGACGGGATCGAGTTCACGAGGCTGGCGAAAAGCCGTTATCCGGACCTTTACATCATTATGCTTACGGCATATGATGAGTTCCAGTATGCGCGCGACTGTATCGGGCTCGGCGTATTTGACTACCGCTTAAAGCCAATCGAGAAGGCCGACATCAACCAGACGCTCACGAGACTCTATAAGGTGCTCAAGGAGAAGAACCCGCTTCCGAAGGAAGGACCGCAGGAAGAGCAGCCGCTTCCGGACGGAGAGAAGGGAACCAACAGCGCGGAACGTGTAAAGGAATACCTGCAGACGACGTATTTCGAGCCGGACCTGAACCTGACAAAGGTGGCGCAGGCATTCGGCTTTAACGCGAGCTATTTAAGCCGTAAGTTTAAGAACGACACGGGCGAAAGCTTCAGCGATTATCTGCTTAAATGCAGAATGGAACACGCGAAGCGTGCGGCGCTTACCGGCAAGGCAATGTACCTGATCGCGGCCGAGGTCGGCATACCGGATCCGAACTATTTCAGCCGGTGCTTTAAGAAATATACGGGTATGGCATTTTCCGCCTATGTCGCAGGTGAGAAAAAGATTGACAAAGAGTCCTGAATTGGGCTATACTTGCGAAAGTGTGTAATGTAATTCATCGTATGGATGATAGATTGTGATATAAGAATTCACGGAGGTACCGATTCATGGCACAGAAGAATGCAGAGAAGAAGATCCTTACGTCTCAGGGATTAAAGAAACTGGAGGCGGAACTGGACGACCTTCGGACTGTAAAGCGGAAAGAGATTGCTCAGAAGATCAAGGAAGCAAGAGAGCAGGGCGACCTTTCCGAGAATGCGGAATATGATGCTGCAAAGGAAGAGCAGAGAGAAATCGAGGCGCGTATCGAAGAACTCGAAGAGCTTCTTAAGAATGTGGAAGTCGTAGACGAGGACGAGATCGACCTGGATACCGTGAACATCGGCTGCGAAGTGAAATTGAAGAATACCGAAACCGGTAAAGAAGTTGTATATAAACTGGTAGGTTCGACCGAGGCCAACGCGCTGAAGGGCAAGATTTCGAATGAGTCTCCCGTAGGCCGTGAGCTGATCGGCGCGAAGAAGGGTTCCAAGATCACGATCGAGGCACCCGCGGGAATGATCACCTACAAGATCATGAGCATCCACAAGGCTGCAAACTAGTAACTTTGGCATGGCACCCGAAAGGGTGCCGCCTGTTTTACATAAGCATAGAATTTTAACGATATTTGGGAGGTTTATCGTGGCAGAACAGAATAACGAAAACCGGAATGAGGATCTCGGCGAGCTTTTGAAGATTCGCCGTCAGAAGCTTTCGGACCTTCAGGCAGCGGGCAAGGATCCTTTTCAGATTACGAAATACGACCAGACGCATCATACCGATGAAGTGAAGAAGCTTTACACCGCGCTTGAGGAGAAGCTCCTTGCCGGCCGTACGGCTCCGAGCGTTGAGGGACTTGATGAAGCGGCAGCCCGTGAGGTTTCGAATAATTACTATAACGAGAATCGTGCCATCATGGACGCGCAGCCGATTAACGTTTCTCTTGCGGGACGTATGCTTTTCAAGCGTGTTATGGGTAAGGCTTCCTTCTGCAATATTCAGGACCTTAAGGGAAGCATTCAGGTTTATGTTGCGAGAGACGCTATCGGAGAGGATGCTTACGCCGACTTCAAGAAGTCCGATATCGGTGATATCTACGGCGTAAAGGGTTATGCATTCCGCACGAAGACCGGTGAGATTTCCGTGCATGCTTCGGAGTTGACGCTTCTTTCAAAGAGTCTCCAGGTTCTGCCCGAGAAATTCCACGGCATGACCAACACCGACCTCCGTTATCGTCAGCGTTATACCGACCTCATCATGAATCCCGAGGTAAAGGATACCTTTGTAAAGCGGTCCAAGATGATCGCCGGTATCCGTAAGTTCCTTGCGGGACGGAACTTCATGGAAGTGGAAACCCCGATGCTTGTAGCGAACGCCGGCGGAGCTGCGGCCCGTCCGTTCGAGACGCATTACAATTCCCTTGACGAAGATGTAAAGCTTCGTATCAGTCTTGAGCTTTATCTGAAGAGACTGATCGTCGGCGGACTCGAAAGAGTGTATGAGATCGGCCGCGTATTCCGTAACGAGGGTATTGACACCCGTCACAACCCTGAGTTCACATTGATGGAGCTTTATCAGGCATATACCGATTATTACGGCATGATGGAACTGACCGAATCGATGTTCCGTTATCTTGCCGAGGAAGTATGCGGAACGACCACCATCACCTATGGCGACAATGTGATCGATCTCGGCAAGCCGTTTGCCCGTCTTACCATGGTTGAGGCCGTGAAGCAGTACACCGGCATCGACTTCGACGCAATCGCCACCGACGAGGAAGCAAAGGCAATCGCCAAGGAGCGTCACGTTGAGTTTGAGGCACGTCACAAGAAGGGCGACATCCTCAATCTGTTCTTTGAAGAGTTTGTCGAAGAGCACCTTGTGCAGCCGACATTTATTATGGACCATCCGGTGGAGATCAGCCCGCTTACGAAGCGTAAGCCCGATAAGCCCGCTTATGTTGAGCGTTTTGAGCTCTACATCAATACCTGGGAGATGTGCAACGCATACTCCGAGCTGAACGACCCGATTGATCAGCGCGAGCGCTTCAAGGCGCAGGAAGCGGCTCTGGCAGCAGGTGACGAAGAGGCAAATACGACCGATGAGGACTTCATGAACGCCCTCGAAATCGGCATGCCGCCCACCGGCGGTATCGGCTACGGTCTCGACCGTCTCGCCATGCTTCTCACCGACAGCCCTGCGATCCGCGACGTATTATTGTTCCCGACAATGAGAACCATCGATAACTAAAAAGCCTGTAAAATCAAGGCTTTGCGGCATTCGAGATACCACAAATATCATCGGATTATTACACTTTTATTACAATTTCTGTTAGAAATCACGAGTGAAGATGAGGACTGACAGGAAAATTCTTAAAACAAACCGAATCATTCGCAAGATTGATAAGACACTTTTCTAATGTCATTGAGTTAGAAAAGTGTCTTTTTTTGTTTACCGTCAAGCCAACAATCATAGGAGGTTTTACATGCAATTGCCAAAGTATGTAATCAGCGTATGGCCAAAGAAAAACAGTGGGATTAAGAGTGCAGTAGTTAAGATTTCGTTTGGTGGCGTCTTTGGTATCTTTCCGGTAAGAATCGGTAAGGGAAAGGGCGGGGGGATGTGTTTATTCCTTCCGCAAGGGAAAAAAGACAAAGTGTCCAAGTGGCCACAGATTTCCATTCTTGAT
>JAGADM010000057.1 GCA_017613595.1 Lachnospiraceae bacterium | reverse complement strand
CTCCCGGAAACCGATTGACGACCTCATATCTCCTGTCCAGTACGTCCGATTTGCCGGCTATCCAATTGGCACTTGCCCATGGTGCAAGCTCGGCGTAATTCTCGTCGACAATTCGGTAATAACGCTGAGTATAATAATCATCATCCGATTCGAACAGAACTCTGCCGCTGCCGATCAGTTTATCAGCGTTTCCGTCATCGCTGAGTTTATTATATGTCTCGGCATCAATCTCACAAAGCTGATAAAAGCCCCTCCAGGTTCTCTGCGCCGTGTAGATGTTTCTCTCTTCGTCATGGCACGCCTTCCAGCCGAGCCCTTCTTTAAACTGCATCGCGTTCCTCCCGCCTGTACTTATCCGTTTATTTTCCTGCGACGATAAGATATCTGTGAATCGTTCCTTCGACCGCACCGGTCTTATCAATTACTTCCTGCATCCGCAGAAGACCGTCCATGCACTTTTCCACGGAGAAATCCGGGAATTCCCATTCAATAATGTGCGCGAACCAGACAAATGCCCCTACATCATAGAAGCGAATCGGCCTGAAAGCTTCTTCGGCACGAATTATGCTGAATCCTGCCTCCTCGAACCTTTTCCTCTGAACGGCCAGTTCCAGTTCAAGGTCCGGCCTGGACGCATCGGGAAGAACCATATCCACAAGATCCCGGTCATTCCGGCCGCCCACCTGCTGCGTAATGAATACTCCGCCCGTTTTCAGGAGCCGGTATGCTTCTTTCGGATCAAAACTTCCGTGTCTGTTGATGAAGATGTCAAAAGAGCCGTCGGCATAAGGAATACTCTTCTCATCATCACACGGCTTAAAATCAATTCCCAAAGGAAGCAATGTTTCTTTGCAGAGCTTCACATTCGGAGGGAACCCCTCGGTAGCTGCCGTATTCTTGTACGGATGCCCAAGCGAAAGCAGAAACTCTCCGCCGCCCGTGTCATAATCGAGCAGCTTCATATCATCCGTAAGGTACTCTTCAATAATCTGTTTGTAGTCCCAGGGAAGATTGTCCTCCTCATCATATCTACCGTGAATATGAGAGAAATCCCATCCGTGTATATGAGCAATCTTCTCCTCGGCTTCCCACTCTTTTCTCAGTTTTTCTATTCTTTCCGTATTCATAAAACTTCTCACTCCCGATATGATCGTGCTCCCGGTTTTCGAAAACACGGTCATAGAGAACAATGTCTCCCGCTTCCGGTAAAAAGGCCTCGTTTCCCTTATGATTCTTAATCCAAAAACTATCTTTCCGCCTTTATCGCATGAACGACAGCTATTATCGCGAAAATAAGAATAATTGCCCCGTAGACCATTCCCGTTACGGGTTGAAAACCTGTCCAGCCGTATTTTGTTCGTATACTCAGCATCTTCCGAAAAGTCGCATTTATCACAGGTTTTCTGAAAAACGCGCTTATCGCTACAATATAAACCGCGTCCAGACAAGCAAGGACAGCCGCAATGAGCTGAATCCATTTCGTAAACTTTCCTTGCATGGAATTTTTAGTAATCTTATGAAGCAGGAATGTTATTACATATAACGCAATTACAACTGCAGCGGATAATACAATTACAAGAAATACCGTGAGAAGGGCCGGCCTGTTTCCCTTGGCAGCACCGACAGGAACACCGTTAACGAAAACCACTACCGTACTGTTGGATGCCGGTTTTCTGTGTTTTAAAGTATAGGAAACAGCCATTCTGTATGCTATCGGCATAACCGCCATAAAAGAAAGAAACATAGTCATGAAAACCGCGAATATCTCTTCTAACTTTCCGACAGTAAGCATGTACAGGAATGCCGCGAGAAATAACGGAATCAGAAACAGTAAACTTCCGTAATACATTTTAGTTACCTCCTTCATACACAGATGCAATTTCAAATACTATCGTAGGACTAAAAGACTATGCTTTACGGATTTTGTGTGTCATCCTTCTTTTTACTGCATGTATCCAGCCCAACCGCATACAGAAATTCCCAAAAAGTATAATCCAGTATGCATAGAAGAGCCAGCCACTTAATCGGGCTGATCAGCCCTGCTGTAAGCAAATGTATCCCGCCAAGGAAAGGGATGCCTGATATATGATGATCAGAGCCTTTGGCCTGAATCTTTTTCGTTTCTATAGCCGCTCCGATATTGAGAAAAATGTATAACAATCCTATACAGCCCAGGATTATGGGAAATACCCACGGATGCATCTTAAACCACATATTCAGTACCTCTGTTTACTTGTCAGGCCAACTGCCATAGTCTGTTTCATCACATTGCAGGGTATCAATGTTAATTACACCTTTCCGCTTATCAAAAAACGAATATTTTCCGCCTTCAACATTGCAGTGTTTCCGTCTTACTTTAACACTGTCGGTTTCCCATGCCCGTAATAGGCGGTTCGTCCGCTAAAGGAACGGATCTTTTCATAAGTCTTCTGCTGCACTTCTTTATCATAGTACAGATGTCCCATTCCCGGGCTGATCCAGTTGTCGAGGGCATCCCCTACAATAATCTTATCACTGCCCGCAAGAAGTCCGATCGAACCTTTTGTATGTCCCGGAAGTTCTATAACCTTAACGTCAGGAAACCCATATTCGGCAAATGTGTCGCCTTCGCTTATGAAAAAAAGATTCTCAGGCTTTGTTACTTTCGTGGTGCGAAGAACCTTAAGAGACAACGTCAGAACAACAAATCCCACCGCTCCGTAAGATTTAAGGGGCTGCGCATCATAACTGTCAAATATCTCATCATCTGCCTTGTTGTATGCTACAGGAATATTGAACTGTCTTGCTATTGCGTCCGCATTTTCCGCATGATCAAAATGAGGATGTGTCAGAACAATCAGTTTTAGATCGTATTTACTGACAGTATCCATGACCATTTTAAAGCTTCCTCCGCTGCTCGTATCAGCGAGTATGGCATTCTTGCCGTCAGTGATAATATAACAGTTATCGGTTCCGCCCTTGATGCGGATCACATCATAATTCATCGCAATAACACCTTTCCTACAGTTCATGTATGAGTTTCAACTATTCGCAATCTCTGAGGAAAAATTCCTATCATTTGTTTGCTTCTTATCGTATCAGTATTACTCTTTTATCTGCTGATTGAGAATCGCCTGCGCACGTTCGAGGTCCCTAAGGGCTTCCTCTCTATCATAAGTATAGTTATCAGGAAGCGTGTCGAAAAGTTCGACTCTTGCCATCTCGCTATCCGGAAGTACCCCGAGCGAACGAGCGATTGCAGCATAAACCCGCCCGTTATTCTTATGGATTCCGTCATCCCACGGCTGCTCATAATCCCAGAGCGGAATCATCTCACAGTCCGTAATTCCGGATTCCTCGAAAAGTTCCCTCTTCGCTGCCTGCAGCGCCGTTTCACCGGGTTCCACATGCCCGCCGGGGTGCTCAAAGCTCTTTCTTCTTTTATGCCAGCAATATACCCATTGGTCGTTGTATTTCGCAAATATCACGACAAATTCAATGTTATCAAGTTGTCCGGCCGGATAGATTTTCTTCTCCATAAATGCCTCCACAGCGCAATTAATAAATTCATTCTATTTTACCATATCCGAAGCCTTCCGTCCATAAAAAAAGAAGAGCCTAAGCTCTCCTTTTGAAGAATCGTACGATTACTCCTATCAGCGTGCCAAGTACTGACGGGCACAGTCCCCAGAGGAAGATGGATAAATAATCCTGATACTCTTCGGCCAGTGAAACGGACTTCCATCCGTCTTTGATCACCCTGTCAAGATCGTAGGTACAGGCCCATGAGACAACAAACAGCAAGGCGAACAGGAAGCATACCGCCCATTTCCAGATGCCATAGTAATTTCGTACTCCGATCAGAAACGTAAGAATGAATGCCGCCAATAAGGTCAATCCGAATTGGATATAAAACCCATAAAAAAGCTCATTCCCGGTCCAGTCAACAACCCGCCATAAAAGGGCAACGACAATGCATAACACAAGAAAACACGGTATGACTATAATCTTCCAAATGTCTCGCTTACTGCTGTCTGCGGCATGACCTTTTCCGTTCTGTTCACCCATAACAATACCTCCCACAATATAGTTTTATTCAGTTCTCCTGCCTGATCTTGATAACCTCGCGCTCGTCAATTGCCTTCGTTACCATCTCATCGATCTTATCCTCAAGAAGTTTCTCGCTACGCTCGATGACCTTCAGAATCGGCTTCGTAACCGGATGCTTGGCAACATAAATCGTGCAGCAGTCCTCATACGGCAGAATGCTGGTCTCAAATGTGCCGATACGCTGCGAAATCTCAACGATCTCAGACTTGTCAAAGCCGATCAGCGGCCGGTATACGGGCATCGTGCAGACAGCGTTTGTACAGTTCAGGCTCTGCATCGTCTGGCTTGCTACCTGACCGAGGCTCTCGCCGGTGATCAAAGCTAGACAGTTACTGCGGTTTGCGATCTCCTCAGCAATCCGCATCATGTAGCGGCGCATCAGAATGGTCAGTTCCTCATGCGGACAGGTCTCATAAATATACATCTGAATGTCGGTAAAGTTCACGATGTTCAGTTTAATCGGTCCGACATACTTCGAAATCTGCTGTGCAAGGTCGATAACCTTCTGCTTTGCCCGCTCACTCGTATACGGCGGCGCGTGGAAATACGTCGCGTCGATGCTTACGCCGCGCTTCGCGATCATATAACCGGCAACCGGGCTGTCGATACCGCCCGAAAGAAGAAGCATCGCCTTACCGTTGCATCCGACCGGCATACCGCCTACACCCTTGTATCCGTCCGAATAAATATAGGCATGGCTTCTCACTTCGACCGTAATGCTCTTCTCGGGATGCAGTACGTCTACCGACAATCCCGGAAAATGATCCAGAATCACGCCGCCGAGATCGGCCGCAATCTCCGGTGAAGTCTTTGGATACGTCTTATCTCCGCGCTTACAGAACATCTTAAACGAGAAATCCTTCTTCTCAAAGGATTCTTCGACAAATTCGACCGTCATCTTACAGATATCGTCCCAATCCGTGGATGCGATCTCCATGACCGGCATAAATCCGACAATACCAAAGATTTTCGAAAGGCAGTCGACCGTATCGTCATAATCGTATCCGTCCGGACAATCGACATAGATACGTCCCTGTTCCTTTCTTACGTGGTATTCGCCGAGTGCGGAAAGATTCTGACGGACCTGATTCACAAGACAATCCTCAAAGTAGGACCGGTTCTTGCCCTTCAATCCGATTTCCGCGTATTTGATCAAAAATGACTTATATTCCATGGTATCTGCGCGTATGCGCTCCTCTCTGTAATCTGATATGCCGGAGCACGCGCTCCTTTCTCTTCCGTTATATTGGCGCCTGACGCGCAGATTTAAAACTACTTAACCGTAAACCGGCTGAGTTTCGGAACAAGCTCCCGAAGCGCGTTGCAGGCCTCTCTAATATCATCCGGGGTCGTTTCCTTGCAGAAGCTGAACCTGAGCGTGCTGTCGAGATATTTGTCCGCAACGCCGATTGCCTTTAACGTTCCGCTGATCGCCGGATGATTCGAAGAACATGCAGAACCCGAAGAAACATAGATTCCGTAATCCTCAAGCGCATGAAGAAGTACTTCGCTCCGCACCGAATCAAAACTTATGCTCAAGATGTGCGGTGCCGTCTTCCTTACGCGTTCGTCAAGGCTCAGTTCTTCGGAAAGCTCTGAAAAAACGGCATTCGGATGGGCAAATTCCATAGTTTCCGCTTCCGTAAGGAACGTTTTCTTGCATTCGTACATCCGCTCGATATATTCCTTCTGATTCGCGAAATAATCGCTTACGGCCGCTCCTAAGCCGGCAATGGCGGGCACATTTTCCGTACCCGAACGCATATTGTTCTGTTGGCCGCCGCCGAGTATCTCCGGAAGGATCCGGACCTTGTCGCGCTTATAAAGGAAACCGCTTCCCTTCGGACCGTGCAGCTTATGGCCGCTCACGGAAAGCAGGTCGATTCCGAGTTTGGAAGGAACAAACGGAATCTTGCCGTACGCCTGGATCGCGTCAACGTGGAAAAGGATATCCGGCCGGAAGCCGTGAACGATCTCGGCAATCTCACGGATCGGTTCCACGGCGCCGATTTCGTTATTGACCATCATGCAGCTGACTAATATCGTTTCTTTCCGAAGCGCATCCTTTAAGGCGTCAAGCTTCAACAAGCCGTTTCCGTCAACCGGGAGGTATGTCACCTCGTATCCGAGCTCTTCAAGTCGGATCAGCGGGTTATAAACCGAAGCATGTTCAATCGGTGAAGCGATGATGTGCTTTCCCTGCCGCTTCTTTGCTTCCGCGGCGCCGAAAAGCGCAAGGTTATTCGACTCGGTACCTCCCGAAGTAAAGATAATCTCCTTCGAATCGCATTTTAACGATTTTGCGATAACTGCCTTGGCTTCTTTGATATATTGCTCGGCGCGGATGCCTTTGCCGTGCAGCGAGGAAGGGTTCCCGTAATCGTCGCGCATCACCTTTGCCATAGCTTCGATTGCAGACTCGCAGACACGCGTTGTGGCGGCATTGTCTAAGTAAATCTCTCTCATACCTGCACCTCCGCCGTTTCCGCTTCGATCATCAGATACGAAAGTATTGTAAGTCCTGCCGTTTCGGTCCGGAGGATGCGCCTTCCGAGGCTTACGATTTCGGCTCCGGCGCTCTTCGCGATTTCAACCTCATCGGGATCAAAGCCGCCTTCGGGGCCGATAAATACGCCGATCCGCATGCCGGGCTTCAGCTGCGAAACACACTTTTTAAGAGCAATCATGCCTTCCGCGTTCTCATACGGAAACAGGATCATATCGCAATGTTCCTTCGCAAAGCGCATAGCTTCGGGGAACTTCATCAAATCTCTTACAACAGGGATCACACCGCGTCCGCTTTGCTTGGCGGCAGCCTCCGAGATTGCGTTCCACCGGGCAATTTTCTTATCCTCACGTTTTTCATCACCCATCTTCGCAACGGAACGGATGCAGGCAACCGGAACGACCTCGCAGGCGCCGAGCTCGACTGCCTTTTCGATGATCAGTTCCATCTTATCCTTCTTCGGAAGCCCCTGAAAAAGCGTCATATGAATCGAAAGCTCGGTCTTTCCTTCCTTTGCCTCATCAATGCGAAGAATTACTTCGCCGTCGGCAAAGGAATCCACGGTGCATCCGTACTCGCGGCCTTCTCCATCACAAATAAGCAGGGTGTCACCAACCTGCTTACGCAAAACATTCTTAATGTGGTTGTATTCTCCGCCGCCCAGAACAATGCGGTCCGGACCGATCTGCGAAGGATCAACATAAAAACGCGGCACGAAAATCCTCCTTCTAACCGGGCATCTTCACAACGAAGCTGTACCAGTCTTTCATTCGCGTCTCCGCGAGAATCTCATATCCGCACCGAAGAAGCGCTTCCATCACTTCCTCTTTCTTCATCTCAATGATTCCGGAGCTGATGAATATGCCTCCGGGAAGCAGAAGCCGTTTTACAACCGGTGCTAATGGTATAATAACATCCGCGAGAATATTTGCAACAACAATCGGGAATTTTCTTTCCTCTAATGTATGAAGAAGTTCACATTCCTCTAAAAGATTTCCGTAAACCATCGAAACTTTCCCTGGGCATTCCTTTGAAAGGCTTCCATCATAAAGCTCAATGCCGTTCAGGACGGAATTCTCCTTTGCCACATCAACCGCAATCGGGTCGATATCCGTACCGATGCAGGAAGATGCGCCGAGCTTATAGCCGATGATTGAAAGAATGCCGCTTCCGGTACCGATGTCGAGCATGCAGTCGCCCTTTTTCAGGTACTTCTTGATGTTGAGGATCACAAGCTTGGTCGTCTCATGCGAACCCGTTCCGAACGCGGTGCCGGGATCGATTTCGACAACGAGACGGTCCTTATACTCGTCCTTCCACGGCTCCCAGGTCGGTTTTATAATGATATCTTCATCAACGGCAAATGCCTTAAAATACTTCTTCCAGTTGTTGATCCAGTCCTTATCCTCGGTCACGCCGGTCTCAAAGTTCAACGCGCCGAAATCGACAAAGTCCTTATAATCCTCGCACGCTTCCTTAATCGCCTCGATCTTCTCATACGGGTCGCATTCTCCGTCCGTATAGCAGGTGATCACGGCCGTTTTATCAATTTCATCCACCTCGGGAAGGAAATCGATAAACATCTTCTTACGGTCTTCTTCACTGAGCTGCACGTTATCCTGCACTTCGATGCCGTCAAATCCGAGGTCGAAAAGGATGCTTCCGAGAATGTCCGTTGCTTCACTTGTCGTATGGATACGAATTACATTCCAAATCATAATAGCCTTTCAGCGATCCTGTCGCTTATCAACGTGAAAGCCTTCATTAAACAACTAACGAAGGCTTTCTTATTCGTTCCTTATGTTATTTGCCGAAGAACTTTTTCTTCTTCGTGTCGTCGGGGTTCTTTCCGCCCATGCTCTCGTTGAATTCCTTCAGCTTCTCACGCTGTTCCGCGGTCAGCTTGGTAGGAACCTGGACAACAAGCGTTACGTACTGGTCGCCTCGCTCGGACTCCCTGTGAATATGGGGAACACCCTTGCCGCGGAGACGGACCTTCGTGTCGGTCTGCGTGCCGGCTTTCAGTTCGTAAATCACGTCGCCGTCGATCGTCGGAATAATGATATCGCCGCCGAGTGCCGCCTGGGCAAATGAGATCGGCATCGTCGAAAACAGGTCGTAGCCGTCTCTCTGCAGGAACGGATGACGCGATACGATAACATCAACCAGCAGGCTTCCGCGCTCGCCGCCGTTGATACCGGGCTCTCCCATGTTCGGGATGCGTACGCTCTGTCCTTCGTCAATACCTGCGGGAACCGAAACACGGATCGTCTTACGTGTCGTCACGTAGCCGGTGCCGTAGCAGTCCTTACATTTGTCGCGGATGATCTTACCGGTACCGCGGCAGTCCGGACATGTCTTCTGGTTCTGAATCACGCCGATCATCGTCTGCTGCGTATAAATGATCGAACCCTGTCCTTTACAGCGCGTACACGTTTCCGGACTCGTGCCGGGCTTTGCGCCTGTTCCGTTACAGGTCTTGCAGACATCCTTCAGGTTAAGCTCCAGATCCTTTTCACAGCCGAATACGGCCTCCTGGAACGTAATGCGGATGGATGTCCGTACGCTTGCTCCGCTTCTCGGCGCGTTGCTCCGCTGCGCGCTTCTTCTCGAACCGCCGCCGAACATGTCACCGAAGCCGAACATATCGAATATATCGGAGAAACTTCCTGAGAAATCGTAGGCTCCGCCGCCCGGACCGCCGCCCGCTTCGAACGCGGCATGACCGTACTGGTCATACATCTGCCGCTTCTCAGGGTCACTCAGAATCTGGTAGGCTTCGCTTGCTTCTTTGAATTTGGCTTCCGCTTCCTTGTCTCCAGGGTTAGCGTCGGGATGATACTTCTTGGCAAGCTGACGGTATGCCTTCTTCAGTTCGTCTTCCGAAGCGGATTTCGATACTCCGAGAACTTCGTAATAATCTCTCTTCTGATCCATAAAAGCTCACTGCTCCTAAACTGAATGCAGGGGCTGACGGTACGCCAGCCCCGAAATCATTCTGACTCTTTCATTAAATCTCACGGTAGTCGCCGTCTACGACATTGTCGTCGTTGCCGGTGCTTCCGCCGTTTCCGCCCTGGAAACCGCCCATGTCAGGGCCTGCTCCGCCGTTAGCGGCCTGAGCCTGCTCGTACATCTTGCTGAAGAGCTGCTGAGCGGAATTCATCAGCTTCTCCTTAGCGGCCTTAATGTCTTCAATCTCGCCGTCGCTCATAACTTCCGGATTGGTCTTAGCAATGAGATCCTTCAGATGAGCAAGGTCTGCGTCTACATTAGCTTTAAGGCCTGCGTCGAGCTTGTCGCCTACTTCTTCCATAGCCTTCTCGGTCTGGAATACAAGGGAATCGGCTTCGTTACGAACCTCAACGCCTTCCTTACGCTTCTTATCCTGAGCCTCATACTCGGCTGCTTCCTTAACGGCGCGCTCGATCTCATCATCGGACAGGTTGGAACCTGCGGTAATGGTGATATGCTGCTCACGTCCGGTTCCGAGATCCTTAGCGGATACGTTTACAATACCGTTCGCATCGATATCGAAAGTAACCTCGATCTGCGGAACACCTCTTCTTGCCGGCGGAATTCCGTCGAGACGGAACTGGCCAAGGCTCTTGTTATCCTTGGCGAACTGACGCTCACCCTGTACTACGTTGATATCTACTGCGGTCTGATTATCGGCTGCGGTAGAGAATACCTGGCTCTTCTTGGTCGGGATCGTTGTATTTCTCTCAATCAGTCTGGTTGCAACGCCGCCCATGGTCTCAATAGACAGGGACAAAGGAGTTACATCGAGAAGAAGGATGTCGCCCGCACCGGCATCGCCTGCAAGCTTGCCGCCCTGGATAGAAGCACCGAGTGCTACGCATTCATCGGGGTTCAGGGACTTGTTGGGCTCATGGCCGGTCAGCATACGTACCTTTTCCTGAACGGCAGGAATACGTGTGGAACCGCCGACAAGCAGAACCTTCGAAAGATCGGAAGGAGTAAGACCGGCATCACGGAGTGCGTTCTGCACCGGAGTAGCCGTACGCTCGATCAGATCGTGTGTAAGCTCTTCAAACTTAGCTCTGGTAAGGTTGATGTCAAGGTGCTTAGGGCCGTCTGCATTGGCCGTAATGAACGGCAGGTTAATGTTGGTCGTTGTGGATGCGGAAAGCTCCTTCTTGGCCTTCTCAGCAGCTTCCTTAAGTCTCTGGAGAGCCATCTTGTCAGCGCCGAGGTCGATGCCTTCCTGCTTCTTGAACTCATCAATCAGGTAACGGGTGATTCTCTCATCGAAATCATCACCGCCGAGTCTGGTATCGCCGTTCGTGGCAAGAACTTCGATAACGCCGTCACCGATATCGATGATGGATACATCGAAGGTACCGCCGCCGAGGTCGTATACCATGATCTTCTGTTCCTTTTCGTTATCAAGACCGTAAGCAAGTGCGGCAGCCGTAGGCTCGTTGATGATACGCTTAACATCAAGGCCTGCGATCTTACCGGCATCCTTGGTTGCCTGTCTCTGTGCGTCGTTGAAGTATGCGGGAACCGTGATAACGGCTTCCGTTACCTTCTCGCCGAGGTAAGCTTCCGCGTCGGCCTTCAGCTTCTGAAGGATCATTGCGGAAATCTCCTGAGGCGTAAACTTTTTGTCGTCGATCGTTACACGGAAATCCGTTCCCATGTGTCTCTTGATGGACGAAATCGTCTTGTCGGAGTTCGTAACCGCCTGACGCTTTGCGGACTCGCCGACGATTCTCTCACCCGTCTTGGTAAATGCAACTACGGACGGTGTCGTACGGGAACCTTCCGCATTGGCGATAACGGTGGGCTGGCCACCTTCCATTACAGCTACACAGCTGTTGGTAGTACCTAAGTCAATACCGATAATCTTGCTCATAATTCATTCCTCCTGTATCTGAAATATTAATTGGCAACCTTCACCATGCTGAACCGCAGTACCGTATCCCGGTACATATAGCCCTTCTGGAAATCCTCCACGACGATGTTCTCGCCGACGGAATCATCCTCCACGTGCATGACCGCGTTATGCAGATTCGGATCAAACGGCTTTCCGACCGCTTCGATCTGCTTAACTCCG
>JAGADM010000056.1 GCA_017613595.1 Lachnospiraceae bacterium | reverse complement strand
GGACCTGAGGGGAGTCGAACCCCTGTCCGAAAGCCTCGCCATTGCAACCTCTCCCATCACAGTTTACCTATACGCTTTCGCCGTTCCCTCCGGATCTGCCGATAAACGGGCAAGCACCTTCAGTAGCTTCATCATACGCCCATGCGGTCAAAGCTTTCCGCGCGTCGTTTCCTACGTAATCGATGCCCGGGTCAGAACGCGTAGGTGCGCTCTGTCGGACAGCTGCCATTAGGCAGCGAGTGCGATATTTCTATCTGCGTTTATATTTAGGTTTCCGGCTTTTTACATGCATCCGGTACATGGATGGCTGTCACAATTTAAAAACCCCCGTCGAAACCGGTACAAGCCCGGGTATCAACCTGGTTTCAGGTTGTGATTACTGCCGATGGTCAGTCGGCACTATCGATTATAGCAGGGAAGAGCCAAATGTCAAGAAGCCTTTCAATCCCCGAATATCGCGTCGATTGCTTCCATTTCATCTACCCATCCGGTATCGCTCTTCGTTCCCTTCATGATACTTCCGCAATGCGGGCAGTAAGACAAAGGCTTTGCTGTCTTGCGCTTACAAAAAGAGCATACGAACTCATCCTGTCTGAGCAGGTGCGTATTGCGGATCCAATAAGCGGTTTTCTTTGCAGGCACGGCAGCCTCCTTTCCGCGTCCAAGTCTATGCGATGCCGAAGCAGCCGGCATTTCCCATAAACTCACCCGTTCTGCAGCATTACGGAAATGCCCGGAACGAACTGCTTCTTACGGGATACCAGCTTCGGTACCTCGCAGACGTTGTCCGAAGCCTTCACGCCAAACGTTTCCTCAAGCACATCCTTCGCGCCTTCTCCGGCGAAAAGAACACGGGATGACTCGGTCGTGATATTGGTCATCATAAAGAACAGCATCTTGATGTCGCTGTGCTTCATCGTCTCAAGAAGGAACGGTTTCAGGCGCTTTTCAATGCTTAAAAGCTCCTCGCCGCTCATTGAGTTGATCTGACCGACACCCATCGTGATCGAGCCGATCTTGAACTTCTTGTAATCCTGGTAAAAGATTTCCTCGGGCGTGCGCTCCGCCAGATGCGAACCTGCCGCGAACATGCTTCTCGCAAGCTCATCGGGGTCAACACCCGCAATCTTCGCAAGCGCTTCACAGGCATCGCGGTCGGCATCCGTACAGGTCGGCGAATGGAACGCCAGCGTATCGGAAAGGATGGCCGCGCACATAAGTCCCGCAATCTCCTTCGGAATCTCAATGCCCTGCTCTCTTGCCGTCAGATACACGATCGTCGCGGTACAGCCGAGCGGAACGTTGCGGAAATACACCGGCTGGAACGTCGAAATACCGCCGATCCGGTGATGATCGATGATCTCGAGGATATCCGCCTCTTCCACGCCGTCCACTGCCTGCGCGGGCTCATTGTGGTCCACAAGAATTACCTGCTTGCGGCTCATTTCCATCAGGTTTCGGCGGGAAATGGTACCGCGGAAGATTCCCTTATGGTCGAGGATCGGGAAATCGCGGTTACGGCGCTTTGCCATAACGTCGCGGATGCTGTCGATATAATCATCGGTACGGAACGTAACGAGATTCTCGGTTGTCATGAAATAGCCGATCGGCATCGAAAGATCAATCAGTCTGGCTACGGTAAATGCGTCGTGCGGCGAGCTGATGATCACACAGTTTCGCTCTTCCGCAAGTCTCTGAATCGTAACGGAAACCTTCGCTCCCTCGCAGACAACCAGACAGGAAGCTCCCATCTCGATTGCGCAGAGCTGTGATTCGTAACGGTTTCCGAGGATTACGAGATCACCCGGGCGGATAAAGTCTTCCATCAGATCGGGGTTGGCCGCCGCGATCAGTACCTTACCCTTTGTGTAACATTTGCCTTCGGTATCGCCTGTCACCGCCGTACCGTCAAGCGTATCGAGAATATTGCCGTAAGGGGTCTTTGCCGCGGAAAGAATGCCGGAATCGGAAAGCTCCATCGCGGCCTTCGCGATATCGCTGATCGTGATGAGACCGTCAAGATGTCCGTCGGCGTCGGTAATACAAAGCGTAACGACATGGCTGTCCTGCATCTTCATCCAGGCGCGCTTCAGCGACATGTTCCGGTCCACGCCGGGCATCTCGCGGATTTCGATATCCTTTACCTGCGTGCCGACATATTCGATATAGTCCGGTGCCGGTACTTCGAACCGCTTCAGCACATAAGCCGTCTCCGCGTTGATCTCACCGCAGCAGCGCGGAACATGCTTCTTACCGGTCATCTTCTCCTTGAGCCATGCGTAGGCGATGGCGGAACAGATCGAATCCGTGTCGGGATTCTTATGTCCGATAACCAAAACCTTTTTCTGATGCGTCGTCATAGTATTCCTCCGCTTCCGCGTCTTACTTTACTCTCTCACGGAACTCTCTTTCCTGTTCCCGCTGCATGTCCTTCTTCGCTATCGTATCACGCTTGTCATAGAGTTTCTTGCCTCGCGCAAGACCGATCTCCACCTTCACGAGATTACCCTTCAGGTATACCTTCAAAGGCACGATCGTGTAGCCTTTTTCGCGGCATTTGCCGTTCAGCTTGTTGATCTCGGCCTTATTGAGAAGCAGCTTTCTCGTACGGAGCGGATCGCGGTTGAAAATGTTGCCCTTCTCATACGGGCTCACATGCATCCCGTACAGGTACACATTGTGTCCTTCCGCCTTGATATAGGCTTCCTTCACGGAGCACTGCCCCATACGGATTGCCTTTACCTCGGTTCCGACGAGACAGATCCCCGCTTCGTAGGTATCTTCGATGAAATAATCGTGATATGCTTTTTTATTGTTCGCAATCAGGCGAACCGAATCCTTTGCCATAACCACACCTTCTGTTAACGGACGGCTTACCGTCCTTTCGGTTCCGTCCCGCGGAAAAAGGGACGTCCCTTCATATAATTTTACTTCAAAACCGGTACAAAATCAATGGTCGCCGCATACAAGTCAACCGCCGCAACCTGAACGCGCATACGCTGTCCGAGGGCAAATACCCTGCCGGACCGTTCGCCCACAAGTCTGGCCTGCGACTCCTCGTAACGGTAGAAATCGTCTCGAAGTTCGGTCATGCGGATCATTCCTTCAACCGTATTCGGCAGTTCCACATAAACGCCCCAATTTGTTACGCCCGAGATTACGCCGTCATATTCCTCGCCGAGGAAGCGGTGCATGTACTCCGCCTTCTTGCGTTTCTCCACCTCGCGCTCGGCCTCGTCAGCCCTGCGCTCGCAGATTGACGAGCGGCTTGCCCGTCCCGCGAGCACCGACTCATAGTAAGCGATGCGTGAACGGCTCATCTCGCCGTGCAGGTATTCCTTGATGATGCGGTGAATCTGCAGATCCGGATACCGTCTGATCGGCGACGTAAAATGACAATAATACCTCGCCGCGAGACCGAAATGCCCCATGCAGGAAGGTTCGTATTTGGCCTGCTTCATCGAACGGAGCGTCAGACGGCTGATTACGGCTTCTTCGGGCGTTCCCGCAACCTTATCCAACAGTTTCTGCACTTCCTTCGTATGCACCGTATCCCCGTTCTGGTGGATGCGGTAGCCGAAATTCGAAAGGAATATGTTGAGTCTGAGCATCTTCTCCGGATCGGGAGCTTCATGGTTCCGGTATACGAACGGCAGCTCAAGCCAGTAGAAATGCTCGGCAACCGTTTCATTCGCAAGAAGCATGAAGTCTTCGATCAACCGTGTGGCGACATTCCGCTCGTACGGAACGATATCCTCCACGTCCCCGTTCGGGGCAAATGTGATCTTACACTCCGGCAGGTCGAAATCGATCGCGCCTCTGTCCTCCCGCTTGCCGCGGATGATTGCCGACAGCTTCGCCATCGTTTCGAACATCGGAACAAGTTCCTTATATTCCCTGATCAGCTCCGGATCCTTCTTCGTCAGTATCCCGTTTACGGCGGTATACGACATTCTGCGGTTCACGCGGATCACCGTCTCCGCGATCTTATGGTCGGTCACCTGTCCTTTGCCGTTCACTTCCATAATGCACGAAAGCGCAAGACGGTCCTCGCCTTCGTTTAAGGAGCAGATGCCGTTCGACAGCTCGCGCGGAAGCATCGGAATCACACGGTCCGCAAAATAAACGCTTGTACCGCGGTTCTGCGCTTCGTCGTCAAGTGCCGATCCTTCCGTCACGTAATGGCTTACGTCGGCAATGTG
>JAGADM010000055.1 GCA_017613595.1 Lachnospiraceae bacterium | reverse complement strand
GATACCGGACAGGCTGTGTTTCTGGACCATTCCGTCTACCGGATTGTGAATCTGGTGGGCTCCCCGGATAACTATGTGAACTATTTTCAGGATATGATCCGCTCGGTCGTCCTCGGGGAGAAGGTGACGGGAAATGCCATGTCCGCGCTTGTCATGCCCGTTGTGTCGGAATACCTCGACAACATGAAGAAGCAGCAGCCCGGAGAAAGCTCCATAATGAATTTCGGGCTTGCGCATGCGCCGGAACTCTGCATGGCATGGTTAGATACGCTCGGCGACGGCAGCGTGCTTCTTGAATGTAATACAAGCTATCTCTATATGGTTTTCGACGGCGTTGCGGATGTCTGCGTATACGATGCGGACGGAAACCTGCTTCTGACCGGTGACGGAAAGGACATTACCTATGTGACCGATTCGCGTGTCGGAGGTGCGTATGGGATTTCGGATGAGTTTCTGCTTTCGTGCCCGGAGGAAGAGACGGTATATGTGGCATTTGCCGCAGGCAAGAAAAACCGTGTGAACGTCATCAGTGCGGTATATGATCTTAAGACCTGCTCCGACGTTTCCAAATATGAGTACCGGAAGGTGCTTATGAAGAAGGGCAGCGGAGCGGTATTCGTGCTAAAGAAGGATTCTCCGACATTTCTTTTGTGTGAAGGGGACAGCCTTTCGGATACGCTTCAAAATGTCTTAAAAGGAAATGATACCGGAATCAATCCGGTATCGCCGAGTTCCGTTTCAAAAGGCAATCAGGCCGAACCGGCCGATGTGACGATAGCGGCAACGCCGACACCCACCCCTACGCCGACTCAGGCACCGACGTTTACACCGGTTCCGATTGCTTCAGGGACGCCGGAGTCCGGGAAGAAGGGAACGGATAAATCATTCATTAACCGTCCCGGAGGAATTGTGTTCTGCGTTCTGGCAGTTCTTATTCTTGCAGGTCTTGCAGTGCTTCTTGTGCTTCGCAGAAGGCAGCGGAAGGAATCTTAGTTTCCGGTGACAAATCGGTGAAAACGTGAGTTTGGACTTGCAAAACAGGCCGTTTTGGTATATGATTTCAGAGAACATTTTTTCTTTGATAATATAAAGAAATAATTGGTTGTAAGAGGAGAAAAAAATGAAGGTAATCGTCTGCAAAAACTATGAGGAAGTATCCGAAAAGTCGGCTGCCATTGTTGCCGAAGTAATGAAATCCAAGAAGAATGCAATTCTCGGTCTGGCGACCGGTTCGACCCCCGAGGGGATGTATGCGAAACTTGTCGAGATGAATAAAAAAGGTGAGATTGATTTTTCGGATGTTACGACCGTGAACCTTGATGAGTATTATCCGATCAGCCCGGAGAACGATCAGAGCTATCGCTACTTTATGAATAAAAACCTGTTTGACCATGTCAATATCGATAAGGCAAGAACGAATGTGCCGAACGGTGCCGCCGCTGACGGAGAAGCGGAAGCCGCCCGCTATGAGGCTTATGTGCGTTCCCTCGGCGGAGCGGACATTCAGGTGCTCGGAATCGGCCGCAACGGTCACATCGCATTTAACGAGCCCGATACCGAGCTTGTACCCGTTACGCACGTTACGGGGCTTACGGAAGATACAATCGACGCAAATGCCAGATTCTTTGCAAGTGCCGCAGATGTTCCGACGCATGCTTTGACAATGGGAATGGGAACCATTCTTTCCGCGAAGAAGATTATTATCCTTGCAAACGGAAAGAATAAGCATGATGCCGTGATGCAGATGCTTAAGGGCACGGTTACCACGTCCTGCCCGGCTTCGTTTTTGAATCTTCATGATGATGTTGTCCTCGTTTGCGACGAGGCATGCTACAACGGTTAATAACGGATTTCAGTGCCCTGCCGCAAGACAGGGCACGTATCATATTCTATTCTTGAAAGGAAATCACAGTTTATGGGTAAATATTTCGGTACAGACGGATTTCGCGGTAAGTCGGGAACCGTTCTGACAGCAGACCATGCGTTTAAAATCGGCCGTTTTCTCGGCTGGTATTACGGTAAGGATCATCATGCGAAAATCGTAATCGGAAAGGATACGAGACGTTCCTCGTATATGTACGAGAATGCGCTTGCCGCAGGCATTACGTCCTCCGGTTCGGATGCATATCTGCTTCATGTTACGACGACTCCCTGCGTTTCCTTTATCACGCGTACCGATGGCTTTGACTGCGGTATCATGATCAGCGCGAGCCACAATCCGTTCACCGATAACGGAATCAAACTGATGAACGGTGACGGCGAGAAGATGGAAGATGAGGTACAGGACCTTGTCGAGGATTATCTTGACGGCAAATGCGAAGAAATCCCGTTCGCGACCGGCGCCGATATCGGATGCACCGTGGACTACTATAGCGGACGGAACCGTTATATCGGATATCTGACCAACGTGGCGACGAAATCCTTTGAAAACCGCAAGGTTGCTCTGGACTGCGCAAACGGCAGCTCCTGGATGATTGCCCGTTCGGTATTCGACGCACTCGGTGCGAAGACCTATGTCATCAACAATGAGCCGAACGGCATCAATGTCAATGAAAAATGCGGCTCCACGCATATTGAAGGCCTTTGCGAATATGTGAAAGAGAAGGGCGTGGACGTCGGCTTCGCATTTGACGGAGACGCGGACCGCTGCCTCGCGGTTGACGAGAACGGCAACGTTGTAGACGGCGACCAGATCATGTATATCTGCGCGAAGTACATGAAGCGGATCGGACAGCTTCCTTCGAACACCGTGGTAACGACGATTATGTCCAATTTCGGGCTTTATAAGGCACTTGACCGCATCGGCATCGATTATGAGAAGACGAAGGTCGGTGACCGTTACGTATACGAGAATATGAAGGCCAATGACCATGTCATCGGCGGTGAGAATTCCGGGCATGTGATTTTCCGTAAATACGCGCGTACCGGTGACGGTATTCTGACGGCGATTATGGTCATGATGGTACTGATTGATACCGAAATGCCGCTTTCCGCGCTTGCCGCAGAAGTTCCGCTTTATCCGCAGGTTCTGAAGAACGTGGAAGTGGATGATAAGCAGGGAACGATGCAGGATCCAGCCGTTACGCTTCAGGTGGAAGCATGCACGGCTTCGCTCGGCAACAACGGCCGCGTGCTGCTTCGTCCGAGCGGTACCGAGGAAGTGCTTCGCGTGATGTCCGAGGCCGGCACCTATGAGGAGTGCAACGCGGAGGTTGATAAGATTATCGATGCAATCCGCAAGTCAGGCCATTTGTTAAAAGTCAGATAATATCAGGAGGCAATATGAGTACGGTTCAGATGAAGGTTTCGGAATTGTATGAGCCCGGCCATACGCTTGCATGGCCCTGGCTGTCGAAAGTGACATATCCGTGGGAGATTCTCCCGTCCATTAAAAGCATTATTCTGGAAATCGGCGCGTCGCTTGATCCGGAGAAATACGACCATCCGGAGGAAGGCGTCTGGATCGCGAAAAGCGCGAAGGTTTTCCCTTCGGCATACATCGGTTCTCCGTGCATTATCGGAGAAAATACCGAGGTGCGCCATTGTGCGTTTATCCGCGGAAGCGCCCTGATCGGTGACGGCTGCGTTGTCGGAAACTCCGTCGAGTTGAAGAACGTGATTATTTCCGACGGTGTGCAGGTGCCGCATTACAATTATGTCGGCGACTCCGTGCTCGGATATAAATCGCACATGGGTGCAGGTTCCCTTACATCCAATGTGAAGAGCGACAAGACGCTTGTCGTTGTAAAATCGAAAGAGGAATCCATTGAGACCGGATTAAAGAAGTTCGGTGCGATGCTCGGCGATTTCGTGGAGGTCGGCTGCAACAGCGTGCTGAACCCCGGAACGGTTATCGGATGTCATTCGAATGTTTATCCGACTTCATCGGTTCGTGGCGTAATCCCGAGTTACAGTATTTTTAAGAGCGGTAAAGGTATTGAAGTAGTCGATAAGAAAGAATAAGCAAAGGAAAGTGAGGAAATCCTATGAACTGGGAAGTCATTGCATTTGTCGTTTACTTTGTTTTGGTAATCGGAATCGGTATCTATTTCTACATCCGGTCGAGATCCGGCGGTGAGAAGGAATACTTCCTCGGCGGCCGCAGCATGAGCGGTCCCGTGGCAGCGCTTTCTGCCGGCGCGTCCGATATGAGTGCCTGGGTACTTATGGGTCTTCCCGGAGCAATTTACGCAGCCGGATTGAGCCAGATATGGATCAGTATCGGTTTGTTCATCGGAACGTTTCTCGCATGGCTCTTTGTTGCCCCGAGACTTCGTACGTTTTCCATTGCAGCAAAGGACTCAATTACGATTCCGCAGTATCTGAACAACCGTTTTCTGAGCGGAAACATTGCGCTGCAGGCAGTGTGCGCTATCGTATTTATCGTGGTTTACTGCATTTATTCCGCATCCAGCATTTCCGCATGCGGCGACCTGTTCCAGACCGTATTCGGTCTGAATGACGGCGGACGGAAGACGGCTATGGCGGCTGCGGCGATTATTATTGTTGCCTATACGTTCCTCGGCGGTTTCAACGCGGTATGCTGGACGGACTTTTTCCAGGGGCTTCTGATGCTCGCAGCGCTGATGGCAGCTCCGATTGTTGCCGTAGCTGTGATGAGCGGTTCCGGCTTTATTGCTCCTGACAAGGTTCTCGGTAAGCATTACTATAACCTGCTCAGTACCGGTTCCATTGACGGTGCTGCAATTGTGACGATTCTTTCCGGTCTCGGCTGGGGACTCGGATATTTCGGAATGCCGCACATCCTTGTCCGTTATATGTCCATCCGGTCTAAGAAGGAGATGAAGCGTTCCCAGAAAATCGGTATTGCCTGGACGTTTATGATTCTTCTTATGGCGACGATTGTCGGTATTGTTGCCCGTCAGTATCTCGGTGATGAGCTGATTCTTTCCGGAAAGACCAGCACCGCATTTATTCATGTGGTACGCGGTGTGTTCCCTGCGGGTCTTGCGGGCATTCTGCTTTCGGCAATTCTTGCCGCATCGATGAGTACGGCCGATTCGCAGCTGCTTGCTTCGTCGTCCGCATTTTCCAGCGATATTTATAAGCCTCTCCGCAAGAAGGCAAGTGACAAGGAAATCATGTGGGCAGGCCGTTTTGTTGTAGCATTTATCTGTGTTATCGCATTTTTGATCGCATGGCTCGGAAACAAGAGCATCATGGATCTTGTTGAAAATGCGTGGGGTGCGTTCGGCGCCGCATTCGGCCCGACCATCCTTCTGTCGCTTTATTGGAAGCGGTTTAATTATGCAGGCGCCATCTGCGGTATCATCAGCGGTTTCGTGGCGGATATCGGCTGGGCTGTAGCCTGCGGTAAAATGATCATTAATCCGGACAAAGCTGTTCTTACCGGCACCTTGTCCGGTTTATATGAGATAATTCCCGGCTTTTTGGTAAGCCTTTTGGTTTGCGTAGTCGTGACTCTGTGCACGGCAAAGCCGGACAAAGAAGTGGAGGAAATGTTTGACCGTGCAGTCCGCATGACCGAAGAAGAGGATGCGGAGTAAACGGACGTGTTATTTCGGTCTCAGAACCGAAAAGGACACGCAGTACGTAGATTTATGAAGAAGAAAAAAGGTTTTAAACTGAAAAAAAAGAGTCTCTGGAGAGCCATACGGATTACGGGCATTGTTGCTATATTATTTCAAATGATTATGTCCGGCATTCTGATGATTGAGTTTGTGCGTTTTCCGATTCTTCCGACCAAGTACATGCTTTTGCTTGCGCTTGTTCTCATTATCGGATTGGTTCCGAGCCTCTTGCTGTTACTCCTCAGAGACGGAAAGAAGGGGTTGATTCCCGGAATTCTCTGGGCAATCCTATGGTCCGCAGCATGTTTTCTGGCGATTGTTACATACATCGAGCCTGCCAGAAAAACGGTGAATAACATCACCGGAGTAGAAGCAAGTGAAAGCTATCATATTGAAGGAGTTTCCGTTATTGTAAGAATCGACAACCCCGCGAAGCGTCTGAAGGATACGGACGGATATACGTACGGAATTCAGACTGCGGAAGAGTATGCGCCCATGCTTGCCGCCTATGAGCATATTGCAAGCACTGAGAAAATTAATCTAAACCTTAAGGAGTATAATTATTATACCGAATTAGCCTCTGCGCTGATATCCGGAGAAATCCAGGCAATGCTTGCCAATACCGCTTATGTGGATATGCTTGCGGAATATGCGGAAGGGTTCGACGGAAACTATCGGATTTTGGAAGATCTTTCTTTTGATGCGGAAATCCCGAAGAGCGCGGCAGAACTTAACATGAGTGTTACCCCGACTCCCGTTGCGGGACCGATTGAGGATCCGGATGTTACGCCTGATCCGAGTAAACCGACGGATGCGGTGACGCCGACGCCAATCGGTTACGGTGAGATTCCGACACCGGTGATTCCTATGACGGCAATGCCTTCCCGTTCCAGCGCGGAAAATGTAACGGGTGATTATTATACTGTATACTTCAGCGGAATCGACTGCTACGGCGGAATTACCGCACAGAGCCGAAGCGATGTGAATATCATCATGGTGGTAAACCCGAAGACGCATAAGATTCTTCTGGTGAATACGCCTCGTGATGCGTATGTATTGATTCCGGATATCAGTGGGTCGAGTTACGATAAACTGACGCATGCAGGTGTTTACGGTGTCAAGGCTTCCATGAAGACTCTGGAACGGGTATACGGCATAACTTTGGACTATTACATCCGGGTTAACTTCTCCAGCGTGGAACGGATTGTGGATTACCTGTGGGGTGTTGACGTATATTCCGCATATGCATTTGATGCTACTCACGGACCGTATTCGTATGGTGCGGGAATGAATCATATGAGCGGTAAGAGTGCGTTGGCATTTGCAAGAGAGCGTTATAATGTACCCGGAGGAGACTTCCAGCGCGGTCGAAATCAGATGGAACTGATTAAGGGAATCATCAACAAGATGCAGTCGCCTGCGATACTGAACAGTTTCAATGATATCATGGATGCTGTTAAAGATAATTTCCAAACGAGCTTGACAACGGAGCAGTTAGCTGCTTTATGCCGAAGCCAATTGGATTCCGGAGCGTCCTGGACCGTGGAAACCTACGCGATTTCCTGTACCGGTACCTATGCATATTGTTACTCCTACAAGGGTGAAAAACTTTATGTCGGTCAGATTGACTGGGATACTGCAAGAGAAGCGGCGCAGAAGATGCGAGCGGTAATGTCCGGACAATAAGCAATCTGAAAACTGCTTTACAGAAGTGAGAGAAAGAAAATGATGAAGAAGGGGGATAAGGGAGTGCCGCAGGCCATAGCCGAATTCTACAAAGACTATCTGGTCCGTATGAACGCCATT
>JAGADM010000054.1 GCA_017613595.1 Lachnospiraceae bacterium | reverse complement strand
TCGCAAAGATGCTGGATAGAATGGGACTGTTGGATGGCCCGGATGGGCCTTTTAAGCTCAAAAGGCAGCTAAAAACTCTTATGGCATAAAAAGATACGCGGTTTTGGGTGTTTTCCAAAACCGCGTTTGTCTTCAGTCTGAAAGGAGACGTTACCGTCTCCTTTTTGTGTTATGCAAATAATCGTTTTTCGTTTTACAGTTCCTTCTCCGCAAGGGAAAGCGCCGAAGCGATTACCTTGTCCATATCGTAATACTTATACTCGCCGAGCCGGCCGCCGAAGATCACGCCGTCCTCACGGTCCGCAAGCTCGCGGTACTTCGCGAACAATGCCACATTTTTCTCATCGTTGATCGGATAATAAGGCTCTTCGCCGAGGTGCCACTCCGCCGGATATTCCTTCGAAATGACCGTTTTCTCGGTCTTTAAGCCCGGATAGAAATGCTTGTGCTCGATGATACGCGTATAAGGGATCTCACGCTCCGTATAGTTGACTACGGCATTGCCCTGGTAGTTGTCCGTATCGAGTGTCTCCTGCTCGAAGCGAACCATACGGTACTCGAGGTTTCCGTAGCAGTAACCGAAATACTCGTCGAGAGCGCCGGTGTAGATAACCTTCTTAGCCATCTTACGGTACTCGTCGCGGTTCTTCAGATAATCCTCGCCGGTCCGCACTTCGATCCCCTTCAGGATGTTCGCCACCATGTCGGTATAGCCCTTCTCGGGAATACCCTGGAAGCGGTCGTTAAAGTAGTTGTTATCGTACGTAAAACGCACCGGAAGGCGCTTGATGATAAATGCCGGCAGGTCCTTGCAGTCACGTCCCCACTGCTTCTCGGTGTAGCCTTTGACAAGCTTCTCGTAGATGTCCTTTCCGACAAGCGAAACCGCCTGCTCCTCAAGATTCTGCGGATTCTCGACCCTGGCCTCCTGTTTAGCGGCCTCGATCTTCTCCTTTGCCTCCTGCGGCGTGCGGATGTTCCACATCTTCGCGAACGTGTTCATGTTGAACGGCAGATTGTAAAGTTCGTCCTTATATACGGCAATCGGCGAATTCACAAAGTTGTTGAACTCGGCGAAATGGTTCACGTAATCCCAGATCTTCCTGTCGGAAGTATGGAATATGTGAGCTCCGTACGTGTGTACCGGAATCCCGCAGATATCCTCGCAGTATGCGTTTCCGGCAATATGGGCACGCCGGTCGATGACGAGGCAGGAATATCCTTTGTCCGCCGCCTCTCTCGCGAATACGGCACCGAACAGTCCGGCACCGACGATCAGATAATCATACATAACATTTCTCCTGCCCTGACCTATTCGTTCTCCGCCTGAAGCAGCGCTTCCGCCGTACGAAGATCGGATGGTCCGGTGATCTTGATATTCTTTTCGGATCCGGGAATGATCACGGCCCGGATTCCCTTTGCCGCGAAAAGCCCGCAAAGATCGGTCGAAATACTCCGCTCTTCCGCTGACATCGCATTCAGGATGCCGCTCAGCGCACCGAGCCGCGCCGTCTGCGGCGTCTGCGCCCGGTAGTACCGGCTCCGGTCGGGAACCGCTTCGACTTCTTTCTGATCGGGGCTTAAAAGCAGCGTATCGGTCGTAGGAATCGCGACCGTACTGACCTCTGCCGTTTCCATCGAATGAACGCTTTCCGCGATCATCCGCTCTGTTACGAACGGTCGTACCGCGTCATGCGTCACAAAGATGTCCTCCGGCGAAGCACCGAGCTTATCAAAAGCCGCCTCGCAGAGGTTTTTCAGTGTTTCGTTCCGGTTTGTTCCGCCTGCCGTAACAATGACGGGCTTCTTAGAGTGCAGTTTCTCACACTGTTCCCGGGCAATCCGTCCGGTCTCTTCGATATACTCCGCGGGAGCACCGATCACAATGCCGTCAACCTCCGGTGAAGCAAGAAATACGCTTATCGAACGGCCGAGGATCGTCTCCCCGCCGACTGTCAGAAACTGCTTCGGAATCGCGCTTTTCATGCGTGTGCCGGTCCCTCCGGCAACGATTGCCGCCCAGACCATTACACGCCTTCCTTTCCCGCCTGCTCCATCGCGATCAGACGGTTCACCGCGCAGAATACGGCGCGGATGGAGGCTCTCGTGATGTTCGAGCTGATGCCGACGCCGAATGTGCTGTCTCCGGTGCTCGGATTATGCATTGCCACATACGCGGCAGCCTGCGCTTCCGAACCGGTCGTCAAAGCGTGCTCGGTGTAGTCTAACAGTTTCCAGGTCGAACCTAAGAAATCCTGCAGGCCTTTCTTCACGGCATCGATAGGACCGTTACCGGTACATTCCTTCGTATACGTCTTACCCATATATTCAAACTTGAGGAGCGCATGCGTAACCTGCGACTCGTCGTCCGAACGGTCGTCCACATTGCACCGCAGAAAATGTAACGGCGCCTTTCTCTGCAGGTACTCCTTCCGGAATACTTCGAGCATCTCTTCGGGCGTAACCTCTCCGCCCTTCTGTTCCGCGAAAAGCTGTACGGCATGCGCGAATTCGCGGTGCATATCCTTCGGCAGCTTGAAGCCGTGCTCCCGCTCCATGACAAATGCGACGCCGCCTTTTCCGGACTGGCTGTTGATCCGCACGATTGGCTCGTAAATGCGCCCGATATCGGTCGGATCGATAAGCAGATACGGCACAAGCCAGGTATCCCCGCCCCGCTCTTTCATCGCCTGGAAGCCTTTTCTCACGGCGTCCTGGTGGCCGCCCGAGAAGGCGGTAAATGCGAGGTCGCCGGCGTAAGGATGACGCGGCGAGATCGGCATCTTCACAAGGCGCGTATAGGCATCCGAAATCGCGTGAATGTTCTCAAGATTGAGTCCCGGATCAATGCCCTGCGCGAACAGGTTGTAGGCAAGCGTCAGTATATCCGCGTTGCCGGTCCGCTCGCCGTTTCCGAACAGCGTGCCTTCAATACGATCCGCACCGGCAAGAAGCGCCAGCTCGGATGCCGCGATACCGGTTCCGCGGTCGTTGTGCGTATGTGCGCTCAGTTCCGTGAATTCACGGTATTTCATGTGTTTCGAGACCCATTCCACCTGGTCCGCGTACACATTGGGCGTATTCAGTTCCATTGTTTCGGGAAGGTTGATGATGGCTTTCCGCGAAGGTCCCGGCTGCCATACGTCGAGTACGGCGTCAATGACGCGCACCGCGTACTCCGGCTCGGTCCCGCTGAAGCTCTCCGGCGAATACTCGAAAATGATATTGCCGTCGAACTGCTCCGCGCATTCCTTCACGGTCTTCGCCGCGTTTACGGCGATCTGAAGGATCTGCTCGCGGTCCATATGAAATACGACATCTCTCTGCAGAACGGATGTCGGATTATAGATGTGCATGATAACGTTCTTAAGACCCTTCGCGGCTTCAAAGCTCTTACGGATCTGCTCGTCGCTGCACTGCATCAGCAACTGGATGCGGCAGTCGTCGGGAATCGCCTCTTTCTCCGCAAGGTGTCTTACAAACTCATATTCAATCGAGGACGCGGCGGGAAATCCCACTTCGATATCCCGGAAACCGATTGCAAGAAGCAGCCGGAACAGTTCGGTCTTCTCCTCGACGTTCATCGGCTCCACAAGCGCCTGGTTTCCGTCGCGAAGGTCAACGCTGCACCATTTCGGAGCGCATAAGGAAACTTTCCCGGGCCACTCGCGCCCGGGAAAATCTAAAACCGGATTTCTTTGATACCGATCGTAATTCTTCATAACGTCCTCTTCTTATCCGTAACCGCGTAACGCCGCGGTTTCGATATTCTGAAAAGCTGCCGCTTAACGCGCGGCTCTTTATTCGATGCCGAACCTGTTGTTTACGGCCTCGATGATCTCACGCAACGTATCTTCCTCGCCCTCGCCGTCACATACGATCGTAACGGTCTCGCCGCATTTTACCTGCGCGCTCAGAATTCCGAGGACGCTCTTGGCATTGACTTCGTATTCCCGCACCTTGAGATACACTCTGCAGGGACGGGTAAGCGCAATCCTGCTCATCTCTCCGGCAGGCTTAATGTGAAGACCTTTGATGTTCTTAACCTGAACGGTTTCCTGTACCATGGGCATCTCCTTTCCGGGCTTATCCGTAGGCCCTTTGCCGGCTTACTGCTCCGCTATCGTCAGCTCCGCAATACCATCCGTGGTAATCTCCCCCAGATTGCGGTCCGCAATATTAAGTTTGATCGGGAACTCCTGCTTGCCCGCCTTCGTCACGCCCTTCAGGTCGACGGAGGGACGCAGGTCGGACGCCGATGTGATTGAATCGATGTCGGGTTTCAATCCGCTGATGGTCATAGTGATCGTCGTGGTTCCGTCCTCTTCTCCCTGATGAAGAACGAAGCCCTCGGGCATGTTCAGCACATTCAGTTCGCTGAGGCCGAATGTGATTTCCTTCTCGACGATCGGCTCCACCGTTACACTTACGGATACAATGTTGTTCTCCGACTTGAGATATACGCCTTCCGCAAGGTATTTCTTAATGTCATAGTCCTTTGTATAGGGCTTGATCTGCTTCAAAAGCGGTTCTTCGGGAACAAGCGGAATATGGATTGTGTTTGTGGTCCGAAGCAGTCCTTCCGAAGCGGCGACACGCACGATCTGCGGCGCCAGTTCGATCTTGTAAATACCGAAGCCGTTCACGACATCCGCATCCTTATCGTCGATGATTACCTCGACATCCTTGGTCGGAAGCATCTCCACCTCGACAAGAACCGACGTCTGCGCCAGTTCGAGCGATGCGACATCCATCTCGTTGCCGTCCTTATCGTACGGCTTCAGCGTTACCTGCTGCCAGGTGTTGATTCCGAGCTTGGAAATATCCACATAGCCGCCGAGCTTGCTGATCTTCTCCACGACTTCCTCAGGTCCCGTTACCTGAAGCAGGTTGGAACTTACGGACTTCGTGAGAGCGTATTTGTCATCGGGAACATTGATCGGTTCGACGATAACGTTGATCAGTTTCTCTTTACTCTTTACGAGCTTGACCTGCATAACGGTCAGCGACTGCCAGTCGATGCTCACTTTCTTACGGGTGTTCTCGCTGCGGGTTTCCACGTTGATCGGGATCGCGTTGACACCGACGAAATCATTGAAATCCGCATACGCGACAAAGTCGGACGCCGACAGGCCCTCAAGCTCCGAACGGCTGCCGGAAACCTTGATGGAAACCGTACCTTTTGTCAGTATGTCGATGGAGAGGTTTTCATTCTCCTCTAAGTTGTTGAAGTCATCCTTGTGCCTTGTCTCGAGCGTAATACCGTCAATCTGTTTGGTCGTTACCGGATCCGAAAGACTCATGATAACAACCCAGATCAAAAAGGCAAGGGCAAAGGACAGAAGCTTCATTCCTATGTTTCTGCTGAACACGGCTTTAAGCTTTTGTATCATGGTTCTTCCCTTCCTTTCTGAATCGCAGGCGGTTCGTCGGGGTCGGCTTATCCTGGAACTCTAATAATTTGTTGGAGAGGTACTCTTCGTCCACGCCGCGGATCAGCTGACCCTTCTGGGCGATGGAGACTTTACCGTTCTCCTCGGAAACGATAATGACGAGAGCATCCGTAACCTCGCTGACGCCGACACCCGCGCGGTGTCTCGTTCCGAGTTCCTTCGAAAGTCTCATATTATCGGATACGGGAAGGATACAGGTCGCTGCCACGGCACGGTTTCCGCGGACAATAACCGCACCGTCGTGAAGCGGCGTATTCTTCTCGAAGATGTTGATCAGAAGAGCTGCCGAAACGATGGAGTCGGTCTTAATGCCGCTCCGCTCGTAGTCTTCCATGCTTACCGCGCCCTCGATACAGATCAGGGCGCCGGTCTTCACCTTTGCCATCTCGAAGACGCCGGTAACGATCTCGTTGCGGGTTTCATCGGAATAGCGCTCGCGGGATCCCGACGAATCGGCAAAGATGCTGAAAAGCCTTCTCGAACCGAGCTGTTCGAGCGCTCGGCGAAGTTCGGGCTGGAATATGATGAACAACGCAATAATACCTACGTTGATCGTATTAACGAAAATCCATAAAATGGCATTGAATTGAAGTATGGACGCGATTGCCCATACCAGTACGAGAATGATCAGACCTTTTACCAGATACCATGCTCTCGTACGAAGTATCCATTTCATCAGGTGATAGATGACAAATGCGATAAGCAGTATCTCGACAAGGTCAAGTGGGTGAATCCGCGGGATCAGCAGGCCGCTGAAATATTTCGAAAAGAATGCCGTAATATTATCCCACACGGTATATGCCCTCCTTTACTCGTAGTCGTCGTTCTCTCTTTCCGGAAGCTCTTCGGAATCGTCTCCGGGAGCATCCTCCGCTTCAACGGAATCGGTATCAACCTTCCGGTCACGGCCGAAATAAACCGACTCCTTCTTTCCGTTACGGCCGTAATAAACCGAATCGGCCTCGTCCTCATCGACCTCTTCTTTGATCTCGGTCTTATCCTTCCTGCCCGGAAGAACGGACTTGATCCTGCCAAAACTCCGGCGCACCGCTTCGGCGATCGACTCGGCGGGCTTGGCGAGCTTTCTCGGTCCCTTGATGACAAGCTCGTCCTCTTCGTCCTCGTCCTCGCTGTCCTCCTTACGCGGCGCAACATCGCGTCTCAGACGCTTCGCAAGGCCGGGGGTAAGCGGCTTCGCATACGGACGTTTGTTGCCCGAAAGCATCGATTCCATTGCCTCGATGGCTTCGGCCTCTTCCTCATCCTCCGGAAGCGGCTCTTCCTTCTGCGGCTTAGGCTTGCGGACGGTACGCTTCGGCGATTCGGGTGTGATCTTCGGAACCGCGGTTACATAGTAGTAATACCGCTCGTCCTCAAACTGCACATGCTCCGCCCCCGCGTAATCAAGCGTCCTCCAGAAGAACATGCAGACATATGTGATGCCCATGCAGATCAGGCTGCGCATGATCAGTGGCATTACCTCGACTTCGGTACCCGCGATTACGGATCCGATCAGAAACGCGAGAACCATCGCCGCGGTACCTACGAGAAGACTGATCTCGAAAGCGTAATCCATACGGATCATACGAACGAGCACAACAATGATGATAACGACCGCAAATACAAACATCATCACGTACATCGGCGGATTGTTCAGCAGGTCGTCAAGAATGTCAATGTAAATCGACAGTGCCTGATCCTTCAGTGCCTTCAGCTGCTCAATCGTAACGATATTGTTCGTTACGGCCTTGATCATGAAGTAGGCAACAACGCCGCATGCTGCCGGAACGACCGAAAGAATGCTTCCGAACATGCCGAGGAACAGCGGCACCGCATACGGATAACCCATGGAAATGAGAAGCGGCGTGGCAATTACCACAACACCCTCCTTCGGGGTAAAGCGCAGCAGGAACAGGTATAAGATCAAAAAGACAAGCATAACCGTGACCGCGATCAGAACCGACGCCGTCAGCAGCTGCAGGAACACGTACATAACCGCCATGAATACCATCAGGGAAGCCGGCAGGAACGCTCCGACCAGGGAAAATGCGATAACCGCCCCGGTTCCGGAAAGCGTTGCGTTATATCCGATGATCCCGGCCGCTTTCTTAAGCGCCAGGAACATCAAAACGAATTTCAGGGCCGTTTTCACGATGAAATCATACTTCTGGTAGATTTCCGTGATCTTCGCCCGAATGCCTAAAAAGATTATCATGACTGCATTTCCTCCCGATTCTCTTCCTCGAGTTCTCTCTGGTATTCCTCTTCTTCGGAACACTTACGGATACGCCCGAGCATCTTGTAATAGCGGCCGAGCCGCTTGTGCGACTTCATGTGCAGGTAACGGTACCGCCCTACGGCAAATACGATGTAGCCCGCAAGAATCAGGATGTAATAGCCGAGAATCTTCATGCCGAGCATTTGGTAATTCAGATTCAGAGCATTTGCAATCAAAAACTCCAGATGATACATGATGATCATGCCGATAATGAACAGATAACCGAGCGTGACGCCGAGTATCGTTTTCACGACTTCGAGGCGGATATAATCCGCCCGGAAGAACTTGGCTATCTTCAGGTCCTCTGCCCCTTCGTGCTTCTGATAGATCGCGCATTGCGTCATCAGACGTACTTTTTTCGAATGAATCATCGGGATTCCCCCTCCAAACAACAATAGTTCATTTCATTTTACCACATATTCCGGTATATGCAAAGTACTATTATTTCTCAAACTTCCAGCTGTCAAAGGTGTAGCCTTTGCCCGCGAAAAGGAAATAAACGTCATGCACGCCGGTAATGCCTTCCGAAAGCGTAACGGACTGCTTTCCGCCCGCAACGGGAAGGAATGCGGCATCCTTACCGTCCTTCAGGTAGTCAAGACGTACGCATACGGCACCGTCCGCTCCGTCCTCGCAGGTAAAGCCTGCCGTGAACTTCTTTGCGCCGTCCGTGCCGAAATCCACGCCCTTTACAAGAATCCAGTCGCCGTCATCGATATCGCATACGGTCATCGTGCCGGAACCGTACTTCTTCGTAATCTCGTCGGCTGCCTTCGTATTGATGCCGCCCATCGTCGACATCGTCGCGCCGTTCACTTCGGTATACGGATCGAAGTTCTTCAGCTGCGCAACGCCGGTCTTCGTTCCTTTGCCCATCGGGATGGATCCGTCCTCATTGACCGTCACCTCGTCGATATGCGTGCAGCGGTATCCGCCGCCGGTCTTAAGCGGCGCGTCGAGGATCTGCGAATGGTAGGTGATATAGTATTTGCCGTTAAACTCAAAGATACAATGATGGTTGTTTCCGCCCGGTCCGAAGTAAGCGCCGGGGTTCTTTAAGATCGCGCCCTGATACGTAAACGGGCCCATCGGGCTGTCGGACGTCATGTAGCAGATCTGGCCGTTCGCGAGATTATACTTCTTCGCGTTCGGATGACCGTCCACGTTAAAGTTGCTGCAGTAGCTGTAATAGTAGGTATCACCGATGCGGTTGATGCCCGAATCCTCGAAAAGGAACGGCGGGTCGATCGCAACAGGGTCGCCGTCCAGCGATATCATGTCGTCGCCGAGCTTTACGACACGCGCGGTATGCGGATGCTCGATCTGGTCGTCGGTCGGAGGAAATCCCGGAACGCCGCCGCCCACATACAGGTATGCGGAGCCGTCGTTGTCCACAAGAACCGCCGGATCGAAAAGCCAGGTAACATTCGCGCAGTTCGGCGTATTACGGCTCACAAGCGCCTTGCCGATCGGATCGGTGAACGGTCCCACGGGGCTGTCCGCGCTCAGAACGCCGATACCGTTTCCGCTGTTCGCAAAATACAGGAAGAACTTCATCTTTCCGTCCACTTCCTTGCAGGCTGCCGCGGGAGCCCAGGAGTTTCCGCCCCATTTGGCTGCTCCGGTCGTGCCGGCCGCAAGCACGGAACCGTGGTCGGTCCAGTTAACAAGGTCATCCGAGGAGATCACGTTGATGGTGTTGATCTTCTGGTAGCTGTTGGCCTTCGGCGTTCCGTCGAGGTTGGTCTCGATGATGTCTCCGGTCATGTAAATATATACTCTTCCGTCATAAACGAGTGCATACGGATCCGCTCCGAGACGCTGCGTCATAAGCGGATTATGGTACAGGGAAGCCTTCAGCGTCTCCGCGGGAGTCAGTCCCGCAAATACGGAAGCCCAGTCGGTTGCAGGGGTTCCGATAACGGTAGCCGCAGGCGTATTGGTTACGTTTTCGTTGTTCATTTTCGCATCCTCCTTACAGCCGGTCAGCAACACGGCAAATATTATAATTATTATACACCATATCGGTTTCTTTTTCATTCTTTTTTTCCTCTTTAGTGTGAAATAACCGTGAATTTCCGCGGTTATCCGTTACGCTGCCGCCGTCCTCACGGAAAATGCCCCGAAGCCTGACGGAACAAGTCCCAAAAACGCGGCCGGAAAAGGCTTTTTTATGCCAGCAGGCTCCACTCTCCGCAGTCGATGACGCGGGTCGCGAGTCCTTCGTAGAATTCCGCCTCGTGGCACACCATTACGATCGTCCCGCGGTACTCGGAAAGCGCGGCCTTCAGCGAATCCTTCGCGTCGACATCAAGGTGGTTGGTCGGCTCGTCGAGGATTAAGAGGTTGCTCTCCCGGTTCATCAGCTTACAGAGTCTTACCTTTGCCTGCTCGCCGCCCGAAAGCACGCGCACCTGGCTTTCGATATGCTTGGTTGTGAGTCCGCATTTGGCCAGGGCCGAGCGCACCTCATAATTCGTGTAGGACGGGTACTCGTCCCAGAACTCATCCATACACGTCTTCGTGCCCTCGCCGGACAGTTCCTGCTCGAAATAGCCGATGGCAAGATAGTCGCCGAGCGTAATCGTTCCTTCGATCTGCGGGATCAGGCCGAGAATGCTCTTAAGAAGCGTCGTCTTACCGATACCGTTCGCACCCTTTAGGATCACGCGTTCACCGCGCTCGATATGGAGATTCAGCGGTCTGGAAAGCGGCTTTTCATAACCGATCACAAGGTCCTTCGTTTCCACTACGATACGGGACGGCACGCGGGCCTCCTTGAAATGGAATTCGGGTTTGGGATTCTCCTTCGCAAGCTCGATCACGTCCATCTTATCGAGCTTCTTCTGCCGGGACATTGCCATATTTCTCGTCGAAACACGCGCCTTGTTGCGGGCAACAAAGTCCTTAAGCTCCTTAATCTCCTGCTGCTGGCGGTTGTAGGCTGCCTCAAGCTGCCCCTTCCGCATCTCGTACACCTCAAGAAAATGGTCATAGTCGCCCGGATAACGCTCGAGATGCGCGTTCTCCACGTGCCAGATGACGTTGACCACGCTGTTCAGAAACGGCATATCGTGCGAGATCAGGATAAACGCGTTCTCATACTCGCTCAGATACCGTGTAAGCCACGTGATATGCTGCTCGTCGAGATAGTTGGTCGGTTCGTCGAGAAGCAGAATGTCGGGCTTTTCAAGAAGCAGCTTCGCAAGAAGCACCTTCGTACGCTGTCCGCCCGAAAGCTCGCTGACATCCTTGTCAAAGCCGAGCGCATCGAGTTCAAACGCGTGTCCGATCTCATCGATCTTCGTATCGATCGCATAGAAATCATGCTGCTCAAGCATCTCCTGCAGTACGCCCATCTCTTCAAGAAGGGCGTTCATCGTCTCCTCGTCCGCGTCGCCCATGCGCTCGCAGATCCGGTTCACCTGCTCTTCCTTCTCGAAAAGCCAGGAAAATGCGGACGCCAGCACGTCGCGGATCGTCATGCCGGGCTGCAGAACCGTGTGCTGGTCAAGATAGCCGACGCGCACATTTTTCGCCCAGGTGATCGTTCCCTCGTCGGGCATCAGATTGCCCGTCACGATATTGAAGAACGTACTCTTTCCTTCGCCGTTCGCGCCGATCAGACCGATATGCTCGCCCGCAAGAAGACGAAACGTGACATCACGGAATATCGCGCGGTCGCCGAAGCCGTGGGATAGATTTTCAACACTTAAAATACTCATAGACAAAAAGGCGGACAACGGGTTGCCCCGCCCGTGTCCGCTTAACCTTTACGATAATTTGTGAATAAACAGGCCGCTTCGAAGCTTCGGCTCAAACCACGTGGACTTCGGAGGCATCAGAAGTCCCGCGTCCGCAACGTCGAACAGCTCGGTGATCTGCGTCGGATACATGGAAAATGCAACCGTCATATCGAGTTTGCAGCGTCTCTCGAGTTCCTTAAGGCCGCGGATGCCGCCGATGAAATCGATGCGCTTGTCCACTCTCGGATCGCCGATACCGAGAACCGGTCCGAGCAGGTAATCCTGCAGGAGCGATACGTCGAGAGCCGCAACCGGATCGGTGATCGACAGCAGTTCGGAGTCGGCCGTAAGCTCGTACCATTTGCCCGAAAGATACATGCCGAACGTGCCCTTCTTCGCGGGAGCGTAAGGCTCGTTGCCGACTTCCTTAACGGTGAAATGTTTGGAAATTGCCTTCAGGAACGCGTCCTCACTGAGGCCGTTCAGGTCCTTAACGACACGGTTGTACGGAAGGATCATCAACTGATCCTCGGGGAACAGAACGGACAGGAAGAAGTTAAACTCTTCGTTGCCGGTATAGTTCGGGTTGGCCTCACGGCGGCGGAATCCGACCTTTACGGCGCTTGCCGCGCGGTGGTGTCCGTCGGCGATATAAATCTGACCGATTCCTTCGAACGCGTCACGGATTGCCTTAACGTCGGCGGCGTCCGAAATCCGCCATACGTTGTGCGTGATGCCGTCATCGGCGGTAAATGCGTACAGCGCCTCATTCTTCATCGTCTTCGCAACGATGCCGCTGATCACTTCGTTATTGCGGTAAGCAAGGAAGATCGGGCCGGTCTGCGCGTTGCAGGTATCCACATGGCGGATACGGTCCTGTTCCTTCTCTTCTCTTGTATTCTCATGCTTTTTGATGACACCGTTCTTATAATCGTCGATCGAAGCGCAGGCAACGATACCGATCTGGGAACGTCCGTCCATAATGAGCTCATAAACGTAGTAGCATTCGTCCGTATCGGTAATATAGGTTCCGTCCGCTTCTCTCGCGTCAAGAAGCTCCTTGGCCTTCGCGTAAACAATCGGATCGTAGGTATCCACATCGTCCGGAAGATTGCTCTCCGCACGGTCGATATTGAGGAACGAAAGCGGATCCTTAAGAGCCGCCTCCTTGGCCTCCTTACGGTTATAAACGTCATACGGAAGCGCGGCAACCCTGCTCGCAAGCTCCGCCTTCGGTCTGACACAGACAAACGGTTTCACAACAGCCATAATCTCTTACTCCTTTATCTTCCATGATTTCTTATATTTCTTCAACGTCCCACTGGTGCTTCTTAACGGACATCCGCACGCATAACAGGCAGATTACCGCGATGACCGCAAGTACGGCCGCGCCGGCAAGACTCTTCATTGTTTCATCCTTAACGCCGTTTGTCAGGCTTAAGCTTATGCGGATCAGGAAATACCCGACCGAAACATAGAAAACACCTGCCAGAACACCTGCATAGCGGCTCCTCGTAAAGCCGTTAAATACAAGCGTTACGGCGAAAAATACGAGCGCGACGGCAGCTACCGCAACCATCAGGAACTCGAGTATCACAACGGCATTCTTTCCGGACAGCGACGCGCCCTCTCCGAACACCTTTGTAAACAGTTCGTCGAGTCCTTCCCGCTCGGCCGGAAACGCCTTATATACAAGCGACACATTAAGTGCCATAGCCAGTGCGTAAATCGCTTCGGAAAGGAATATCAGCACGCTGTAAAGCGCCGTCTTACAGCCCATAACAGCTTCGAGCGACAGCCCTTCCTTACGGCGCACCTTCCAGATTCCGGTATTTCGGAGATCTCCCATCCACACTTTGCCCGCCATGGCGATCATGATGATTGCCATCAGAACCATGATGACGGCAAAGAGGATAATGACCGTCGAAACAAGGGACGAATTCTTCGCAATGATGCCGCCGATGATAGCGGCTTCCAGCACGACGAGAGACATCAGAAACATAAACAGATTGGGAAGATACTGCCTACGGTCGTCGAGTATGATCTTCTTCATAAACCACTGATTCCCTTCTGAAAAACTTCCAAACGGAACACTTGGGTGTGGTTTCCCACACCCAAGGATAACAATTCAAAACGTATGCTTTTTACAGCTCTACCAGTTCTTTTCTGGCAAGCTTCTCCTTCTTCAGGAAGCGGAGGTCGCGGCCGAAACGAACCTGAATGATATCGGGATCGCTGTTCTCCACAACAACGCCTTCGCCGTACAGCTTATGTACGAAACGGTCCTGCGGACGAAGCGCGTTCAGCTTGATCTTAAGGCGCTCTTCCGAAGACTGGTCATCCGATTCAAAGTAGGAACTTACCTCGGGAGACTCATCAAGAATGCTTGCTGCTGTACCCGCCGAAGCAATTGCCTTCTCGGAAGGTCCTTCCAGATTGCCCTTCAGACGCTCGAAGTACTCGAGATCGTCATCGGAGAAATCGAGATTGTCCTCGGTTACGGACTTAGCGGCGCTCTTTTTCTTATTGCCGTTATCACGGAAGTCATCGACAACCTTTACATCGTCATCGGTGAACTCATCCTCATCGTAAATATCCTCTTTCTTCTTAGGGGTGCTGAGCTTGATATCAGCCTCATCCACATCGTCCTTGAAGTCATCGGAGAAATCATCCTCGTCCTCGATCGGAGCAACGGGTGCAGCCGGACGGGACGGACGCGCGTTCTTCTTCTCGCCGTGGCCGAAATCCATGCTTGCGTAGTATTTCTTCTTAGCCTCGTTGAAGTCGTCCTCATCCTCACCGTCAAGACGCTCCATAGCGGGACGACGCTTCGTGTAGCGCTCCATCTCCTCTTCGAGCTTCTTCTCCTGTGCTCTCTGGAACAGGGAGTAAGCGATGATCAGAACAACGATAACGCAGCAAATGATAAGCACGATGTACATCGGCTTGTTGTCTTTGGATTTTTCGGAGATTTCCTTTACATTCTCGGGGGTCTCGGGCTTGGTGGGCTCCAGCAGAGTGGGCGTCACTTCCGAAACGGTCTCGGTAATGGTCGGGATCGGCGTAGGAGTCGGAGGCACCGGCGTAGGCGTAGGCGTAAAGAGAATCTGCGTGTTATCTCTTGTTACACGGCCGGTATAGATATAACCTTCGATCTGCTCGTTGTTAAAGGTAGCGGTGATATGGAACCATACGTCGAGATCGACGTCCTTGGTCTCACCCCAGACAAATACCTCGGTTCCCTTCGTGAGCTTGACAACCGTTCCGTCGGAAGTCTTCAACTCGGGATAAGCCTTGGTACCCGGGCCGGTACGAACCGTTGCCGTATTGCTGTTAACCGTACCGCGGTAGTATCCGTTCAGATACTGCTCTTTATTTACATAGTCCTGGATCGGAGTCGGCGTGGGCTTGTCCTGTCCGTCCGCCGCAATTGCCTTTCCTCCGAACACGATCGCGAGAAATACAAAACTAAAAGCCGCAAGAATTCCGATCAGATACTTGAACGGGCGCTTACTAACATTCATCTTCTTAAAACCTCCTAATCACTGTACCGCATATGCCGTTATGTTCTTTCCGTACCGGCGTCACATCTTGTCAGGTGCTTCAAAACCGAGCATCGAAATGCAGTCATTTAAGATATTCAGTGTCATCCTGCAGAGGACGATCCATTCGGCCTTCTTAATCTCATCGGGCTCGGTGAGAATCTTGTTCGCATGATAGAAGCCGTTAAAGCGGTCTGCCAGTTCGTAAATGTACTGGCAGATCTTCATGGGAGACAGCTCCGCGGCCGCCTTCTCGACGTTGTCGGTATACCGGGCAAGCGTCAGAAGCAGTTCGCGCTCATCCGCTCCGATCGCGCGGTCCGAAGGCTTCTTCGCTTCGGCTTCATCGCCGAGCTTCGCGAGGATGGACTTGATGCGGACCATCGTATAAAGGATATACGGTCCGGTATTGCCCTCAAACGAAGTAAACCGCTCTATGTCGAAAATGTAATCCTTAGTAGGCTGGTTACTGAGGTCTCCGTACTTGAGCGCCGCGAGTCCGATCTGTTTCGCGATCTTGTCGCGCTCCTCTTCGGGCATCTCACGGTCGGCCATCTTCGAGCGGACCTCATCGACGATCAGGTCGATCAGCATCGAGAGTCTCATGACTCCGCCGTCTCTTGTCTTGAACGGCTTGCCGTCCTTGCCGGTCATCGTACCGAATCCGATGTGCGTTAGACCGGTTTCGGGCTTCACAATCCCGGTCTTCTTCGCGCAGCGGAATATCTGCTCGAAGTAAAGCGACTGCCGCTTATCGACGATGTAGATGATCCGGTCGGGATTGTATAACGTCATACGCTCTACGATGGTTGCCAGGTCGGTCGTGTTGTAAAGCGTCGCGCCGTCCGATTTCAGGATCATGCACGGAGGCATTTCCTTCGTATCGGTCTCCTCCTTGACGTCCACAACGAGAGCGCCTTC
>JAGADM010000053.1 GCA_017613595.1 Lachnospiraceae bacterium | reverse complement strand
GTCACCCATCTCGTGAACGGGATCAGCAGAACCAGAAGGATCAGAAACGGTAAAGACCGCATGATGTTCACAACGAGTCCGATCGCGTAATTGACCGGCCGGTTCTGTAAGAGCCTGTCCTTGGCCGTCGCATAGAGAAGGATTCCGAGCGGAAGGCCTCCCGCGTAAGCGAAAAGGGATGCATAGCCCGTCATCGTCAGCGTTTCGAGAACGCCTCGTTTGATTGCTTCTATGATGTATTCGCTCATCGTTCCTCCACCTCCGATATCGCCAGCCCTTTGTTCTTGAAATACTCAGTGATGACGGTCCGGTCGATTTCATTGTCCGGAAGCTCAAGCACCATCTGTCCGTATCCGACACCGCCGACGCTCTTTGTATTAGCGCTAAGGATGTTCACCTTGCGTCCCGTCGATGCGACAAGATCGGCAATGAACGGCTCCTTCGCGGACAGGCCGTCAAATACGATGCGGATCAGCCTGCTGTCCTCCTTTGAAGGATCGAACGGATTGCTCGGGAACACCAGTTTCTTCGCCGCTTTCGACTGCGGGTTCCGGAATACTTCCTTCACGTCGCCGACCTCCGCGAGATTTCCGTCATCGATGATCGCCACCCGGTCGCAGATCCGCTCCACCACCGACATTTCATGGGTGATGATGACGATGGTCAGTTTCCGTTCGCGGTTGATCTTCTGGAGAAGTTCCAGTATTTCACCGGTAATCTTCGGGTCAAGCGCGCTTGTCGCCTCGTCGCAGAGAAGAACCTTCGGGTTCGCCGCAAGCGCTCTGGCGATGGCGACTCTCTGCCGCTGTCCGCCGGAAAGCCGTGCGGGGTATTCCTTTTCCTTTTCGGAAAGCCCGACGACTGCGAGCATTTTCCGTGCAGTCTCTTTCCGTTCCTTCCGCGGAACGCCTGCAATCCGAAGCGGCTGCTCGACGTTTTTGATTACGGTTCTCTGCTGCAGAAGGTTGAACCCCTGGAAGATCATCGCGATCGAGCGTCTGACCTTCCTCAGCTCTCCCGGCTTCAGCTCCGCCAGGTCTCTGCCGAAATAGCGGACCGTTCCCGAGGAGACTTCCGTCAGCCGGTTCAGCGTCCTTACAAGCGTTGACTTGCCTGCGCCGCTCATTCCGATGATGCCGAAGATCTCGCCTTCGCGGATGGAGAAGCTCACATCCCTAAGCGCCGTAAAGTCTTTTCCTTCGTTCCGATAGGTTTTGGATACATTCTGCAATTCATAAACGGTATCCGCGTTACTCATCTTTCCGTCCTCTCAGTCGTATAGTCCTTTGCTCAGGTATCGGTCGCCCCGGTCCGGAAATACGGTAACGATATTGCCGTGATCGATGCGCTCCGCAAGCTTCAAAGCTGCCGTAAGCGCCGCTCCTGAAGAGGATCCCGCGAGAATTCCTTCCTTTCTCGCCAGTTCCTTTACGGCGGCAAATGCCTCGCTGTCCGTCACCTTTATCACCGAGTCGACCAGCGACATGTCCATTGTTTTCGCAATGAAGTCGTTGCCGATTCCTTCAATGTCATAATCCGCATGCTCTCCGCCGCCGATGATCGAACCGACCGGATCCGCAAGCACTCCCTGAACGGAAGGCTTCCGCTCCTTCAGGTAACGGACAATCCCGCTGAACGTTCCGCCGCTTCCGGCGCCGGCTACGAAGTAGTCCACTTCGCCGTCTAACTGGCGGTAAATCTCGGGACCGGTCGTCTCATAATGCGCAAGCGGGTTGGCCGGATTGTCGAACTGCTTTAAGGAAACCGCTCCGGGGATTCCGGCAATGATCCGTTCCGCTTCGCGTTCCGCGCCGAGCATTCCGTCAGCACGGGGCGTGTTGACGATTTCCGCGCCGAGAGCCCTTAACACCTGCTGCTTTTCCTGTGAGAATTTCTCGGGTACCGTAAAGATGACCCGGTAGCCCTGGTTGAGCGCCGCGATCGCGATTCCGATTCCGGTATTGCCTGCCGTCGCGTCGACGATCGTGCTTCCTTCTTTTAAGATGCCGCGTTTCTTCGCGTCATCGATCATGTACTTTCCGACACGGTCCTTCACGCTTCCCGCCGGATTCATCAGCTCCAGCTTCGCGTAAATCCTTACGTCCGGCTTCGTTTCGAAGTTTTTAAGCCGCAGAATCGGCGTATTTCCGATCATGCTGCGGATGTCCATATATACATCCATTCCGATCACCCCCTTTACCGTCTCGAGGCTTCGATAGCCCCGCGGAGATCCCCGATCAGGTCATCGACATTTTCGATGCCGACCGAGAACCGGATCAGCTCATCCACGATTCCGGTCTTATGACGGATGTCCGCCGGGATGGATGCGTGCGTCATGCTTGCCGGATGGCACACGAGCGACTCAACGCCGCCGAGGCTTTCCGCAAGAGTGATCAGCCGAAGGTTCCGGAAGAATGCGCGATAATCGAATTCATCCTTCAGCACGAACGATATCATTGCGCCGGGGCCGTCCGCCTGTTTCTTCTGTACGGCGTAGCCGGGGTCGGAAGGCAGACCCGGGTAATAAACCTTTTTCACATACCCGCTTTCCTGCAGCCACTCCGCAATACGCGTCGCATTTGCCGTATGACGGTCCATGCGGACGCCGAGCGTTTTGATGCCGCGGATCATTAAGAAGCTGTCGAACGGCGAAAGCACTCCGCCGATCGCGTTCTGCAGAAAATACAGCCGCTCCGCGATCTTCTCATCGTTCAGCGCGACCAGGCCGGAAATCGTATCGCTGTGTCCGCCGAGGTACTTGGTACCGCTGTGAATCACGATGTCCGCGCCGAGGGTAAGCGGTCTTTGCAGGTAGGGGGTTAAGAATGTATTGTCAACTATGAGGAGGACGCCGGCCTTTCTCGCTATCTTTGCGGTTTCGGCGATATCCGTTACGCTCAGAAGCGGATTGGCCGGTGTCTCAATGTAGATGGCTTTCGTATGGGAATCAATGGCTGCCTCGATCTTCGCCGAATCGGTCGTGTCCGTGATTTCGTACTGAAGTCCGAGCGGTTTAAATACCTTGTCTAAGATTCGGAACGTTCCGCCGTAGATGTTATCGGAAATAATGATCCGGTCGCCCGCCGTGAACAGCGAGAGCACCGTGTGGATGGCTGCGAGGCCGGAGGCAAATGCGAGGCCGTATCGGCCGCCCTCCAGATCCGCGATCAGTTTCTCAAGCGCCGCTCTTGTCGGATTGCCGGTCCGGGAGTATTCCCAGCCGGTGTTCACGCCGAGCTCGCTCTGCTTGTAGGTTGATGTCTGATAAATCGGAACGTTAACCGCTCCGGTAACTTTGTCTCCGTCAATTCCTCCGTGGATCAGGAGGGAATCCAATGCGTAACTCATGATTTTGTACCTCGTTATCTGCTGTAATCTGTTATCAGATCGGCAGCGGAACGGCTCATTTCCGCCCGCAAACCGCGCCCTGAAGGCATAAAAAAGAGAGCCTCCCAAAGAAGCTCCCGGACAAATGGCATAAATCAATTCGCATCAGCAACATCGACATCGATTTGAATCGAGGCGCACGGAAACAGAGTCGAACGCCCCGGCCATGGAAACCGTCCGGGATACTTTCTGCATTCGACAGCAACACATCAAGCTTACATTGTAAGAAGAAAATGCTTTCATCTCCGTGTACTCCTTCCGCAGGAGACTTTTTTAGGTCTCCGTGCTTTATCCGCTTCCCGAAGCACTGCTCCGTGGAAGTTGTCGCAATCATAACACCATTTACCTACTATGTCAATAGGTATTTTATTCTTTTTTCGAACTTTTTTTCTTGCTTTGCCTACTGACCCTGCGGTATAATAGGTAAAACAGGATTTGAAACGGGGGTGAAATCCATGATTTCCACGAAAGGCAGATACGCGATCCGGGTCATGATCGATCTTGCGGAGCATGACAACGGAACGTTCATTCCGCTTAGGGATATCGCGGAGAGACAGGTTATTTCCAAGAAGTATCTTGAGATTATTATGAAAGACATGGTTGCCGGAGGTCTCGTGGTCGGCGCGAGCGGCAAAGGAGGCGGTTACCGACTGTGCCGGAAGCCCGAAGAATACCCGATCGGCGAGATCATCGAATTGATGGAGGGCTCGCTTGCAACGGTTGCGTGCCTTGCTTACGGTGCTCCCGAATGTCCGCGGGCAGGCGAATGCCGTACGCTTCCGCTCTGGGCAGAATACGACAAGCTCACCCATGATTTCTTCTACGGAAAGAAGCTTTCCGATTTCCTGAACAGATGAGCTGTGTAATCGCATTTACGGAATAAAAACAACCGGCAGGGCCGAAACGGTCCTGCCGGTTTTCCTTTCCTTAAACAGCAACAAGGTGCGGGTCACGCACCTTGTTGTATGATTCCGGGCTTTACGCCGCGGACATGTTTCGTTTTACCGAATTACAGCTGAGGGCCTGCCTTAACAAGAGCCTTACCTGCTGCATTGCCTTCGTATTTAACGAAGTTCTTGATGAAGCGGCCTGCGAGATCCTTAGCCTTGCCTTCCCAAACGGAAGCATCAGCGTAGGTGTCGCGAGGATCAAGGATAGCGGGATCAACGCCCGGAAGCTCGGTAGGAACTTCGAAATCGAAGATCGGGATCTTCTTGGTAGGAGCGTTGTTGATAGCGCCGCTGAGAATTGCATCGATGATACCACGGGTATCCTTGATGGAAATTCTCTTGCCGGTGCCGTTCCAACCGGTGTTTACAAG
>JAGADM010000052.1 GCA_017613595.1 Lachnospiraceae bacterium | reverse complement strand
GCGGGGTCGTATTTGTCTAGATTATAACAACGAAGGGGCTCTCTTGCAAGATGCAGCGCGGGGTTATTTTCTCTTCTCGTAATCCGCGTTTACGGCTTCCGCCCAGTCTTCGCAGACCTTTCCTTTTCTGCGCATGGACTGGACGGCTCCGGCAACGCTTTCAAAGAGGGTGTGCGTTCCGACGCTGTCCGCGCAGTAGTTGACGGAATTCTGTCTTGCAAATCCGAAGCTCTCGCCGGTCTTGACCGCGTCAATGTTCGCGCCGAGGAACAGGAACTCCCAGCCGTTCTTCTGCTGCTCCTTTACCATCTTCTTAACGGTGTCGGCTTTGTATTCTCTGCTCGCGTTCTCAAGTCCGTCGGTCGTTACCACGAAGATCACGTGCTCCGGAACATCCTCCGTGCGGATGTAGCGGTGAATGTCGCGGATATGGTTGATCGTTCCGCCGAGCGCGTCGAGAAGCGCCGTGCAGCCGCCGACCGCGTACTCGCGTTCCGTCATGACCGGAACATCGTTCAGATCGATACGGTCATGAAGCGTGCTCGCCGTCGAATCGAACAGAACCGTGGTCACGAACGCCTTGCCGTCTTCCTGCTTCTGCTTTTCAATCATGCCGTTGAAACCTCCGATCGTGTCGCTTACAAGACCGGCCATTGAGCCGCTGCGGTCCAGGATAAATACCATCTCGGTAATGCCGTTGTTCGTTCTTTCGATATTCTTATTGTTCTTCATATTGGTTTCCTCCTGATTTCTCTGTCCGGTCCCTGCCGGACTTTTTCTTTACATCTGCATCATAAAAGAAAAATACCGCCGAATGGTCGCTTCGCAGGCGACATTTGACGGTATTCTGAAAAATCATTCGGACATTTGCCGAAGCCTGCAGCACTGCAGGCAACCGAAACATGCGCGGAATGTCCGCACGCCCTCTCCGGCGTGTTACGCTCCTAAAAGCGGCTGGTCGTAACGGAACAGTTCCTCGTTGATCTTTAAAATGTCATATTCCTTCTGTTCGATAAAGAACCGAATGATCACATCGAAGAGCGAACTCTGAGAAAACGCATAGCCCGCCTTTTTGAGCATTTCCTCCGCTTCGGCGGACGGGAGCCGCAGCGCTACGGCAAATGCGATCGCGGTCGGCTTGCTCGGCCGGTACAGCGCGTCGCTTCTTATCTTCGAAAACAGTTTCCGGTCGATGTTGGCGCGGTGATAGCACTCCGAATCGGTCATTCCGCTCTCATCGATCTTTCTGAGAAGCATTTGGGAAAAGCTTTCATCCAGCATTCCGCGGAAATCCGGACGAGCTCCCATCGGCTTGGACGCCGCGGCCTGCATCGCCTGGCAGGCATCTGCCATGGCGGCGCCGGCGAACGCTTCGCGGTTCTCCGAAACCATACCGAAGCCTTCGGGTTTACTGCCCGCAGCCTCATCGCACGCAAAATCTTCCTCAGGAAGCTCCTCCGAAAGGGCCGCTTCCTGCTCTTTCGCGGCTTCCGGCACGGCCTCTGCCGCAACCGGCATCGCGGAATCGCAGGTCATCTTACGTCTTTTGAAAAGTCCGGCAACGCCTTTACGCTCTTCCTTCGGCGCTTCGTCCTTTACGAAGAAAGCATTGTACTTCGCGGGCGCATACCAATGCGAACGGATATACTCGGCCAAAGCCAGGCTGCCTCTCGTTTCCGCACCGTTATAATAGACGAACAGGACGGTCATCTCGTGCGTTTCCAGGAATTCCCGGGCCGCGGCGGCCGCGATTTCGGCTGCTTCCTCCTTCGGATATCCGTACACGCCTGTTGAGATGGCGGGAAATGCGACACTTTCGCATTGATGCTCCGCAGCGAGCTCCAGGCTCTTTAAATAGCAGCTTCGAAGAAGCTCCGGTTCCCCGTGGGTTCCTCCCTGATAAACCGGTCCCACCGTATGTATCACGTATTTACAGGGCAGACGGTATCCGGCGGTGATCTTCGCCTCACCGGTTTCGCATCCGTGTAACGTCCGGCACTCCGCAAGAAGCTCCGGTCCGGCAGTTCTGTGGATCGCGCCGTCCACACCGCCTCCGCCGAGCAGCGAATTGTTCGCGGCATTGACGATCGCATCCGCCTTAATCTTCGTAATATCTCCCTTAACAAACAGTAACGGCATATTCTTCCTCCCATGTGCGCCCTTTCAGGGTCCGGTTCCATCATATCACATTTTCCGCGAAAGGAAAATGCCCCTTAACATAAACAGAGCTGCGGCATTTCTTATGCAGCAGCTCTTAATCTTTTATAGAATTTTTTATATGTAGTTCACTCAACTTAGTACATTGGTCTGTACCATCCATTTCTTTAACATTATGATTAGGTGGATCAACTTATGTTTTTGTTGGAGTGTACCTGCCTTTCATAATATCGTTTTTAGGTGGGTCAATTTAGGTATCCTTTGGAGTATACCTGCCTTTCATAATATCGTTTTAGGTGGGTCAATTAACTATTCCTTTGGAGTATACCTACCTTTCATAATATCGTTTTGGGTAGTTCAGTTTAGTTGTCCTTTGGACTGTACCTGCCTTTCGTGATATTGCTTTTTATGTAGACCAATTTACGTTCCCATTGGAGTGTACCTTCCTGATTTATTTCCAATCTATATGAATGACTGATTTAACTCTGCTTTCATTTTACACTTCGTTATCTTCAGATTATGTCCGGTGTCCCATTGGAGTTTACCATCCTTTATCGGTGTTTTCAGTTTTGTTAACCAGCCTTTGTCCGTCATTATGATCGGTCACTGCTTAGTACATCGGTCTCACCTCTTCCGTTTTTATTGGCCTTTTCTCGGCCCATCCGTTAGTTCTTTCGGATTGGTTTCTCTTCTTTTGTTGTCTATACTTTACCACCGGGCATTATATTTGTCAATACAATTTTGCCGTTTTGTGCTAAATTATTTCTTATTTTGCCAATTATATTAAAACATTCTGACAATTTGCGTATTTTCTTTCTATTTTGCTACATTTTCGGGCAAATTGTCAGAATTGCGTTCCTTTTCCGGACTTTTTATCCCAGCCGAACCGTTTCAACGTTTGCAAAACACTTTGCAATTTTCTCGATTTCTGACGGATTATGCGTCACAATAACAATTGCGTTATCATTCTTCCGCTCCCTGAGAAGACGGATCATGGCATCTTTCTTGGCTTCATCCAGACCGGTAAACGGTTCATCTAACAGAAGTAACTGCGACGGAACCGCCAGTGCGCGGCACCAGGCAACCCTTCTCTTCATTCCGCCGGAAAATGCAGACACCGGCTTTCCTTCGGTTTCCGTAATCCCGGCACGGGCAAGAAGTTCCTGTGCCTCTATGCGGTCCGGTCCGTTCGGCACGATCCGCACGTTCTTCGAGGCGGACAGCTGCTCGAACAGCCGGTTCTCCTGGAATACCGCCGAAGTTACCGTTCCATCCGCTCTCGAAACGCTGCCCTTATCCGGTTCCGTCAATCCGAGAAGGATCCGTAAAAGTGTTGTCTTTCCGATTCCGGACGGTCCGGAAAGGATTGTTACGGTGCCGGGCATCAGTTTCAGGCTGATATCCGAAAGAACGGTGCGGCCGTCATAGTATTTGTCCACATGCTGAAGCTCGCAGACCGGAGAGCCCGCCTTCGCAACCGATTCCGCAGGGGTTTCCGACGTGTTCACGGGCAGCAGGGTTTCTTCGGATCCGGTATTCTCCTCCGCAGTGTTAGCTGCAGCATTTCCCTCCGCGGCTTTTTCGGATTCTTCTTTCGCCTCCGCCGTGCTTCCCCACAGCAGGAACCGTATGAGCCTTCCGCGATGTTTCCAAAGCGTCGGGTTGCTGAAGGATACCGTCAGCAGACGAAAAAGGACAAGAAACAGTTTTTCGAATAATACGCTGACCGCAATAATGATGATCGTCCAGGCGAAGACGCCTTCCGCGTCAACATACAGTTTCGAATAATACAGTTCATGGCCGATGGATTTCGGGGACTGCGCGATCAGCTCCGCGGCGATTCCCGCCTTCCAGCAAAGGCTCAGTCCCGCCGAGCATGCCGCCGTCGTATACGGGATCATAGCCGGAATGATCATGCAGGAAAGCCGTTTGAAAAACGGAATGCGGAATACCTGCGCGGCTTCCCTGAGCCGGCTGTCGGTCCCGCTGATTCCCTTCTTTACATTTTCGTAAACGACCGGAAATACCATCAGAAGCGAGATGACAAGCCCGATCTTCTCCGGCTTCACGAAAAAGAGCAGCAGAATGATAAACGAAACGACCGGAACCGTCTTGACGAGCTTTACGCCCGGCATCAAAAGGATTTCGATGACTTCGCTCATACTGCTTATGACCGCGAGCACCAGTCCTGCTGCGAGCGCGATCAGAAATCCGGCCGTCACATGCCGGAAGCTTCCCCAAATCACATCAAGGAACGCTTTGTCGCGTAACATTTTCCCGAGCGTACGGAACACCGCCGCGGGATAAGGCAGCAATACCGGCTTATTCAGCCGGTACGCAGCGAGTTCCCACAGCCCGATCCACAACAGGACCGCGGCCGCGGTTAAAATCGGTTTCTTCCACTTTTTCAAAGAAGTTACTCCTTATTCGGACATACTGAAACGTACAATCTTCCAAATGATTCCGATGATGATCGTACCTACGCCTGCGCACAGAACGACAAGTCCGGCCTTCTCGAAATGCGTGAACAATGCTTTTCGCAGCATTTCAATATATTGTTCGCCGATCTGATTCTCGGCAAATTCCTCGATGGCAACGCGGCCGATAGTAATGCCGCCGAATACAAGACCTCCCACAAGGGAACCGGTCACGCCGACATGGATCAGGCTGCTGTCAACAAACCGTCCGCACGCCAGGAATACAAGCAGCACGAAGAAGCCTGTGATACCGTAAAGGATATAAAGCAGTGTATCGGAGAAGAAGAACCGGATGAACTTCATACCCTTCGAGAAGGATTCTCCCGCGCGGTCCGGAATATTTGCCATTTCTTCTTCATTGAAGGTATCAATCTCCTTGCGGATCGCATCGTAGTCTTCCTTCTTGAGTTCCTTACCGGTATACTGTTCGATCGTGTCTGCGTTATCCTCAAGAATCTTCACGATCTTATCGGCATCAATCCGGAACTCGTCTTCCTCACCGGAAAGGTACTCCACGAATCCGTCGAGTGTTCCGGAAATCATCTTCTGCACGCTCTTGTCGTTCAGGAGTTCATTAATGTTATCTTCGTTAATCTCAGGATACAGTGCCCGCTGCTCTTCGGGAATCTGTTCGAGAATGTATGCGGCAACCGTCTTTCCTTTATCCGCTTTATTACCGGTCAGGTCACTGACATCGATCTTGGCAATCGCGGATGCATCAACAACCGCCTCGGTCAGGTTTTCCACGGAAAGGGCCTTGCGGATACCGAATACGAGAAGTGATACCAGCCCGCATAAGAACAGGACAAAGCAGAGGAAGAACGCCAGAACCCTGCGGCCGAAGCCGAGCTTCTTTTTCTTCACCGGCGCGGCCTGCTGCTGGTACGGTGTCGTATACGGCGGTACATATCCCTGCTGATACTGCCCGTTATACGTCGGCTGCTGGCTGTACGGCTGCTGATACGGCTGGCTGTACGGCTGCTGGTAACCGGTATTCTGTTGGTAAACATTATTATAATTCTGCTGCGGCTGTACCTCGGGCTGAACCGTCTTAGGCTCCTCTGTTCCCGAAGGCGGGAATACCGCAACCGTGGCGCTTCCGTAAACACCGGCGTCATATCCGTAAATCGGAGATACCGGTGCTGCCGGTTCGGCAGGCTTCTGAACTGCAGCCGGAACCGGTTCGGAAGGTGTCTGAACAAGGTTCGCGGCAGGAACGGCACCCGCAACGGTCTCTGTCACCGTTTCCGCTGCTTCCGTAACGGTCTCCGTTACATTCGAAATCGATTCCGAAACGGTCTCTTCTGCTTCCGCCATGCCTTCCGTAACAGTCTCCGCCGCTCCGCTCACTGCAGTCTCCGCTTCCGCTACTGTCTCCACCGCTTCGCTTACCGCAGTTTCCGCTTCCGTGACGGTATCCGAAACAGCCTCCGCTATCGTCTCATCGGCATCTGTAATTACTTCCTCCGCTGCGGCCGAAACTTCCGCCGCCGCTTCGGCAATCTCCTCCTTCATCTCCTCTGCCGCAGGCGCCGTATCGATCTCGCCGATCTTAGCGCCGCACATCATGCAGAACATAAAACCGCTTTCGGTTTCCTTTCCGCATGCAGGACATACTATCTTCATGTCACCCTCCCAGTCTTATGTGAACAACTCTTTGCTACTATCATTCCGGCGGTTGCCCGCTAATTGAAATGTAACACAAATTTACCCCTTGCGCAACACATTTTCACGTAAAAAACTCTCTCCGTAAACGAAAAAGGAACCGTCGGTTGAGCGGTTCCTTTTCGGTTATCCTTATGCGTTGTAACGGCCCGCCTGTACGCGCCACATGGCGGCGTACCGTCCGTTCAGTTTCAAAAGACTTTCGTGCGTTCCTTCCTCGACAATGTGTCCCTTTTCGAGCATCAGGATACGGTCCGCATCCCTCGTCGTCGAGAGGCGGTGGGAAATGTAGAACACGGTCTTTCCCTTTGCCGCCGAGTGCATCGCCTTGTTGAGTTCGTACTCCGCGATCGGGTCAAGCGCACTCGAAGGCTCGTCCATGACAAGAATGTCAGCGTTCTTATAGAAAGCACGAGAGATGGCGATCTTCTGGCTCTCACCGCCGGAGAAGTTGATGCCCTCCTCGTCGAATTCGCGGGTAACCTGCGTTTCGATTCCGTGCGGAAGCGACGCAAGCCGCTCGCCGAAGCCGGCGCGTTTCAGTGAAGAGCGGACTTTCTCGCCTTTTCGGATCAGGTCCTCCGCCGGAACGCTCTCCATCACCACATTTTCCGCTAAGGAAGCGGCATACATCTGGTAGTCCTGGAAGACAACGCCGATGCGGCGCCGGTAGTCCTCGGTACGGTACTCGCGGATGTCGCGGTCATGGTAGGAAATCGTACCTTCGGTCGGATCGTAGAGACGCATCAGCAGTTTGATAAGCGTCGTCTTGCCCGCACCGTTATAGCCGACGATGGCAATCTTCTCGCCCGGCTTAACCGTAAGGGAGATGTCCTTAAGCGTTTCCTCTGCGTTCTCACGGTAACGGAAGCTTACATGCTCAAGACGGATTCCGGAGCCCTCCTCAGGCACCTTTTCGCCGGTCTCGTTAACGGTCTTCGGCGTGTACGCGAGAAATGCGCGGATCTTATCGACATAGAGGCTGTTCTCCTGCGCCATCGGGAAGATGTCCGCAAGGTCCGCCATACCTCTTCGTAAGCTGCCGGTACGGTTAAACAATACAACCGCGTTACTGTAATCGATCACATGAAGCACGGCCGCACGGAACACCAGGTAAGAAATGTATATTCCGTCCATGATGAAATCCGCGGCAAGATAGCCGTTCGAGAACAGCAGTGCCGAACGCTTTCCGCCGACCTTCTTCTGCTCATCTATGATCTCGTCATTGGCTTCCGCGAATTCTTCCTCCAGACGGTCGCCCACAGCGGGGTGAAGTCTCAGCTCTTTCGCGAAATCATTCAGGTAGAATACGCGGCTCACGTAATTCCGCTTGCGGACAAGCGGGTTGGTACGGATGCGCACCTTATAATTCAGCTTGTTCAATACCTTCGAAATAAAGAATCGAAGGACAAATGAAGCAAGCACGAACAGAATGCCGGCCGCATCGGTCATCAGGTAGAACACGCCGGTCGTGAACAGGATTGTAAGTGCCTGCACGATCCGGTTGCACATCGTTAAGAACCGGTCGATCGAACTTTCCGATTCGGCAACGGCAAGAACGAAATCGTTGTAGTAATCGGGATCGTCATAGCAGTTCAGGTCGAGTTCCGACGCCTTTTGAAACATCTGTTCCTTCAAAGCCTTATAAAGCTTCGGCTTCGAACGGTAAGTCCATCCGTGGATGAACAGTCCGTCCGGAATGATCTGCAGCAGATTGATCAGAAAGATCAGTCCGATATAGAAGAACGCCTTGCTGAACGGTTCTCCGTACTCCGCGCAGTGCAGCACGTAACGGATGCCGAGCACGTGCTCCAAAAAGATCACGCCTTGATAACGGAAACCGTCATACAGGAAGTAGATCATATATGCGGGGCATGTACGGAAACAGAGTTTCCATAAAAACAACTGGTTGCTTAATACCTTCTTCATGCCGTCACACCCCCTTTCGACACATCCGTGTCCGTGAGGGCCAGGTAGTTCTTGGCCTGCTTCCGGTACATATCCGCGTAAATGCCGTTCTGCTCCATCAGTTCCTTATGGCTTCCCGCTTCCTTCACGGTACCGTCGGACAGCAGGTATACGCAGTCCGCGTTCTGTACCGAGGAAAGTCTGTGGGAGATAAATACGAGCAGATTCTTCCGGCAGGTTTCGTAAATGTTATCGAAGAGATCCGCCTCCGCGATTGGGTCCAGCGCACTGCTCGGCTCATCAAATACCTTGATGGGGCAGTTCTTCACGAACGCCCGTGCCACAACAATCTTCTGGAATTCTCCGCCCGAAAGCACCGCACCCTGATCATCAAACTCGCGCGTAAGGATTGTATCGATTCCCTTCGGAAGAGACATTACCTTATCATAAGCGCCCGAAAGCTTTAATGCCTCCGTCACGCGCTCCTCCTGCAGTTCTTTCGGAATGTCCTCGCCCATTACGACATTGTCCTTCACGGACATTGAGAACATCCGGTGGTCCTGGAACGCCGTAGCGAACAGGTTCCGGTACTTCCGAAGGTCATATTCGCGGATATCCCTTCCGTTTAAAAGGATCCGTCCTTCCGTCGGATCGTAGAACCGGAGCAGCAGCTTGATAAGCGTCGTTTTGCCCGCGCCGTTATGTCCGACAAGCGCGTAGGTCTTTCCTTCGTTCAGCTCCATGCTGAGGTTTTTGATGACCTCATCCTCCCCATATGAGAAGGAAACGTTTTCGAAAACCAGCGACTTAATCTCGGTGCCCGGATCGATACCGGTCTGGTCTTCGGGAATCTGTTCCTTATAATCGAGGAACGTTCTCAGGTATTCGATAAACAAACCGTTTTTGAAGAGCTCGGTAAGCGCCTCCGTGAATCCGATCAGGATCCAGGTCGTCGAAACCATCATCGAAGTGATGACCGACAGTTCCGCAAGCGTCATCGTGTGGCTCACCAAGGTACGGTAGGAGCCGTAGATCAGCAGTCCTTCAAAGATGAAGGTAAAGGTGAACATAACGTACAGCCAGTGGAGAACCGCCGCGCGCTTCGTGTACTTTTCCGTCACCTTGGAAACGCCTTCGATTGCGTCGCGGTACTGCTTGCGCATCAGGGAAAATACGCCCGAGAGCCGCATCTCCTTCGCATAATCCGGAAGATACATCACGCGGTTGATATACGCAATCCGCCGGTTGTGCGGCGCCATGTCCTTGTTTCTCTTATAGTCGATCCGGCTGATCATCCGGTTAAAGATGAAGTTTCCGATAATCGGGAAGAGGATGAACAAAACAGAGATCGGATCGATCTGATACATAAAGACAAATGCGCAGACGCTCGCAATCGCTCCGAAGAACGTCTTGAATAGCGCCTGTGAAGTGCTGATCAGGCGGGTGTCCGCATTTTCCATCGCCAATGTGTATCGGTCATAGAATTTACTGTTCTCAAAACACCCGAGTTCCACGTTCCGCGCCTTGCGGAACAGAATGCGGTACAGACCGCGGTTCACAACCGCGTATGCGACCGGATATATCCGGCCGTTTAAGATGCTCTCGTAAAGAGACATCGCGCCGTAGACGACAACTACGACAATGATATAGATCAGAATTGTTGTAAACGGCTGCTCTTCCTGCATGGCGTTGATTACGTGCCGCATGAAAAATGCGCTGTAAAACAGCCATTCAAAGTAGCCGAGGAACCTGGCTATGCCTTCATGCACGGTCAGGGACGGACAGATCCTGTAGAGAAGCTTCAGCGCGAACAGGTTATTCCTGATTGCCCTTCCCCGCGGGATTGCGTCGTCTTTCTTTTGCTCCATCACTCTTCACCCCCCCTCTTGTTTTCCCGGAGGTTTCCGAACGCGCCGGCTGCTTTCGGACCTTTCCGAAAAGGAAAAATAATAAGCGCCATTGTACTCCCGTTCCCGCTTTCTGTCAAGAACGATTTTCAACTTTTTGAAAAAGATGAAATATGCCATTTTCCGAAACGGTTCCGGCGGGTTTCGGAAATTGACACGCCATGTGCGAACGCATATAATGGCTACAGAAATAAAGCGAGGTACAACCATGAGAATAATACTGATACGTCACGGCGATCCCGATTACGTAAAGGACTTTCTGACGGAAAAGGGTGAGCGCGAGGCCGCCTGTCTTGCGGAATGGGTCCGTAAGGAAGACCCGGGCATCGACGCTTACTACGTTTCGCCGCTCGGTAGGGCAAAGGAAACCTGCCGCGTGTGTTTAGAGCCGCTCGGAAAGACCGCCGAGGTTCTGCCGTGGATTGAAGAATACACCGGCCGCACACTTGACGCGCGCAGGGGTGTCGTAAGACATGCCTGGGATTTCTATCCGGGAGACTGGACCGCGGATGAGACTCTTTACCATAAAGACACCTGGCTCAATTCCCCGCTCTATGATAACGAATCATGCCGGAACGGCTACCGGACGATCACCGAAGGTTTTGATTCCCTTCTTGCTTCCTACGGCTACCGTCGTGAAGGGCAGATCTACCGCACCGATTGGAAGGACGGCGAGCCTTACGGCGGAACGATCGTGATCTTCTGCCATATGATCGCGACGCTTAGCGTCATCGCGCATCTGACCGGCATCGCGGCCCCTCTTCTGTGGCACGGCTTCTTCAGCACGCCGACCGGCGTGACCGTGATCCAGTCTGAGGAACGCGACCGCGGCACGGCCTGGTTCCGCGTACGGGCGCTCGGCGAAGCGGCACATCTTCTCTGCTCGGGCGAGCCGATCTCGGATTCCGGATTCTTCCCGGATTAGATACGAAAAAGCGGCACATCGTTTTTGCGATGTACCGCTTATTTTATTGTTTCCATTTTAAACTGACTTCACCGGTGGAAAGAATCTCCTCAGTCCCGTCTTCAAAACGCACGCGAAGACCGAAATCCGCTTCGATTCCGAGTACTTCCGCCGCTCTTCCTTCTTCTTTCTCCATGAACGTCCGATATACGAGAACTTCCTTTCCGGTAAGAACGCTCAATTCCCGGTAGCGCTTTAAAAGTTCCGCCCCGAACAGATTCCGGTAATAAGGAAGAAACCGGTTCACAATCTCCGCCGCCAGACGCTCACGGAAACCTTCGGGCATTTCACCCCGTTTCCAGATCGCGCCCGCCTTATCCGCGATAGACACGTCAAATCCGCCGTCGGGCTCCGTCAGGTTAATGCCGATGCCGAGCACCGCGTATTCGGGCTTGCCGCTGCTTCCGAGAACACTTTCCGTAAGGATGCCGCATATCTTGCGTCCGTTCAGATAAAGGTCGTTGACCCATTTGATGCCGGCATCCGCGCCGCTTAACGCATTGACCGCTTCCGCTGCCGCTACGGCAGCCGCAGCCGTGATCCTCACGGCTTCCGAAGCAGGCATATCCGGCCGGAGAAGCAGAGACATATAAAGCCCGGTCCCCTTCGGCGAAGCAAAGGAGCGGCCGAGCCGTCCGCGTCCCGCCGTCTGCCGGTCCGCAATAACGAGATATCCTTCCGGGACACCGTCCAGACCCATCTGCTTCGCGATGCGGTTGGTCGAATCGGCCTCTTCACGCAAATCAAGCCGGATAAAATCCGGCTGATCCAATGCTTTCATTATCAATTGTACGTTTCGGTTCATAACGCCTCTTTATCATTTGCCGTTCCAGCGGTACAGCTTGCTCGGACGATGCGGGTCTCCCACTACCATTCCGCCGGTTTCCTCTACAAACTGGGCAATCTTCTTACGGAAGTTGGCTTTGTAAAGATTCTTTCCGAGAAGGATCTCATATACGTGCTGCAGCGCGGAAAGCGTGAACTCCTCACCCATCATGTGGAAAGCGATGGACGTATATTCCACTTTGCCCTTCAGACGCTCCAATGCGTACGCAACCATGTCGCCGTGGTCATACGCAAGCTTGCCGCGGAGCTCGTTCACATTGGCCGTCGAAACCTCCTGCCAGCGGACTTCCGAAACACGCGCACCGGCTACCGGATGGCAGATCTTTTTATTTACGAGTGCAATGTACGAAATGGAAAGGACTCTGCGTCTCGGGTCACGGCGAAGCTCACCCCAGGTGTATAACTGCTCCGTGTAGATGTCGGAAACGCCGATTTCCTCGCGAAGACACCTCGCCACGGTTTCCTCTAACGATTCGTTCACGTCCATGATGGCTCCGGGCAGGGCGTAGTACCCGCGGAACGGTTCGTCATCACGTTTCTCCAATAATACTTCCACGTGGTTATCATCTACGGTGAAGATCAGAATGTCGACCGCAACCGACAGTTTCTCCCCGTAGTATTTCGTCTGAATCAGCTCATCCGCACTCATAAATAACCCTTTCTGTCCTCTTTATATCCTATCCGCCGGCTGACATACCGGCCATCACGCGCAAGGATTCCATCCGTCACCGGTTCCTCCGGCGCGGCAAATCCTTTTCCATTATACCATGGTATCGCGCAGAATCAAGTTCAAATTGTTCAAACCCGCTTTCCGTCAGTCTTGACGAAACCCCTCTGTTCCGATACAATCAGAAAAGGGATTACCCCGAAACGCGTATGGCTTTGCGCCGGAAAGAGGTTTTTTTATGAAGAATAAAAGGAGAATCCTTACGCTGCTTCTTCTCGCAGTTCTCCTGTTATGCTGTCTGCAGGGTGTATCGGCGGAGTCTGCCGATGCGCCGGTCACGACAACATCCAACCCGAACAGCACCCGCGATCCTTACGAAACATTGACCGGAAAAACTGCCGTTGAGATTGTTTCGATGATGGGGCTCGGGTTCAATATCGGAAACACATTTGACTCCACCGGAGGCGATCTTAAGACTCACGAAACCAAATGGGGCAACCCTGTTGTAACGCAGGCGCTCATCGATACCATTTATGATAACGGTTTCGATACGGTCCGCATTCCAATCACCTGGATGGATTTCATCTCCAAGGACGGAACCTATACGGTGGATCCCGCTTATCTCGCCCGTGTCAAGGAAGTCGTTGACTACTGCTACAATGACGGACTTTTCGTAATCATCAATGCCCATCATGAGTCCTGGATCAACATTCCCTCGCTCGGCCAGGATTATAAGAAGGTCGGTGAAGAGCTGCAGGCTCTATGGACGCAGATTGCTACTTATTTCGCGGATTATGACCAGCACCTCATCTTCGAAGGTATGAATGAACCGCGTATGGCAGGAGCGAATCTTGAATGGACCGGCGATTCCGACGCTTATTATGCAGTCAATTACCTGAACCAGGTTTTCGCCAATACGATCCGCTGCAACGGTCTCGGACATAACGATGAACGCTGTCTGATGGTTCCCAGTTATGCCGCGCAGAGTTCGGCCAACATTATGAAGAACGTTACGCTTCCCACTTATAAAGGAAAGACCGTCAACAATCTGATCGTCTCCCTTCATAGCTACACGCCCTACGAATTCTGCCTGACCGATCAGAAGAAAAGCTTCCTTCTTACCAGTTCTTCGGATATCGGCAACGTCAACGCAGTTTTCCGCGAAATTCACGATACCTTCCTTCGGTACGGAATTCCCGTTATCATAGGTGAGACCGGCGCCACCAACTCCGGCAACAACAAGGACGCCCGTGTCAACTGGGCATATTACACATCAAAGATAGCTGCCCTCTACGGCATCCCGATCATTTTGTGGGATAACGGTGCCGGCGGAAGCTCCGGCGGCGAATGTCACCAGTATATCAACCGAAAGGCCAATAATATCGTAACCTTCCCCGAATTCTTCGACGCGCTTCATCGGGGGCAGGAAGATGCCGTTCGCGGAAACTATGTAAAACTGACCGATGCGGAATTTCCGGTTAATGCCGCTACCGACGGACGCGCGGCGCTTACTTCCTTCAAACCTTACAAGACAAGCCTTACGCCGGCTGCTCTTCCGGTGATTGAACCGAGAGATACCCGCCCGACTCCGACACCGAGCCCGTCACCGACACCCACAGAGGCTCCGACCCTGACACCGACTGCCACCCCTGAGGAATTGACCCCTACTGAGGGTTCCGTTACGGTTACTCCCACTCCGGCCGTTACAGCCGATGAAGAATCCCCGACAAGTATGCTTGCCGTCATCGGAGCCGTTCTCGGGCTGATCGGATGCGCCTTCATCGTCGGCTTCGGTTTCTATCTGATCTTCCGCGGATTCCGGAAACGCTGAGGCTGAAAATAATACATGATAACAGTTACGGGCAGGATATTTAACTCCTGCCCGTACTTTTTTTACTATTTTTTCGGTATGGATAACGTTTGAGGAAATCTTATTTCATTCACTTTTACTCTGTGAAAAGAGGGGTGGAGTAATAACGGTCGCCGCTGTCGGGAAGGAGTGCGACAATAACCTTTCCGGCATTTTCCGGACGCTTTGCCAGTTCAATCGCGCCATGGAGAGCCGCACCGGAGGAAATACCTACGGAGATGCCTTCCTTCTTCGCAAGGAGTTTGGATGCGGCAAATGCATCCGCGTTCGTTGCACGGAATACTTCATCATAAACCTTGGTGTTCAGAACGTCCGGAACAAATCCGGCACCGATACCCTGAATCTTATGTGCGCCCGCACGGCCTTCGGAAAGAACCGGTGAGTCATCGGGCTCAAGTGCGACAACCTTCACATTCGGGTTCTGGGACTTCAGGTATTCACCTGTACCGGTAACCGTTCCGCCGGTACCTACGCCTGCGATGAAGATGTCTACCTTGCCGTCCGTGTCACGCCAGATCTCGGGCCCGGTCGTTGCATGGTGGATTGCCGGGTTAGCCGGGTTGACAAACTGTCCGGGGATAAAGCTTCCCGGAATTTCTTTTGCAAGTTCATCAGCCTTTGCGATAGCTCCCTTCATGCCCTTTGCGCCTTCGGTCAGAACAAGCTCCGCGCCGTATGCTTTCAGAATATTTCTTCTTTCCACGCTCATTGTCTCGGGCATCGTCAGAATGATACGGTACCCCTTTGCCGCCGCAATGGAGGCAAGACCGATTCCGGTGTTGCCGGATGTAGGCTCGATAATGACACTGCCCTCATGCAGAAGGCCCTTCTCCTCAGCATCCTCGATCATCGCCTTGGCGATACGATCCTTTACGCTTCCGGCGGGGTTAAAGTACTCGAGCTTTACGAGTACGGTTGCCTTCAGTCCAAGTTCCTTCTCAATATTCGTAACCTCTACGAGAGGTGTATTTCCGATCAGTCCGATTGCTCCTTTATAAATGTTAGCCATGTTGTATATTCCTCCTGAATATCATACTTATGTTTTATTGTACCGCGGCTTCTCCGCTTCGTCAACGATATGCTTCAACCGTTTCGACACATACTCCGGACACCGCGGGAGAACCTGTTCCTTCTTGCGCCCTCTTTCATAAAACTCACGCTTTCGCTGCTGCCGCAAAGCCGTTCTCAAGGTCTGCGATCAGATCGTCCACATGCTCGGTACCGATCGAAAGACGGATCGTGCTTCGGGTGATTCCGGTATCCAGAAGCTCCTCGTCGGAAAGCTGGGAGTGCGTCGTTGAAGCCGGATGGATTACAAGGCTCTTAACATCTGCTACGTTAGCGAGCAGTGAGAAAATCTTCAGAGCATCGATAAATGCCCAGGCCTCCTTCTGGCCGCCGCGGATGTCAAATGTGAAGATTGAGCCACCGCCGTTCGGGAAGTACTTCTTGTAAAGCGCATGATCCGGATGGTCCGCTATGGAAGGATGATTCACCTTCACTACCTGCGGATGATGGCTTAAATACTCAACGACCTTCTTCGTATTTTCCGCATGACGCTCAACACGGAGGGAAAGCGTCTCAATGCCCTGCAGAAGCAGGAATGCGTTGAACGGAGAAATGCTTGCGCCGGTATCACGAAGAAGGATTGCACGGATGTAGGTAACAAATGCAGCGGGTCCTACGGCATCGTAGAAGGATACGCCGTGGTAGCTCGGGTTCGGAGCCGCGATGTTCGGGTACTTGCCGCTTTCTTTCCAGTTGAACTTGCCGGACTCAACGATGATACCGCCGAGCGTCGTGCCGTGACCGCCGAGGAACTTCGTTGCGGAGTGTACGACGATGTCTGCACCGTGCTCGATCGGACGGAACAGATAAGGAGTTCCGAAGGTGTTGTCCACTACAAGCGGAAGGCCGTGGCGGTGTGCAATCTCTGCAATTGCGTCAACATCCGGAAGGTCGCTGTTCGGGTTGCCGAGCGTCTCAAGGAAGATTGCTCTCGTGTCAGCCTGAATCGCATCCTCAACCTCTTTCAGGTTTCTCGTGTCAACGAAGGTAGCGGTAATATTGTAAAGCGGAAGCGTGTGCTCCAGAAGGTTGTAGGTTCCGCCGTAGATCGTCTTCTGCGCTACGATGTGGCCGCCGTTTGCGGCAAGTGCCTCAATCGTGTATGCGATTGCTGCCGCACCGGAGGCAACGGCAAGTGCTGCGCTGCCGCCTTCAAGGGCCGCGACTCTCTCCTCGAGTACGCCCTGCGTCGTGTTGGTGAGACGGCCGTAAATGTTGCCGGCATCCGCAAGACCGAAGCGGTCTGCCGCGTGTTTTGCGTTATGGAATACGTAAGCTGCCGTCTGGTAAATCGGAACCGCTCTCGAATCGGTAGCGGGGTCTGCCTGTTCCTGT
>JAGADM010000051.1 GCA_017613595.1 Lachnospiraceae bacterium | reverse complement strand
TATGATATCGAGGCGTTCACGGTCTGGGGATTGAACGACACGGTCTCCTGGCTGCAGGGGGAGGATGCGTCGCTGGTGGACGATGACGGCGAGCTGAAGCCGTTTGCCATGAAGTATATCGAGGCATTTTCCGAAAAATACAACCGTTAAACAGGGGGATGGATTGTTGGAAAATACGTTGGACAAGTGCAGAATCCCGGATGTTCTGGCGCGATGGGAGCTGGGGGATCCGTGCGTGGAAGCCTGCCTTAAGGAGAGCGCGGAGAGGCCGGTCTATCGGATCAAGGCGGACTCCGGACGCTTTGTCCTGAAAGGGTATTCGTGCGATATGCCGGAGGAGACGATTCGTAGCAATGTGCAGGCGCATCTCTTTTTGGGCAATGAAAAGGGCCTTGCGCCGGCGATCTGCCGGACGAAGACCGGGGAAGCTTACATCAGCGAGCAGGGATACTGGTTTTACCTGATGGAGTACGTCGAAGGACGCCAAATGGACGAGACGCCTGAGGATGAATTCCGGCTCGGACAGGCGGCGAGGGAGTTGCACGCGCTGCAGGGGTACGGGAACAGGACCCCGTTCACGCAGAACAAGCAGCGCTATTACGAGTGGTTCCGGGACCGTGATTTTGCGAAGGAATTCGATGCGATACTGGACGCAATCCCGGATTTTGAGAATCTCGATCAATGCTTCGTTCACACAGACCTTGGGCCGCACAATGCGATGCTTCGAAACGACGGCAGGGTGATCTTCATCGATTTGGACGATTCCGGCATCGGCAGCAGGTTTCTGGATCTCGGCTGGCCGTTCATCATGCAGTTTGTGGACTTCAACCACGACACCGAGGAGATGCGTTATCGCTTCGACCTCGCGGAGAGCTTCCTGCGGGGCTACTACGGGGACGAGGGCGTCTCCCGCGGAGAGTTCGACCTCATATTTTACGGAGCTGAGCAGATGCACATCTCGTACATGCAGACGTACGGTCCGTATGCGGTTGATTCCTTGTGGAAGATACTCAATTATGGGATAGAACAAAAAGAAGCTTTATGGAACAAGGTCAGACCGGAGGACACGATGTGAATCCGGCGTTTTACGGAGAAGATCTTGACCATAATGCGACAGTGGAGAAGGCGCGAGAAAGCGCCGCGCTTTATCAGAGTAAATATATAAACACGAAGGTATGAAAGAATTGGACGAAAAGGAATTGATTTATCGCGAAAAGACAGCACAGATGAAGGAGACAGCCCTTCTTCGAGAGGAGATACGAAAGAATCACAGGTTGCGGTTTCTGTTCTTTGAGCTGACTTTGCGGTGCAATGAAAACTGCATTCACTGCGGCAGCCGTTGCGGGGAGGTGCCCGGGGAGGAACTTCCGACGGAGGTGTTTATCGGAATTCTTGATAAAGTCGCGAAGGACTTTGCGGGAAGTCTTCCGATGCTCAACATTACCGGAGGGGAGCCGCTTCTTCGCAAAGACTTCTTTGAAATCGTAAATCATGCGAAACAGCTTGGGTTTTCCTGGGGGATGACGAGCAACGGCACGCTGATTTCGAAGGATGCGGCACGGAAACTGAAAGAAGCGGGGATGGCGACCATTTCGGTAAGTCTGGACGGAACGAAAGAATACCATGACTGGTTCCGTAGGTCTAAGGGCGCATTCGAGAAAGCCGTGGAAGGGCTTCGTAATCTGATGGAACAGGGTTTTCAGGAGGTTCAGGCGACGACTGTTGTGACCCCTAAGAATATAGCACAGCTCGATGAAGTGTTTCAGTTGTTATGTGAGATTGATGCGGATTCCTGGCGGGTGGTCGGAATGGAGCCGATCGGGAGGGCTTTGGATCACCCGGAACTGTTGCTGAGCAAGGAAGAGCAGTTTAGGCTTCTTCAGTATATTCGTGACAAACGGGAAGAAGGCTATCCGGTAACTTATGCGTGCGGTCACTGGTTAGGTTACGACTATGAGCGTGAAGTCAGGGATTGGTATTTTCTGTGTGATACCGGAATGAGAACTGCGAGCATTATGGCCAACGGAGATATCGGTGCCTGCCTGGATATTGAACGCAGACCGGAAACAATTCAGGGAAATGTACTGAAGGATGATTTTACAGAAGTGTGGAATAATCGATTTCAGATTTTCCGTACACCTCTTTCAACACGTTGTGAAGAGTGTACCAATTGCCCGGATGAACCATTTTGCAAGGGCGGGTCAGCACATACATGGGATTACTCGCTTGACAGGCAGCGCCTCTGTTTTCGCAGGGACTGGTAGAGAGAATACGGATGGGAGGGTGCATCATGAAAAAAGGAATGAAAAGGACGTTTATTCTCGGAGCGTCATTTGTCGCGTCGGTCAGTTTCAGCGCATGCGGAAAGTACTATGCCGCTCCGCCCGATCTTCACGACGATCTCACGCCGACAGCAACGTTAAGCACGGATTCTGTTAAGAAGGGACCGGTGCTTGAAAGTGTTGGTTTGGAGTTTGAGATTGCACAGAGAATTGAATTATCTGACTTTGAGGGTCATGATGAAATCTACGGATGGTTCGGTGCGAGAGAGTTTCTCGGAAAAGAATACAAGGCGGTTCCTGCTGCAGAAGAAGGCGGGATGGCAACCCGGCCCGAAGTGTATGTTTCATATATTGTTACCGCATATCCGGATTATTCCAGTGATGAGCAGGCTGTGACCGAAATTCGGATAGCGGATCCGAAGGTGTCGGTGTTCGGTCATAATATCGATTCGCCGGTGGAAGAGTTTGATAATACTTTGCGGGAAAAAGGTTTTACAATTGAACAAATCGGTGAAGGAACGCGCCGTAAAGCGACGAAGGGAGACATTTCCATCTCCTACGGCGGCGGTCAGCATATACAGATTAATGCGGAAGTCACCAATGTGGAAGGAATTGTTTTCTGAGGCAGGAAAACTTGAGGCGGAGGAAGGCATAGTGGCTCGGTACAGTGCTCAATGGGGGAAACATGGGAAAGATAGAAATCAACAATTATGAAGAACTGTTTCAGGTTCTTGACCGGTTAAACGAAAGTATTGACTGGAATACCTTTTATGCGGACAGAGTAATGAAAGCACCGTTCCTTGTGAACAATACGCTGCCGGATAAGATGATAACGGAATTCGTGAAAACGCACAGCATTAAGGATGCCGTGGAATTCGGATGCGGAGAAGGCAGAAACGCAATATTTCTGGCAAAAAGAGGAGTCGAAGTATTGGCCGTAGATTCTTCCGAAGTCGCAATCCGTAATGCGAAGGACAAGGCGGAAGGGCTTGAAAACGCAAGGTTTATCTGCAGTAATTTTCTGACGGTTGATTTTGAGGACCGAAAATATGACCTCGTGATCGACAGCGGAATGTTTCATCATCTGCCGCCGCACAGAAGACTGCAGTACAGAGAGCTTCTAAAGGCAATTCTGAAAGAGAACGGATACTTTGTCCTTCTGTGTTTTTCGGCTGATGAAGACGGAGCAGAGGAACTGGATGACCTGGAGTTTTACACGAAAAGGAACACGGGCGTGTCATTTTCGGAACAAAGACTGCGGGACTTTTTCGATTCCGATTTTGAGATCGTCAGCATCGAAAAACGAGGCCGGGAAATGACGGAAGAATACATAGATATTCCGTTGTTGTATGGCTGTGTCATGAAACTGAAATAACTTCGGACCCGCATATGTGGAGATAATATGCGTGAATTGATAAATGATTCTTTTTACGATCTGATAGAAAAATACGACCGGTGCATAATTGATTACTGCCTCATCGAAGATGACACGCCGTATCTGCTCCTGATGGAATTGTGGATGGAAAAGGATTGACAGGGCTTTATTACGTAAATACACGGTATGGGGGAGCAAGGCATGGAAGTGCGCGAATACGGAAACCGGGACGCACGGAATGTTCTGATTCAGCCGGTCGGGGACCACGACACGGAACTGACGGAGCGGGAGATTGCGGCTATCCGGGAGCAGTTTCAGGGCGAGTTCCGGCTGGTCACATTTAAAGTCGATGACTGGAATCGGGACCTGGCGCCATGGGAAGCTCCGGCGGTATTCGGGAAGGAAGGCTTCGGAAACGGTGCTGGCGATACGCTTCGTGAGATTTTTACCTATTGCGTTGATGAGACGAAGACCTATTACCTCGGCGGCTATTCGCTGGCGGGGCTTTTCGCCTTGTGGGCGGCATATCAGACCGACCGTTTTCAGGGCATTGCGGCCGCATCGCCTTCCGTATGGTTCCCGGGCTTTGCCGATTACATGAAGGAACACAGGATTCGGACCGGACGCGTGTATTTAAGCCTCGGTGACCGCGAGGAGAAGACGCGCAATCCCGTTATGGCAGCAGTCGGAAACCGGATCCGTGAAGCGTATGAATTGCTGCGGGGACTGGGCGTTGATTGCACGCTTGAATGGAATACGGGCAACCATTTCGCGGATGCCGATCAGAGAACGGCAAAGGCATTTGCGTGGGTGATGGGACACGGAACAGTTGAGAATAAAGAAATAGCAGATTGCCACACGGAAGATAAATGAGGACGGATACACATTTTACAGGTCAGTAAACGGCGTGTGGCTTACGAAAGAAGTGCCGGTAAAGAATATGCGTGACGGAGGTTTTTATGAAGAAGATCGGACTGGTAGGCGGGACAGGTCCCGAATCTACCGTTATGTACTATAAGAAGTTAAATGCGGAGATGGATAAGCTTACGAACGGGGCGGCGATGCCTGACATAGCGATCGAAAGCGTAAACTTCCGAAGAGCATGGAATTATGTTGTGCAGGATGATTTCGACAGCCTGGCGGACTATCTGCTTGAGAAGGTCAGCGCTCTGGCAGCAGGCGGTGCGGAGGTCATCGCGCTGACTGCGGTAACGATGCACGCAGTATATGAGGAACTGGAGAGAAGATCCGGTGTGCCGCTTCTCAGCATCCCGAAAGCCGTAAGCGAGGAACTGACGTCACGCGGCGTGAAGCGTGTCGCGCTGCTCGGCACGGTGTTCACGATGGAGCAGGATTATATGAAGAAGGATATGATCCGTGCCGGAATTGAGGTATACGTACCGGACAGCGAAGAGCGGGCCTTAATCGGAAAGAGGATTCTTGAGGAATTGGAGAACGGAATCGTCAAACCGTCCACTTTGTCTGAGTTTCAGGGAATCATAAACCACATGAAGGAAGCATACGGAATCGAGGGAGTGATTCTCGGATGCACCGAACTGCCGCTTCTTTTAAATGCGGAGAACTGTCCCGTACAGTGCTTTGATTCCGTGGAAATACACCTGAAAAAGCTGATCGAGGCGGCATTACAATAAACTTTTCGGGCGTTGAGGTTGAGAAGGGGTTTAATCATGTCGGATAAGGGTTCTGAACTGTACATAAAAGGATTATCCATTGATTGGGACAGGATTGAGGAAAGCAGTTATCTGCGGGAGATTCCGGCCGTCGCCGGGGTGAGTGACCTGACGTTTCGTGCGCCGATCACATTTTTCGTCGGTGAGAACGGAAGCGGCAAATCCACGATGCTTGAGGCAATCGCGGTCGCGTCCGGCTTTAATCCCGAGGGCGGAACAAGGAATTACAGTTTTTCGACCTATGACTCGCACTCGGAACTGTGTGAAGCCATGCGCTTAAAAAGAGGAGCGAGGAAGCCGGGCTGGGGGTACTTCCTCCGGGCCGAAAGTTTCTATAATGTCGCGAGCGCTGAGGAAAAGTACAGCAGGGAAGGCGGTGTGAGGCCGGAGTACTATCACCGGAAATCCCACGGCGAAAGTTTCCTTGCGATGGCGCAGAAGAACTTTCAGGGCAGGGGACTGTATCTTTTAGATGAGCCGGAGGCCGCGCTTTCCCCGCAGCGTCAGATGACGCTCCTGATTCAGATTGCGGAATGCGCCGCGGACGGTGCGCAGTTCATCATCGTAACGCATTCGCCGATCCTTCTCGGATTGCCCGGGGCGGAGATCTTAAGCTTCGACGGCGGCGAGATTCAACCATGTGAATACGAGGAGACCGGGAGCTATCAGGTCACGGAGATGTTCATCAATAACCGGAAGCAGATCCTGAAACGGCTGCTAGAACAATGAGGCTGAAGCTTCTGTATCCGGCGCGGAACAGTCGGTGTTGACATATTCCGCAGGAACCGATATAATATAGCCATCACAAAAGAAAGCGAGGTACTTTTATATGTTCGCAACAATTGAGCTTGTAAACAGATACGGAAGGTTGACCTCGGTATGCTTCTTTTGATGGAATGAATTGAATCAGAATGCAGCGGCCGTGACGTTTTGTCACGGTATTTTTATGTCTTTCGGGCGGTGTTTTCCCACTGCCGCCGCCCGTCTTATTTCTAAGGTCTCCGTCCGTATCGTAACCGAATTCAAGCTCAACAGAGCTGAAACAAGGGCTTTTAAAAAGCCGGAACCGGGTTCAAAGAACCTGAAAACATTACGAAACGGAGAAATAGCATTGAACATCATTATCAGAAAAGAAACCAAAGAAGATTATTTCAACACGGAACTTATGGTTATGCGGGCATTCTTCAACATGTACGGGTCCGGCTGCAACGAGCATCTGCTCGTGCACAAGCTGCGCGAAGCCCCGGAGTATGTGCCGGAATGCAGCCTCATTGCGGAGCTCGACGGCCGGATTGCCGGCTGCGTATTTACATCGAAGGCAAATGTGACTGCCTCCGACGGCACATGCCGCGAAGTCGCCACCATCGGACCGGTGGCGGTCGAGCCGACGCTTTGTTACCGCGGCATCGGCACACAGCTGATGGAAGCGGTGATCCCGCTCATCAAAGAAGCAGGGTTCAAGGGCATTGTCATGTGCGGAGAGCCGGAATACTACCCGCGCTTCGGATTTGTCACATGCGACCGGTTTGACATTCACCATAACGCGTTCGGAAATTCGGATGCGTTCATGGCACTGCCTCTCAACGAAGGCTTTGAAGATATTCACGGAATCTACGCCGAAGGACCGGTATTTGAGACCTGTGAGGACGAAGCGGAGATAGAAGAGTTTAACAAAAGCTTCCCTTATTGTAAGCCGATGAAACTGAAGGAGCAGCCGCTTCATAAACTGCGTCTCGGACGGATTTCGGAGGCCGGCAGGAGCAGTTATAAGATTCAGTACTGGGGCGAGGAACTGCAGGCGAAACTCAAAGGAAACTTTTACTATGCAGACACGGAAGAGTTGCCTGTGGTAGGAGATTATGTTATATTTATCTATAACCCTATCGGCGAATCGCTGATCCAGTCGGTATGTGAGCGGACGAGCTTTCTGAAGCGTATGGACCAGGCGAAGACAGGCGTGATGCAGTACATGGCGGCCAACACGGATTACGTCTTCATCGTGACGTCGTTGAATGAAGATTACAGCTATAACCGTATCGCGCGGTACGCAAGCGTTGTTCTTGCGGGCGGGGCGACACCGGTTGCCGTTCTGACCAAATGCGACCTCTGTCCGAACGTCGGCCGTTACGTAACCGAGGTGGAGACCATCTCCGAGAAGATTCGAGTCCATGCAATCTCAGCACTTTACGGAATCGGTCTTGACGAACTTGAGGAGTACTTTCAGCCGGGTACCACGGTCTGCTTTTTAGGGTCGTCCGGTGCCGGTAAGTCCACCCTTTTAAACGTAATCGCAGGCGAGGAAGTGATGAAGACTTCCGCGATCCGCGAGTCGGACGGAGAGGGACGCCACACGACGACGAGAAGACAGCTGATCACCCTGAAAAACGGCGTTTCGATCATCGATACGCCCGGTATGCGTGAGATCGGAATGGCGTCGGTGCAGGAAGGGCTGGACGACACATTTTCCGATATCCTTGAACTCGAAAGCCGGTGCAGGTTCGGCAACTGCAGGCATATGACGGAGCCCGGCTGCGCGATCAAAGCGGCACTCGCGGACGGGACGCTTTCCGAACAGCGGTATACGCTTTATAAGAACTTAAGCCGCGAAAATCACAGCAATTACGCGCTCAAAAAGCAGATATCCAAGTGGCATAAACAGATGGAAAAGATGAGCCGCAGGGATTATGACTGAAGGCGCGATTGCATAGAAGGTAACAAATGTATATGGAGGAAATTGAATGACGGAATTAAAGAATTTTACGTGTGCGGGGTATGAGCGGAAGGATTACCGTTACCTGAAAGACAT